>NZ_CAINTR010000001.1 GCF_903853455.1 uncultured Magnetospirillum sp.
GATCGAGGTTGCTGACCGTACATCCCGACGCATCCAACGGCACCGCGATCAATCCGGTCTGCCTGCCGGGAAGACCTTCGCCACCTTCGACTTCAATGTCGCTACGGGTGTCCGCAAAAATCATCTGCTGGCACTGGGAATCCATGCACACGAACATGATCGCCCCATCCGTGCAGTAGCTGGCCGAGGCGCCCAAGAAATTTATCAGGAACGCCGTGAACCCCTTGGACGACATCTCACCGGTTGCCATGACGAACTCGCGGTGTTGAGCACGGCCCATGCCGCTGACGTGACCGGCAATGGGAACGTTGTAAGGTGGGTCTGTGAACACCATCTGGGCCAGCTCACCGGCCATAAGCATGGCGTAGCAGCCAGGATCGAGGGCATTACCGCAGAGCAAGCGGTGTGGGCCCATTTCCCACAAGTCCCCCACACGGCTGATAGCCTGTTCGGCCGGCTCCGGAAAGGCGTCGGCGGGATCAGCGATGGGGGCCTCCGCCGGACTCATCAACTTGTCGATATCGACGGTCGCGAAACCCGTGATCTCGATGTCGAAGTCAAGATCCAGCTCGATCAGCTCCCCCAATTCAATGCTCAGGATGTCCTTATCCCAACCCGCCAGTTCGGCCAGCCGGTTGTCGGCCAGAACATAGGCGCGGAGTTGGTCGGGCGTCATATGGCTGAGTTCGATAGTCGGCACCACCGTCATTCCCAGCATATCGGCGGCAGCAACACGGCCATGACCGGCGATAACCATCCCTATCTCGTTAACCAAGACCGGATTAGTGAAGCCGAACTCCTTGATGCTAGCGGCGATCTGGTTGATCTGCTTTTTGCCATGGGTCCGCGCGTTGCGCGGATTGATCTGCAGAGAACCAATGGGCCGCTCGACCACTGCCAATGACAGTTGGAAAACCCTGGGATCAAGAGCGGAATCGAGCGTCTGCTCTCTCGTGCGACGCGTGGTGCCCTTGCGGGGCGGGCGGGAACTGTTTCCAAGCATGCAACATCCTCCATGATGGCCAGATGTCGCATAGGGCGAACAGCCGGCTGTTAAACCGATCTGATCGCCTTCCTTGGCTACAGAAAACCTTACCCTCGCCGCCATCCTTGGCTGTTGGCAGCTACCTTTCTGAGCCAGAGCTAAAATTTTGTCAATTTAAATATTACGTGAACATAGGCCTGGTACAATGCCTGTACCACGGCGATATTCTAGATATTCCATGCCGATTCAGTAAGTATACTATTCCAGAGGTACTTTTAATGCGCTTTTTATCTGGACATCTCCTCGCTGGGAAGCATTGCTTGCTTGTGAGGACGAACCCCGTGGCCTTGACCCGCTGGCTGCCCCGACCAGGTAACTGGCGGGGCCTTGGGCGGTGGGAGCGCCACGACCGCCGTGACGCAGCACATATTAAGGACCTCACCATGAATAGCCCCAGCCAGATCGTCCGTGACGCCACCGGAGCGGTTGCCGACCTCGTCACCGGCATGGTCAAGGCGAGCCGGAAGCCAAAGACCGTACTGCCGGCACCGACCGAGCCCGACAAAGCCGTACCGGCTCCGTCCACCACCAAGCAGGCCCGTCTGATCGAAATGCTCACCCGCCCCGGTGCCGCGACCCTGACCGAGCTGGTCGAGGCCACCGGCTGGCAAGCCCATTCGGTGCGGGGCGCCATCAGCGGCACCTTGAAGAAGAAGCTCGGCCTCGCCGTCACCACCGAGGTGGTGGAGGGGCGGGGCCGGGTCTACCGCATCAGCGGGAAGGCCTGACCATGCGCCGCCGCGTGATCGACCAGGGGGGCCTTGCCAGTGATCTGGCGGGGCTTCCCGGCCTCACCTCCAAGGAGCTGTTGGCCCGCTGGAAGGCACTGTACCGCAATACTCCCCCGGCTCGTATCAGCCGACAATTGCTGCTCCGCGCCATCGCCCACCGCATGCAGGAGATCGCCTTGGGGGGAGTTAAGCCAGCTGTCCGCCGGATCCTCGACAAGGCGGCCGTCGATGCTACCGCTGGCCGGGAGATTGCGGTGCCAACTCCGGCCTTCAAGCCCGGCACCCGTCTGCTGCGGGAATGGCGGGGACATACCCATGAGGTGATCCTGCTGGAGGACGGGGTCCTGTATGACGGAACCCGCTTCCGCTCGCTCTCTGAGGTCGCCCGCACCATCACCGGCGCCCGCTGGTCCGGCCCCCGGTTCTTCGGTCTCAAGCGACAGGAGGGCAACCATGCCGCCGCCTAAACCATCACCGAAGCGCTGCGCCATCTATACCCGTAAATCCTCGGAGGACGGATTGGAGCAGGATTTCAACTCTCTCCATGCCCAACGGGAATCGTGCGAGGCCTTCATCAAGAGCCAGAAAGCCGAGGGCTGGCTACTTGTGGAGACTCCCTATGACGATGGCGGCTTTTCCGGTGGCACCATGGTACGTCCCGCCCTCCGATCCCTGCTCGATGACATCCGTGCCAAGCGCATCGACATCGTGGTGGTCTACAAGATCGACCGCCTCACCCGCTCGCTGGCCGACTTCGCCAAGATGGTCGAGGTGTTCGACGCCAGCGGCATCTCCTTCGTGGCGGTCACCCAGCAGTTCAACACCACCTCGTCCATGGGACGCCTCACCCTCAACATCCTGCTCTCCTTCGCTCAGTTCGAGCGAGAGGTCACCGCCGAACGTATCCGTGACAAGATTGCCGCCTCCAAGCAGAAGGGCATGTGGATGGGCGGTAACGTCCCGCTCGGCTATGACGTCAAGGAGCGCAAATTGATCGTCAACCCGCCCGAGGCGGCAACGGTCCGCACCATTTTCCGCCGCTATCTCGACCTGGGATGCGTCCGGCGGCTGAAGACCGATCTGGAACGCTCCGGCATCCGCTCCAAGATCCGCACCGCCCCGGATGGGGCCGTGTCTGGTGACAAGCCGTTCTCGCGCGGCAGCCTCTACGCCATGTTGTCCAATCCCATCTATATGGGTAAGATCCGCCACAAGGAGCTTTGCCATCCCGGCCTTCACCAAGGCATTCTCGATCAGGACCTCTGGGATGTGGTTCAGGCCCAATTGGCTGGCAATGGTGTCGATCGCGCCGTTCGGCCCGTGCTGACGGAAAGCAGCCTTCTCCTTGGCAAGCTCTATGATCAAACCGGGGAGCGCCTGACCCCCAGCCATTCCGTCAAGAAAGGCCGTCGCTACCGCTATTATGTCTCCCGCTCGCTGATCACCGGCACCACCCAAGACGGCAATCGAGGCTGGCGTTTGCCGGCACCGGATCTGGACCGCGCCGTTGCCCAGGCAATCCGATCCATCCTGGCGGATCGGAATGCTCTGTCCATCGCCCTGACCGAAGCCGGTATCGGTACCGGATCATTGTCGGCCTGTTTGTCGCGGGTCGGATCCATGGTGAAGCAGTTGGAGACCGGGACCACCACAATCCTAGCCGAGCTGGTCCAGCGGGTGGAAGTCTCCGAAGACGGTTTGGCCATCACGATGTCTCTGTCCAGGATCGTGGTGAGCGACGGCTCAACTGAGGATACCGACGCCGCATCCATCATCCGCATCATCCCCATGCGCATCCATCGCCGTGGTGTCGAACTGCGTCTCGTCATCAATTCAGATACAGCAGCAACCCGGGCCGATCCTGCCCTGGTCAAGGCCACCGCCCGAGCCCGCACATGGTGGAATGATCTTGCCTCCGGCGCCATGC
>NZ_CAINTR010000002.1 GCF_903853455.1 uncultured Magnetospirillum sp.
GCGGCAAAGGTCCTCGACATACGCCTCAAATCGCGATTCACTATCGCCAGCCATTCCATGGAGCCCCATGCTCACCCCCCTATTGAGCAGACCAATCTCCATTGATACCACGATGGCTTGCTTTATGACACAGTAGAACTACATGCTGAACCCAGGCCCGGGCATCCCGTTGAACTCGCGGCCCATGGTCTGCTCGATGGCGCCGATCAGCCCGGCCAGGAAGGTCCAGAATTGCGGGTTGCGAACCGTCTTTTCGACCGGATCGATGGGCAGGAACCGTTCCATCTCCTTACGGAAATCGGCCTGGGCAGCCTGATCTCCAGCGACGAAAGCTGCCCGCTCGTGCAGCGCGGCGAGGAAAACCTCGGGATCGATGGCGCGGTCTGCAAGCTTCTGGCGGACGAGGGCGCTGTCGACCTCGGCTCCCCGCTGGTGCAGCCAGGCGATGTCCCACAGATCGCGGTTCTTCAGGCGGCTCCGGCGCATGGCCAGTGCGACCACCTTGTCCGCCAGGATCTCCCGCTGGCTTTGGGCCGCGAGCACCAGGCCGCCGGTTCCCATGTCGACGTCGTACAGGTTGCGCAGGGTGTGGAACTGCCGGTCGTGGCTGGGAATGGCGCAGATGTCGATATGGATGCGCTGGGCGGGCATGGTCTTCATCTGGGGACGGGTCTGCACCTTCAGCTTCCAGGTATCGACATTGCCGCCCTCGGCCTCGTCCCGTTCCTTCCTCGGCTCTGAGACCTCGACCGGCAGGCCATACTTCTCGTCGACCATCGCCCTGAGGCGTTCGCCCAGGTCGGACAGGGTGTCCTTGTCGAAGTCAGCCCCGCCGGTGAAGTCCAGATCCTCGCTCAAACGGTTGGAGCCGTAACAGGCGCGCAAGCAGGTCCCGCCGATAAAGGTCAAGCGTTGCAGAACTCCCATCTCCGCCATGGTCCGCAGGATGTCGTGATGCAGCAATTCCTTTTCGACCACGGGACGCAGTTGCCCCAGATCGGCCCGGTTTGCCAGGGCAGCGTCAACGAGACGATCAAATAAGCTCATCGGCCAGTTCCCGGTTGATCAGATCCATGGGCCGCCGGGCCCGTCGCATGTCCTGGAGCGCCAGGTCGATAGTGGCGCGCCACATGCCGCAGCGCGTGTCGTAGCTTACCCTCTCCGCCACCTTCTGAGGGGTGTTGCGGGTGTGCACGAACTCGATGTTTCCCCAGCGGCCACACGAAATGGTGTTCGACCGACCAGACGACATGATGGTCACCCATTGCTGGGGCAGTTGCGAGATCACTCCGGCATCGCTCAGCGCCGATTCCAGGCTGATGTAATTGAAGGCATTGGCGCGCAGCCGGACCGCAACGTGGAACAGTAGCAATCCGTCGTTCGTCATCGCCTGCTCGCGCACATAGATGCCGCGGCAGACGCGGGCCAGCACCTTCTTCCCGACGGCGCGATTGAGCAGGACATGCAGCGCGGCGTCGGACAAATCGGGCATTGCTGCGCGCAGATCGGACAGCGCGAAAAGGGAGTGTTCGCTGTCGGCGTGCTGTTCCAGTATTTCGGTCAGGCGCTTGATCGGTTGCATGCCATGCTCTACAGAAACTTACGAAAAGTGTAAGTTAGTGTGGATCTGAATGCAAGCTCTCACCAGATCCAAGGCCGTGGAGTGACCATCTCTTCCAGGCGCTGGACTGCCGCGCAGGATTGTGCCACCCTTCAAAAAGGACGGTGACCGCGTCCAATGATTTCAATGACTTGGCGACAGGACTCCTTGATTCCTAGTCCCCCAACCATCTCTACTCAGCAAAATCAGTGCGTTAGCAAAGCCCTTCGAGCATCGAAAAATGCTCATTCCCTAGGGTTTCTGCGGCTGACCGCCACAAGATCGGGCGGAACTGGCCGCATACACAACGGCAGTCCACCGCGCCGGTCCACCGCGAAGGAGGCGGCGGAGGCATGGGACAGCATTTATATATGAAGCTGGACGGAGGCCGGTGGGTCTTTCGCCGCCGGGTGCCGGCTGGATTGGTGCCTTTGATGAGAAGAAGGGAACTGGTCAGGACCATTGGAGCCTGCGATTATCGGGCCGCTCAACGAGAGGCCCGACGCCTCGCCTACCTTGCCGATGACCTTTTCACCATGCTCAAAACCTCCCCCTCCCTGCCCCCCGAACTTGTCGATCAACTGGCCCGCGACTGGTACCGCCGGAAGCTCGATGAGCATGCTGGCCGCCTCGCCCGCATCGACCATGGGGATAGCGATGAATTCGAGGCTGCCGAGGAGCGGGCACGGAGGAGCTACGAGCGCCACAGAGCCCACATGCTGCGAGATGACCGGGAGATGGTCACCGGCGCTGCCACGCACCTTCTCCAGCACCACGGCGTGGCCGTGGGCGAGGATGACCCAGCCTTCACGGACCTGTGCCAGAAGCTCCTCCGAGCCGGGACAGCGGCGGCGGAGGTCAATTTCGCCCATCACCGGGGTGACATTTCCGCCCGTCCCTCGGACCCTCTCTTTTCCGCACCCGTCTCTCAGCCGTCTCCCATCATCATCATGTCGGCACCACAAGCCGCAGCGCAGCCGGCGCCAAAGGCCGACCTTGGGCCAAGCATCAAGGAATTGATCGAGGCCCACACCAAAGCCCTCTCTGCCAAATGACCGTACAGACGCAGAAGCAGAACGAAGCCACGTTCCGCCTGCTGGAGGAGCGCCTTGGCGCTATGCAGGTTGGGGCGGTGACGCGCCGGGATGTCTCCCAGTTCCTGCAAGACCTGCGGTCGTTGCCATCGGTGTGGGGTCAGGACCGGCGCTATAGGGGCCAGTCGTTCGCCAAGGCGCTGGAACTGGCGAAGAAAGAGCCGGCTCACTGCGAGCGCCTATCTCAGAAGACCATCAACCGCCACGCCAGCGCCATCAGCGGCATGTTCAAGTGGGCAGCCAAGGAAGGCTACTGGACCGGGGACAATCCGGCATCGGGGTTCATCGACAAGAGCGGTGACGGCACCATCAAGCGCCGGCCATTCCGGCGGGATGAACTTGCCAAGCTGTTCCGGTCCCCAATCTGGGCCGGCTGCCGGAGCGAGCATTTCAGGACTGAGGCCGGAACGGTGGTGGTTCGGGATCATCGGTGGTGGCTGCCGGTCCTGGGCCTCTATACCGGCGCTCGTGTGGAGGAGCTTGCCCGGCTGAGGGACGCGGACTTCCGCGAGACGGCCGGCATGTGGGTCATGGACTTGGTAGGCGTCAAAATACGCGGGCGCTCCAAGGAAGGTTCCTCGAACCGGACAGTTCCCGTTCATCCGCATCTCGTTGCCCTTGGTCTTCTCGACCATATTGCATCCATTCGGGCGGCCGGGGGCGGGTCGCTTTGGCCTGAGCTGGCTCGGGGTGGCCTCGACGACAAATTTGCCCCGAACTTCACCAAGTCATTCAGCAAGTACCTCACGGATTGCGGACTGAAAGAGCCTGAAATCTGCTTCCACTCGTTCCGCCACAACATGGCGACGGCCTTGGAAGGAGCCGGCGTTGCCGAGAGCGTCGCTGCCGCGATCCTGGGGCATGCCCACAAGAGCCAAAGCTACCGGACCTATTCCCATGCCGAGGGAGAGAAGGTCCGGCCTCTGGCAGAGGCTATTGGGAAGGTCGAGTTCGGGCTTGATCTGTCCAGCCTAATGAAGAGGTGATCGGGCATGGCGGGGCCATTGCCGATGCCCCGGCCGTGGGCATCGGCTTGTTCCTGATCAGCTACCATCGGCCTTCCGCCCTCGCGTCGCAAAGCGCGGGAACGGTCGATGGCGGTGGGGGGACGGTCAGTGTCGGGACAGGGAGCGGGCGGAATGGAACTCGGATGCGAGAACCCAGGCGGTTGGGTCGCGCCAATCCTTCATGGCGTAGCGAATGGCTCCAGGGAGGTCATAGATCAGTTGAACATCACAATCGGCCGAAGGGGCGAGGTTGCGGCCGGTCTCGGTAAGCAGTTCATGGGGGTCAAAGACTTTGCCGGGAATGGCGCACAGGCCATCGAAGAAGAAGGAACGAGGGATGGTCAGAAGGCCATGGGCATGGGCATTGGAGGCCAGGTGCTCGAAGAACCAAATGGCGTCGCTACGTTGGGATGAGGGGCGTCGGGACCAGCCCTGACGAAAGAGCGCGTGGTCAAGTTCAGCGTGGAAGCCTTCGAGCTTGCGGCGCATGCCGGGGAAGGTGGCGTCTCGGTTCAGGGTGATGGTGACGGCGAATTGGGGGCGGCGGGAGGCGATGAAGTCGGGGAGGGCGCGGCGGTATGAGCGGGGGGAGGTCATGGGAGGTGTCCGATCCGAATAGCCAGTTAAACCCCGCACATCCATGCAGACACACTCCGCCCGAATTGGACGATGGGTGGCACATACATGCGATTGCCGGGGAAATGGTCACGCGGACCTGAGGACAATATCTAACAATCTGTTGGACCTGTCAAATCGGGGGCTTCGGCGGGGTTTCCCAGGTTCCAGGTTCCGAAAATTTCTGGCTGCGCAGTGGCCGCTTCCCCTTCAAGCCCCCCCCTACCCCTGCTTTTTTTATTGCCTCGGCAAATTCCCCCGACGCCAGCCTTGGCTCCGCCCTCCCTATGCGGCGCGGGCCAGAAGGTTCTTGACGGTCTGCGGCATCCACTCGCCACCACGGGCGCTCCTCACGCCACGGGCATTCATCTCTCCGGCAATGCCGGCCAGGGTGGTGATGCCGCTGGCCTTGATCTTCTCGACGACGGGGAGGACGGCGGCCGCGAAGGCATCGGCCTTGCCGGCATTGGAGGCCGCACCCTTGGCTTGAGCATCGCTGAGGTTGGTCCGGTTCCCGAGAACAACGCCCTTCGCCTTGGCTGCGCTCAGGGCCGCCGCAGTGCGGGCGCTGATTAGGGCACGCTCCTTCTCAGCCAAGGCCGCATAGAGGTGCAGCATGAAGGGGTCAGCATCCGCCCCAAGCTCGGCAACAACGAATGGTACCCTTTGCGCCATCAGGCCGGAGATGAAGTGAACATCGCGGCTCAGGCGATCCAGCTTGGACACGACGACCGGGCATTTGGCCTTGCGGGCGGTGGCGAGTGCCGCCGCGAGCTGGGGGCGTCGGTCGAGGGCATCGGAACCCTTGCCGGTCTCGACCTCGACGAACTCCGCCACGATCTCGAACCCATTGTCGGTGGCGAACCGGGCGTTCGCCTCTCGCTGTGCTTCGATGCCCAAGCCGGACTTGCCCTGTTGCTGGGAGGAGACTCTGAGATAGGTGACGATGGGGTTCATGGCCGGCTTCCGTCGCTGTGTTAAAAACACTATACGTCCATATAGTGTTTTTAACAATGCTGTTGTTGATGCTTCATGGTTGCTGATCAGTCCTTGGGCGCGAGATGATCGAGGCGCTTCACCTCGTGCAGAGAGCCGGCCAGGAAAATATCTTTTCAAGAGATCGGTATAGAAACTCCTCATCCAGGTCATCCCCTGACTCGTAACGAAGACCTAAATTCCAATTTACTTTGTGATCGCACGTTATGACAAATTGCGCTTTATCCGTCTTCGGCGCATTCGTGAACACAATTATTCTGTATTGTTCATCAAAAACACGAATTGTTATATCGTCATTTTTGCGTTCTCTGCTGACAAACACATTTACATCAAACCTGATATCGCCATTTTTGCTGATGCTGTGCTTGTCAATAAACAAGTTTACGACCTTTTCTGCTGCGGACACTTGTTTTTGATTTTCTTGCAAATACCGATAGTCATGAACAGAGAACTTGGCTCTCGCCAAGTTCTCTTTCCACTCGGGAGCAATGACAATTGGAGTGCGGTCTTCCATCGGCGTTTCACACCCCGTTAACACCAGCAGCATGACCCCAACTTTGGCGCATCTCAGGACTAGCTCTTGCAGCTTTTGCCGGGGCATGGTCATCCTCTCCATACAATCCGTGATACCGCTCAAAGTGAACGATAATTTCTCCTAATCATGGGTGTGGCCATCACTTGACGCAATCATTCAATCAGAGGGTGCTGAGGCTCTGGGGTTCGGCCTATGGACATCCCTGACATAGACGGCGCGGAGCCGGTCTTCATCGACAGGACCGGACCCGCGCTCGAACCCCTTGCACAGGGTGTTGTAGAGGCCGACAGGGCTGTGGAGGCCGAACGCCTCCGCCACGGTGGCGGCGGTGAAGGTGCGGCCCTGCTCCGACCACACCAGACGAAGGGCGAGGCGAAGGAGGGGAATGGAGGGGTCGAAAAGAGGCATGGAATGGCCTGCGTATGTAGTTGCTGTTAACATTCTGTACCATGCCTCTGAGTCACCGTCAAATCGGCCCCCGGCAAGGGTTCTGGAGGGCAAAGAGGGGCTTGACCACTCCACCGGAGCGGTTCACTCTGGCATCCACATTTGGACACTCAGCGGTCAGTAGGCCATTGATTTTGCTGAATATGCCTGTGGGAACTTAGCGTCCTAGTCCCCCAACCAACTTTTCAAAATGAAATCAGCGCGTTATTGCAGCTTGCCGCCAAGGCGCCGGCCAGCTTCGGCCCCCAAATCGCGAACTGGCAGGAGGACCGAACCTTAAACCGTCGCGGCGATTACCATACTCATCATTTGGAGAACCAAACCATGGATCAACGGCTTGACCTTACGAAAGTTTCTCCCGATGGCTACAAGGCGATGCTGGGAGTGCATTCATATGTACAAAACAGCGGCCTGCCACTCGGTCTGCTGGAACTGGTGAAGATGCGTGTTTCACAGATCAACGGCTGCGCCTTCTGTATCGCCATGCACGTTCCATTGGCTCGTAAGCATGGGGTCAGCGAGGACCAGTTGCACCTTCTCGCCGCGTGGCGCGAAGCGCCGATTTATAGCCCGGAGGAGCGTGCCGCTTTGGCCTGGTCGGAAGCACTGACGCGCCTTACCGGAGGCGACGTTTCCGACGCGCTGTACACCGAGATTCGTCAGCATTTCTCGGAGAAGGAAGTGGCCGATCTTTCTTTTGCGATCGCTGAAATCAACGCCTGGAATCGCCTGATGATTTGCACTCGGCCCCCGCCCCAGCTTGGAAGCGCGTCGGCCTGAATCCGCTCTGCCAGAACCGGCCGGTCCGCCTCCAACTCGGTCATTGGATTAACAGGCGGCTCGAGTCGCGCCGAGCGTGAAAAGTGACATGGGGCTCTACTTCCGCGCCGTGACCAGCTCGGTCTTGGCGATACGGCGCAGCGACACCTCCAACCGGGCGTCGGCCTTGGCGATCTCCAGAAGGGCGTCGCGGGTGAAGTCGATATGGGCCTCGGCGGCGGCGCGGGCGGCGGCGGGGTCGCCGGCCATCACCGTCTGGTAGACGGCGCGGTGCTGTTCCAGCAGCAGCTCGCGCACGCCCTGGCGCTGATACAGCTTGGCGCGGTTGTAGAACACGTCCTTGCGCAGCATGTCCGACAGCGAGCGCATGATGTGCAGCATCACCAGATTGTGCGAGGCTTCGTAGACCGACATGTGGAAGGCGGCGTCGGCGTCGGCCTCGTCGCTGGGATCGTCCTTCCCATGGGCGATTTCCATGGTCTCGAAGCATTCGCGGATCAGGGCGCGGTCCACGTCGGTGCCGCGCAGCGCCGCGAAATAGGCCGCCGAGCCCTCGACGAAGCGGCGAAACTCCAGATAGTCGAAGGTGGTCTCCGGCCGCGACGCCAGCGCCGCGTAAAGCGGCTCGGTGAAGCCCTCGCCCAGCAGCGGCGCCACGAAGGTCGAACCGCCCCGGCCCGAGGTCAGCAGGCCGCGCTTCTCCAGCTTCTCCAGCGCCTCGCGCAAGGACGGCCGCGACACGTCGAAGCGCTGCGCCAGCTCGCGCTCGGCCAGCAAACGTTCGCCCGGCCGCAGGCTGCCTTCCAGAATCATCTGTTCCAGATGGTCCGCTATGGTGTCCGCCAGCTTGGCCGGCCGAATCGCTTCCGTCATGCCCTGATCCCATTCCGCGCGGGGTCTCTGTAACCTGGGGTTATGCCCGCGTAAAGCCCCGACGCCCCATGTTAACGCCCTAAACCACGCAAATATCAATGGTAAAAAGTTTTATCCAATCTGGCCGGCTCAACAAAAAGCCCCTCTCCCTGGAGGAAGAGGGGCTTTCCAACGCGAACCTCGCTGGATCAGCGGGTCGGGACCGGGGTCTCGCCGGTGTAGTCGTAGAAACCGCGACCGGTCTTGCGACCCAGCCAACCGGCCTCCACATACTTCACCAACAAGGGGCAGGGACGATACTTGCTGTCGGCCAGGCCTTCATGCAGCACCTGCATGACCGCCAGACAGACGTCGAGGCCGATGAAGTCGGCCAGTTCCAGCGGACCCATGGGGTGGTTGGCGCCCAGCTTCATGGCGGTGTCGATGCAGGTCACCGAGCCGACGCCCTCGTACAGGGTGTAGACCGCCTCGTTGATCATGGGCAGCAGGATGCGGTTGACGATGAAGGCGGGGAAGTCTTCGGCCGAAACCGGCTTCTTCTTCAGGGTCAGGGTCATGTCGCGAACGAGGCTGAAGGTCTCCTCGCTGGTGGCGATGCCACGGATCAGCTCGACCAGCTGCATCACCGGCACCGGGTTCATGAAGTGCATGCCCATGAACTTGGCGGGACGGTCGGTGGCAGCACCCAGGCGGGTGATGGACAGCGACGAGGTGTTGGAGGCGATATGGGCTTCGGGCTTCAGCACCGGACACAGCTGCTGGAAGATCAGCCGCTTAACCTTCTCGTCCTCGGTGGCGGCCTCGATCACCAGATCGGAGTCGCTGAAATCGCTATAGCTGGTGGTCGGCTTGATGCGCGACAAGGTCGCGGCCTTGTCGGCCTCGGTCAGCTTGCCCTTGGAGATGGCGCGATTGAGGTTCTTGTCGATGACGCCGAGACCCTTCTTGAGGGCCTCCTCGTTGAGGTCGAGCAGCGTCACATCGAAACCCGACGCGGCGCAGACTTGCGCGATGCCGTTCCCCATCTGGCCTGCGCCGATGACACCGATTTTCTGGATAGCAGTCATTTGTGGCTCCCGGGTGATCGGCGCGAACGCCACAAGGGTCGAAGTTATTTGCCGAGTTCGGCGGACAATTCAGGCAACACCTTGAACAGGTCGGCCACCAGGCCGTAGTCGGCCACCTGGAAGATGGGGGCCTCCTCGTCCTTGTTGATGGCGACGATGACCTTGGAATCCTTCATGCCGGCCAGATGCTGGATGGCGCCCGAGATGCC
>NZ_CAINTR010000003.1 GCF_903853455.1 uncultured Magnetospirillum sp.
CCGTACCACGCCACACCACTTTGCCCGCTCCGTCGATCACGCAGACGCTTGTCCGCTTCAACGACACATCCAATCCGACGTACAATCCCATGGCTGCTCTCCCTCGCTTTAACCCCAACCCGATCATCGCTGATCGGATCGGGGAGAGCAGCACCCCGGACTACCGCATGTATCAACCCTCGCCGCATTTGGAACAGCCGCCGCAGCCGCCGGCCGTCTTGCTCCGGCGTTTGCGGGCCCAGCGCCAGACGCGGAACCCGATCCAGCCGGCCGAGCCGGCGACGATCAGCGCCGTCAGGATGTGCTGATGACCCATGGCGGCTAGCCTCCCAGCACCGCCACCGCCACCCGGTAGGTGGTGAAGGCGGCGAGATAGGCGAGGCCGGTGAGGAAGACGAACATCACCGCCGGCCAGACCAGCGAGTTCAGCTCGCGCCGCACCACTCCCAGGGTGGCGATGCACTGGGGCGCGAAGACATACCAGGCCAGCAGCGACAGGGCGGTGGGAAGGCTCCACGACGCCGCCAGCAGGCCGCCCAGGGAGGAGCGCAGCGAATCGCCGCTATCGCTGAGGGCGTAGATGGTGCCCAGCACCCCCACCGCCACTTCACGCGCCGCCATGCCCGGTACCAGCGCCACCGCGATCTGCCAGTTGAAGCCGATGGGGGCCAGCACCGGTTCGAGGAAATGGCCGATCATGCCGGCGATGGAATAGTGGATGGCCGGCTCGGTGGCGCCCTCGGGGGCGCCGGGATAGCTGGCCAGGAACCAGATCACCACCATCAGGGCGAAGATGGTGGTGCCGGCGCGGGTCAGGAAGGCCTTGGCCCGCTCGAACAGGCCCAGCGCCACGTTGCGCGGGCGCGGCAGCCGGTAGGCGGGAAGCTGCATCAACAGCGGCTCGCGGGCGCCGTGCAGGATGGTGCGCTTGAGCACGAAGGCCACAATTAGCCCCGACAGGATGCCGGCGGCGTAAAGGGCGAACATCACCAGCCCCGGCAGCCCCACCCAACCGCCCAGCACGTCGCGCTGAGGCACGAAGGCGGCGATGATCAGGGTGTAGACCGGCAGCCGGGCCGAGCAGGTCATCAGCGGCGCGATCATGATGGTGGCGATGCGGTCGGCGCGGTTCTCGATGGTGCGGGCCGCCATGATGCCGGGGACGGCGCAGGCGAAGCTGGACAGCAGCGGGATGAAGGCGCGGCCGTGCAGCCCGACTCCGCCCATCAGCCGGTCGAGCAGGAAGGCGGCGCGGGCCATGTAGCCCGAATCCTCCAGGATCTGGATGAACAGGAACAGCACCAGGATCTGGGGCAGGAAGATTACCACGCTGCCGACGCCGGCGATGACGCCGTCGGTCAGCAGGCTTCTCAGCGGTCCGTCGGCCATGTTGGCGTCGACCAGCCCCTTGACCAGGGTGAGGCCGCCGTCGATCAGCTCCATGGGCAGCCGCGCCCAAGTGAACACCGCCTGGAACATCAGGAACAGCAGCGTCAGCAGGATGGCCAGACCCGCCGCCGGATGCAGCAGCACCGTGTCGATGCGGTGGGTGGCGAGATGGGGACGGGTGGGGGAGGTCACCGACAGGGCGATGATGCGCTCGACCTCGCGGTGGTAGTCGCGCAGGTCGTGGGCGTTGGGCTCGCTCCAGCCACACTGGGCATGAACCGGGGCGAAACCCTCGGTCTCGGCGACCTGGATGGTGCGGTCGATCTGGTCGAGCAGCGCCTGGACGCCGCCGGTCTGGATCGCCACGGTGGGAACCACCGGAATGCCCAGCGCCGCCGACAACTCGGCGGCATCGATGGTCATCCCCTGCTTTTCCGCCTCGTCCATCATGTTGAGCGCCAGGATGATGGGGCGGTCCAACTTCTTCAGCTCCAGCACCAGCCGCAGATTGAGGCGCAGATTGGTGGCGTCGGCGACGCAGACGATGGCCTCGGGGACCTCCTCGTCCTCCATGCGCCCCAGCACCACGTCGCGGGTGACCTCCTCGTCGGGTGAGCGGGCGCGCAGGCTGTAGGTGCCGGGCAGGTCGATCACCTTGACCCGCGTGCCGGCGGGGCTGACGAACAGGCCTTCCTTGCGCTCGACGGTGACGCCGGCATAGTTGGCGACCTTCTGCCGCGCCCCGGTCATGGCGTTGAACAGGGCGGTCTTGCCGCAATTGGGATTGCCGACCAGGGCGATACGCGGGGGAGGCGGCGGCTTGTGGTGGGTCATTCCTCGATCACCTGAACGATGACGGCATTGGCTTCGGCGCGGCGCAGCGCGACGGTATGGTCGCTGACCCGCACCGCCATGGGGTCGCGGCGGGGAAAGCCCTCGTGCAGGACCTCGATCACCGCGCCTTCCACCAGCCCCATCTCGATCAGGCGCCGCTCCAGCTCGCCCGCCTGCAACGGGGTGGCGATGCCGGTTTCGTCCAGGCCGACGATCTCGGCCCGGGCCTTCTTGCCCAGGCTGCCCAGCTTGACGCCGTGACCGGCCTTGTGTCGCGCGTGATTGTGCATTGCGTCATCTCCTCGGTCCATCATAGAGAGCCGGGACGCGCATTTGCAACTCACTCGCATCAAAAGGCGGCAAAATTTATGTGGGTATGTCCGCCATGGCGGCTTCGGTCCACAGCCGGTGGTCGGGGCCGATGGGGCGGAAGGCATGGCGATGGGCCAGCTTGGCCCGCCACCAGGCGGCGTAGTCCTTGACCGCCAAGGCCTCGAATTCGTCGTAATCCTGGGCGATTCCCACCTCGAGATAGACGTCCAGATTGGTCAGGTCGGGCTTGGGCAGGCTGTCGCTTTCCAGCGCGGCCCACATCTGGGCGTAGAGGTCTTCCAGCCGGCTGACCAGCAGGGGGGTGTCGAACAGCATGCAGGAGTCGCGCCGCGCGGTCAGCTGCTCGCGGTAGCGCCGGGTCATGGTGCGGTCGCGGCCGAGGGCGACGGCGCGGTCCACATATTCCTCGGGCGAGGAGCAGGCCAGCTCGGGCAGGCCGGCGGCGCGGACCAGGGAGCCGCAGACCCGCGACGCGAAGGAGCGGCCGGACAGGGTCAGCACCGGAACCCCCATCCACAGGGCGTCGGAGGCGGTGGTATGGGCGCCATAGGGCGCGGTATCGAGGAACAGGTCGGCCAGGGGATAGCGGGCGAGGTGATAGGCGTTGGCCATCTTGTCGGCGAAGATCAGCCGGGCCGGGTCGATGCCGCGCGCCTTGGCGAAGGCCTGCAAGCGCGCCTGGGGGCCTTCGGCGCTGCCCAGCAGCCACAGCACGCTGCCCGGCACCCGTTCCAGGATGGTCAGCCAGCGCTCGAAGGTGAAGCGGTTCAGCTTGTGGACGCCGTTGAAGCAGCAATAGACCATGGCGTCTTCGGGCAGCCTGGCGTCGGCGCGCGACGGCGTCTGGGGGGATACCACCCGCTGGCGGTCGTTGGGCTGGTAGCACGGCAGCCGCACCACCTTCTCCGCGTAATAGATCTCGCTCTCGGGCGGGATGACCCATTCGTCGGCGATGAGATAGTGGTGGTAGGGGCTGCCGACGGTGCCGGGAAAGCCCAGCCAGTTGACGATGATCGGCGCCGGCCGTAGCGCCAGCAGCTTGGTGCGGCCGTCGCGGGTGTAGCCGTTGACGTCCACCAGGATCTGGATGCCGTCATCGGCGATGCGCCGGGCGGCGGTGGCGTCGTCCATGTCGGTGATGGGCACCCAGTGGTCCACCGCCGCCTTGATGCGGGCGTTCAGCGGGTCGGTGGCCGCCGGTCCGCAGTAATAGGCGAAGACCTCGACTTTGCCGCGGTCGTGCAGCTCGAAGATTTCCGCCGTCAGATGGCCGACCGCGTGTTCGCGCAGGTCCGAGGACAGATAGCCGATGCGCAACGGGCCGGCGCGGTGGCCCTCGCGGGCCGCCCAATGGGAGGTGACCACCGGATTGGCGGGCTGGCCCACGTCGCTCCTGTTGTAGTGCCACGCCGCCGCCAGATGCAGCATGGGGTCGTCGGTATAGGCGGCGATGGACAGCGGCGACATGCCCTTCATCAGGGTGTCGCGGCTGATCCGCTCCCACGGCGCCACCACCGGCCATTCACATTGCCGCTGGCGCAGCGCGATGAAGTGCTGCAACGCCTCGCGCTGGTCGCGGTCCAGATCCAGGCTCTGGCGCAGCATGGCCTCGGCGGATTCGTCCTGGTTGCCGTCCTCCATCACCCGGGCGATCTGGTTGAGCGCCGCCGTCTTGTGGGTGATGGCGCTGCCGGTGACCAGGGCCAGCCGGTCGGCCATGGCCGACCATTGCACCACCGCCGTCCCCGCCGCCCCCAGCCGCTCGTGCAGGCGGCCGAGATTGATGTAGGCGGGCATGAAGTCGGGATTGAGGGCGATCGCCTGCTCCAGGCATGCGCGGGCGGTGTCGAGGTCGCCGGAATCGGTCAGGGTGACGCTGTAATTGAACAGGACGGCGTAGAGCAGCGGGTTGTCGGCATTGTGGCGGACCCAGGTGTCGTAGAGGGTCAGAACCCCGGCCGGGCCATTGGCCGACTTGACCTGCTCGGCGGTGCGGATGAGATCGAGGACACTGAGATTCCGCTCGGAGGACCGGGCGATCGCCGACGACAAAAGTTCGCTGTCCATGCCGAATCCTAAAGCCTGTTTCTTACGTCAGCGCGGTTTGCATCGCGGCGACCTGGGCCACGGTCATGCTGTTGATCTGCGTCGGTGTCAAGGCGTCGATCTGGGACGCCGCCAGCGATTCGATCTGGGTGGTGCTCAGCTCGCTGATGTTGGTGGTGTTCAGCGACGCCACCTGGGTGGTGGTCAGGCCGGAGATCTGGTCGGCGCTGAGGGTGGAAATCTCGGTCGCCGACAGGTTGGTGAGCTGGGTGGTGTTCAACGCCCCGATCTGGGCCGAGGTCAAGGCGCCGAACTGGGTGGCGTTCAGGGCCTGCAGCTCGGTGCCGGTCAGGTTGGCGATCTGCGTGGTGGACAGGGTGCCGATCTGGGTCGGGGTCAGCGAGGCGAACTGGGTGGTGGTCATGGCGCGGAGCTGCACTCGGGCCAGGGCGCCCAGCTGGGTGGTGGTCAGCGCCGGGATCTGGGTGGTGGTCAAGCCGCTGATTTCGGTGGTGCTGAGCGCCGCCAGTTGCGAGGTCATCAGGCCGGCGATCTGGGTGGTGGTCAGCGCCGCGATCTGGCTGGAGGTCAGGCCGACGATGCCGGTGGTGGACAGCGCCCCGACCTGGGTCGAGGACAGCGCCGACAGCTGGGTGGTGGTCAGCGACTGCACCTCGGAGGAGGTCAGGCCGCCGATGCCCGAGGCCGACAGCGCCGCGATCTGGGTGGTGACCAGGCCGCCGAGCTGGGTGGTGGACAGCGCCGCGATGCCCGACCCGATCAGGCCGCCCAGTTGGGTGGTGGACAGCGACCCGATTTCGGTGGTGGTGAGGCCGGAAACCTGGGTGGTGGTCAGGGCTCCCATCTGGGTGACGGTCAGGCCGCCGAGCTGGGTGGTGGTCAGCGAGCCGATCTGGCTGTCGCTGAGGCCGCCGATGCCGGTGGTGGACAGCGATCCGATCTGGGTCGGGGTCAGGCCGCGGATCTGGGTGGTGGTCAGGGCGGCGATGCCGGTGGTGGACAGGCCGCCCAGCTGGGTCGCGCTCAGCGCGGCGATTTCGGTCGAGGTCAGGCCGCCGACCTGATCCGCCGACAGGGCTCCCATCTGGGGCGCCGACAGGCCGCCGAGCTGGGTGGTGGACAGCGCCGCCAGCTGGGTCGGGGTCAGGCCGTTGATGCCGGTGGTGGTCAGGGCGCCAAGCTGGGTCTGGGTCAGGCCGCGGATCTGGGTGGTGGTCAGCGCCGTCATCTGGGTGTCGGCCACGCCCACCAGTCCGGTGGTGGACAATCCGCCGATCTGGGTGGCGGTCAGTCGGCCGAGCTGGGTGGTGGTCAGCGCCTGGATGCCGGTTGAGCTGAGGCCGGAAAGTTGGGTGGTGGTCAGCGCCGCCAGGTCGTTGTTGGTCAGGCTGTTGACCTGGGTAGTGGCCAGCGCCCCCATCTGGGTCCCGGTCAGGCCGCGCAGCTGGGTGGTGCTGAGCGCCGCCATCTGGGTTTCCGACAGCCCGTTGATGGCGGTGGTGGACAACCCGCCCAACTGGGTCGAGGTCAGGCCGGTGAGCTGGGTGATGGACAGCGCCGCGATCTGGGTGTCGCTCAACCCGTCGAGCTGGGTGGTGGTCAGCGCCGCCAGCTCGGTGGTGGTGAAGCCGCCGATCTGGGTTTGGGTCAGGGCGGCGATGCCGGTCTCGGCCAGGGCGCCGAGCTGGTTCATGGTCAGCGCCGCCAGTTCGGTGGTGGTCAGGCCGCTGACCTGGTCGACGGTGAGCGCTCCCATCTGGGTCGAGGTCAGGCCGCGCAGCTGGTTGGTGGTCAGCGAGCCGATCTGGGTCAGGGTCAGGCCGCCGATGCCGGTGGTGGACAACCCGCCGATCTGGGTGGCGGTCAGGCGTCCCAACTGGGTGGTGGACAGCGCCGCCACTTGCCCGTCGGTGAAGCCGCCCAACTGGGTGGTGGTCAGGGTCGAGAGCTGGGTGGTGGTCAGGCCGCTGATCTCGGTGGTGGTCAGCACCGAGATCTGGTCGGTTCCCAGGCCGCGCAACTGGGTGGTGGTCAGCGCCGCCATCTGGCTGTCGCTCAGGCTGGCGACCTCGTCGTAGCCCAGCGCGGTGATCTGGGTCGAGGTCAGGCCGCGCAGCTGGGTGGTGGTCAGCGCCGCCATCTGGGTGTCGGCGAGGCCGTTGATCTGCTCGGTGGGCAGGGCACCGATCTGGGTCGAGCTGAGGGCGGCGAGCTGGGTGACGTTCAGCTCCTGCAACTGGGTGTTGAGCAATCCCTTGATCTGGGTGGTGGTCAGCGCCGCGACCTCGGTGTCGGTCAGGCTGTCGATGGCGGTGGCGGACAGGGCGCTGATCTGAGTGTCGGCCAATCCCCGCAACTGGTTGGTGGACAGCGCCGCGATCTGGGTGGTCGCCAAGCCGCTGACGGCGGTGAGCGACAGCGCCGCCACCTGGGTGGAGGCCATGACGCCGATCTGGGCGGCGGTCAGCGCCCCCGCCTGGGTGTCGGTCAGGCCAGCCATCTGGGTGGTGGTCAGCGCCGCGATTTCGGTGGTGGTCAGGCTGGCGACCTGGCTGGTGGCCAGTTGGCCGATCTGGTCGATGGTCAGGTTGCGCAACTGGCTGGTGGTGACCGTCGCCAGTTCGAGGGCGGTCAGCCCGTTGAGGCCGGTGGCGGACAGGGCGACGATCTGGGTCGAGCGCAGCGCGCCCAATTGGGCGGCGGTCAGCGCCGCGACCTGGGTATCGACCAGACCGCTGATCCCGGTGGTGGACAAGGCCCCGATCTGGGTGGTGGTCAGGTCGCGGATCTGGGTGGTGGACAGCGCGCCGACCTGGGCGTCGGTCAGGCCGCCGATCTGGGTGGTGGAGAGCGAGCCGAACTGGGTCGGGGTCAGGGCGTCCACCTGGGTGGTGGTCAGGGCGCCGACCAGCGCCGGGGTCAGGGCACCCAGCTGGGTGGTGGTCAGCGCCGCGATCTGGGTCTCGGTCAGGCCGACGATGCCGTCGGTGGACAGCGACCCGAACTGGGTGGCGGTGAGGACGCCCAGTTGAAGCCCGGTCAAGGCCTCCAGCTGGGTGGTGGCCAGCCCGGCCAGTTGGGTGGTGGTCAGCGCCGAGATTTCCGTGGTGGTCAGGCCGCCCAGCTGGGTCTCGTTCAACTCGGCCAATTGGCTGGAGGCGAGAGTCTTGATCTGGGTGGTGGTCAGCGCCGAAATCTCGGTGGTGGTCAGGGCGTCGATCTGGCCGAGGCTCAGGGCGGCGACCTGGGTGGTGGTCAGCGCCGCCAGTTGGGCGGTGGACAGCGCCGCGATCTGGCTGTCGGCCAGCCCGCCCAGCGCGATGGTGGACAGCGCCGCCGCCTGGGTGGTGGAGAGGAAGCCGATCTGGGCGGTGGACAACGCCGCCGCGCCGGTGTCGGTCAGCCCCCGGATCTGGGTGGTGGTCAGCAAGGCGATGTCGCCGGCGGTCAGGCCGCCGATGCCGGTGGTGGACAGGGCGGCGACCTGGGAGGGCGTCAGCCCCTTGATCTGGGTGGAAGACAGCGCCGCGACCTGGGTGTCCATCAGGCCGCTCACGCCGAGGGCGGTCAGGCCGGCCATCTGGGTGGTGGTCAGGACCGCCAGTTGGGTGGTGGTCAGCGACTGGACCTGGGTGTCGGTCAAGCCGGCCAACTGGGTCGAGGCCAGGTTGCCCATCTGGGTCCGGGTCAGGCCGTCGATGCCGGTGGTGGACAGGGCGGCGATCTGGCTGGCGCTCAGCGCCTTGACCTGGGTGGAGGTCAGCGCCGCCGTCTCGGTGTCGGCCAGGGCGTTCAGTTGGGTGCTGGACAGGGTGCCGATCTGGGTGGTGGTCAGCGCCGCCAACTGGGCGGTGGTCAGCGACCCGATCTGGGTCTCGGTCAGCCCGTTGACCGCCGTGGAGGTCAGGGCGGCGATCTGGTTGGTGGTCAGGCCGCCCATCTGGGTGTCGGTCAGCGCCTGCATCTGGGTCTGGGCCAGACCGGAGAACTGGGTGGTGGACAGCGCCGCCAGGTCGGTGGTGGTCAGGCTGGAGATCTGATCCTCGGTCAGCGCCCCCAACTGGGTCGAGGTCAGGGCGGCGAACTGCGAGGTGGTGAGCGATCCCAACTGGGTCGAGGTCAGGCCGCGAATGCCGGAGGCCGACAGCGCCACCATCTGGGTGGTCTTCATGACCGCCAGCTGGGTGGTCGCCAGACCCTCGATGACGGTGGCCGACAATCCCTGAAGCTGGGTGGTGGTCAGCGCCAGAATCCCGGCGGTGGTCAGGGTGTCGAGCTGGGTGGTGTTCATGGCCGCCATCTGAGTGGCGGTCAGCGCCTTGACCTGAGTGGAGGTCAGGGCGGCGATCTCGTCGGTGGTCAGGGCGCCGATCTGGGTCTGGTTCAAGCCGCCGAACTGGGCGGTGGTCAGGGCGGAGAGCTGGCTGGTGGACAGCGCCGCCATCTGGGTGTCGGCCAGCCCGGACAGCCCCAGGGCGGACAGGGCGGTCAGCTGGGTGGTGGTCAGGGCGGCCAGTTGGGTGGTGCCGAGGGCGGCCATCTGGGTATCGACAAGTCCGGCCATCTGGGTGGTGCTCAGCACCGCCAGCTCGGTGGTGGTGAGGCCGCTGATCCCGGTGGTGGACAAGGCCGCCAGCTGGGTCGCCGCCAGACCCTTGATCTGGGCGGTGGAGAGGCCCGCCACCTGGGTGTCGGTCAAGCCGTCGACGGCGAAGGAGGACAGGGCGGCCAACTGGATGGTCGACAGGGTGGCGAGCTGGGTGGCGCCGAGGGCGGCCACCTGGGTGTCGACCAGACCGCGGATCTGGGTGGAGGACAGCGCCACCATGTCGGCGGTGGTGAGGCCGGTGATCTGGTCGGTGGTCAGGGACCCGATCTGCGCCGCCGTCAGCCCCTTGATCTGGGTGGTGGACAGGGTCGCCATTTCCGTGGCGGTCAGGCCGCTCACCTGGGTGGTGGACAGGCCGCCGATCTGCGACTGGGTCAGGGCGCCCAACTGGGTGGCGGTCAGAACCCCGATCTGGTCCTGGGTCAGGCCGGACATGCCGGTGGCCGACAGGGCGGTGATCTGGTTGGTGGTGAGGCCGCCGATCTGGGTGGTGGTCAGGGAGCCCAACTGGGTCGAGCTGAGGCCGCCGAGCTGGGAGGTGGAGAACGCGGCCAGTTCCGTCGCCGTCAGGCCCGCCACCTGGTCGCCGGTCAGCATTCCCATCTGGGTCGAGGTGATGGCCCCCAACTGGGTGGTGGTCATGCCGCCGATCTGGGTCTGGGTCAGGCCGCCGATCCCGTCCGCCGACAGGGCCGCCATCTGGGTGGCGGTCATGACGCCGAGCTGGGTTCCGTCCAGGGCGCCGACCACCGAGCCGGACAGGCCGCGCAGCTGGGTGGTGGCCAGCACCGTCATGTCGGTGGTCGACAGCGCCGCCACCTGGGTGTCGGCCAGGACGTTCAACTGGGCGACGGACAATCCCTTGACCTGGGTGGTGGTCAGCGCCGCCACGTCGCCGGGGCTCAGGCTGGCGATCAGGGTGGTGCCCATGCCCGAGAGCTGGGTGGTGGTCAGCGCCACCAGCTGGGTGGTGCTCAGCGCCTGAATCTGGGTGTCGGCCAGTCCGCCGACCGCGTTGATGGACAGGGCGGCGACCTGCCTGGTGGTCAGGGCGGCGACCTGGGTTTCGTCAAGGGCCGCCAGCCCGGTCGATGCCAGCCCGCCGATCTGGGTGGTGGACAGCGCCGCCATTTCGGTGGTGGTCAGGCCGCCGACAGCGGTGGAGGTCAGCGCTCCGACCTGGGTCGAGGTCAGGGCCGCCAACTGGGTGGCGGTCAGGCCGGCGACCTGGGTCGAGGTCAGCCCGCCGATCCCGGCGGTGGACAGTGCGGCGATCTGCCCCGCCGACAGGGCGGCGATCTGGGTGTCGGCCAATTCGCCGACCACGGTGGCGGACAGTCCCGCCATCTGGGTGGTGGTCAACACCGCCATCTCGCCCGAGGACAATCCCTGGAAATGGCTGTTGTCCAGGGCGCCGAACTGGGCCGCCGTCAGCGACTTCAACTGGGTGGTGCTCAATCCGCCGATCTGGGTGGTGGTCAGGGCCGCGACCTGGGTGGTGGTCAGCACCGAGATCTGCGTCGTCTTCAGCGCCGCCAACTGGCTCGCGGTCAAGGCCTGGATCTGGTTCTCGTTGAGGCCGATGATCCCGGTCGAATTCAACGATCCCCACTGGGTGGCCGACAGGGCGGCCAGTTGATCCGTCCCCAGGGCGTCCAATTCGGTGGCGGTCAGCGCCTTGACCTGGGTCGAGGTCAGCGCCGCCATCTGGGTGGGCGTCAGGGCGGCGATCTCGGTGGTGGTCAGGGCGGCGATCTGGGTCGAGGTCAGGGCGGCGACCTGGGTGACGGCTAGCGCCGCCATCTGGGTGTCGGCCAGGGCGGCGATCTGGGTGGTGGACAGCGAGGCAAGCTGACTGGTGACGAAGGCGCCCATCTGGGTGGTGGTCAGGGCGCCCAGCTGGGTCGGGGTCAGGCCGCTCAGCTGAGTGGTGTTCAGCACCGCGATGTCCGAGGTGTTCAGTCCGCTGATGGAATATTCGGACAGCGCCGCGACCTGCCGCGACGACAGCCCCCGGGCCTGGGTGGTGGTCAGCGAAGCCAGTTGGTCGGAGGTCATGCCGCCGACGGCGTCGGTGGTCAGGGTGGCGATCTGGGTCGAGACCATGGCCCCGAGTTGGGTGGTGGTCAGCGACCCCAGCTCCGTCGCGGTCAGGCCGGAGATCCCGGAGAAGGACAGCGCCCGCACCTGGGTCGCGGTCAGGGCGCGAAGCTGGTCGTCGGTCAGAGCCCCCACCTGAAGCGCGGTCAGGCCGCCGAATTGGGCGGTGCTCAGCGCCGCCATGACGGTGCCGGGCAGGTTGGCGATCTGGTCGGGGCTGAGGGCGCCGATCTGGCTTACGGTCAGGGCGCCCAGTTGGGAGGAGGACAGCGCCGCCAGCCCGCTGGTGGTCAGGCCGGTGATCTGGGAGGCTCCCAGATTGCGGATCTGGCCGATGGTCAGGCCGGTGATCTGGGTGGTGCTCAGCGCTCCTAGCTCGGTGCTGGTCAGCCCGCCGATCTGGGTGGTGGAGAGTCCCGCCAGCTGGGTCTGCGACAACTGGCTGATCTGGTCCAGGGACAGAGCCGCCAGACTGGTGGTGGTCATGCCGCCGAGCTGGGTGCTGGTCAGCAGTCCCATCTGGGTGTCGGTCAGGCCGGCGACCTGGGTGGTGTTGAGAACCGAGATCTGGGTCGAGTTCAGGGCGGCGAACTGGGCATTGCTCAGCCCGCCGATCTGGGTGTCGGCCATGCCGCGGATGGTCGCCGACGGAAGCACCGCGATCTGCGCCGGGCTCAGGGCTCCCAGCTGGGTCATGTTCATGGCCTGGATCGCGCCGATGGACAGGCCCCTGACCTGACTGGTGGTCAGCGCCGCGATCTGGGTGTCGGCCAGGCCGTCGATCTGCGAGGGGGCCAGGGAGCCGATCTGGGTGACCGACAGGGCGGACAGCTGGGTGATGGACAGCGCCGCCAGGTCGTCGTCGCTCAGGCCGGCCATGGCGGCGAGCGAGAGCCCGGCGATCTGGGTCGCCGCCAGGGAAACGAGCTGGGTGGAGCTTAGCGCCGCCCCCTGCACCGCGGTCATGCCCTTGAGCTGCTGTCCGGTCAGCGCGGTCAGCTGGGTGGTGGTCAGGGCCTGGAACTGGTCGGGGGTCAGCTCGCCCAGTTCGGTCGAACTCATGCCGCCGAGCTGGGTGAGGGTCAGATTGGCGATGTCGGTGGTGGAGAAGGCCTGGATCTGGTCGGAGGTCATGGCCGCGATCTGATCCGCGCTGAGGGCGCCGATCTGGGTCGCGTTCAGTTGGGTGATTTCCGTGTCGGTCAGGCCGGTGATCTTGGTGGCGGTCAGCGAGGCCACCTGGCTGGTGGACAAGACGCCGACCTGGTCCATGGACAGGGCCGCCAGTTCGGTCGTGGTCAGGTTGCCGAACTGGGTGGTGGTCAGCGCCGCGACCTGGGTGGTGGTGAGGTTGCCGATCTGGCTGGCCGACAGCGCCGCGAACTGGGTCGAGCCCAGGGACGCGATCTGCGTCGCGCTCAGGGCCGCCAGCGAATTGCTGTCCAGGGCGGCCATCTGGTTGACGTTCAACGCGCCGAGCTGGGTGGTGGTCAACCCGGTCAACTGGGTCGCGGTGAAGCCGCGCGCCGCGAAGATGCTGAGTTGGGCGATCTGCGCCGCGCTCAGCGCCGCGATCTGGTCGCTGGACAGGCTGGCCATGCCGCTGAGCGAGATGCCCCTGACCTGGGTGGTGTTCAGCGCCGCGATCTGGGTGCTGGACAGCACGTCGATCTGGGTGGTGTCCAGATACGCCAGATCCGCCGAGGTCAGGCCGCCGACCTGGGTGGTGTTCAGCGCCGCCAGGGCGTCGTTCGACAGGCTGAGGGCCTGGGTGGTGGTCAGGCCGGCGATCTGGGTCGAATTCAGGCCGCTCATCTGGGTGGTGGTGAGCATCCCCAGCGCGGTCTGGGTCAGGCCGGTGATCTGGGTGGTGGTCAGCACGCCCAGCTGGGTCGGCGACAACACGCCGAACTGGGAGGTGGTCAGGTTCCCCAGTTCGCTGGCGGTCAGCCCTTTCACCTGCTGGGTGGTCAGGGCGGCGATTTCCTCCACCCCGAAGGCCTGGACCTGCGCGTCGATCAGGACGGACAGCTGAACCGCGTTGAACGCCATCTGGCTGACGCTGAGCGCGGAGATCTGGTCCGGGGTCAGCGCCGCCACCTGATTGGCCGACAGCGCCGACAGCTGCGTGCCGCTGAGTTCGCCGATTTCGGTCAGGGTGAAGGCTTGGATCTGGGTGGCCGCCAGCCCACTCATATCCGTCGCCGTCAACCCCTGGATGGAGGTATTCGACAGCTGTGCGATTTGCACTTCGGATAAGGATGATACGGACGAGACCACGGCAGCGTGACTCCAGTTACCGTCAGCAGAACAAGATCATAGGACGAGACTCTTTAAAAATTATCTGTTTACACGCAACGACGCCCCGGTTCCATGCAAGGCGAATTCCGAACCATCCTCGGGTGCCGGCGGAGGTCGCCTTTCCACCACGAAACGGTCGCTACCCGCTTCCCATGCAATGGGCGAGCCAAGGGCCGGCGGGGCCGAATGCCCTGATTCCACGCCATGCAGGGCGGCGGTGGCGTCTTCCCCGGTCGGTCCTGCCCGGCAAGATTTGCCGGTCGAGGGAGCGGATGGGAAAATGATTCCGCCTGTCCGGCGGTCTCCATCCTTCCTCCAAGATTGGGGATCAAGGTGGGGGTTCCGGTCGGCTCGGGCGCTGGCCTTCCATGCGGGGTGAGGGGCCATGGGCGCATCCATCGGGAAACGCGACTCCTTGGCCGACGGGGCGCGGCTCGGCAGTTCGTTCCAGTGGCACGACGGTTTTCTCGTCGGTCATGACGGGGTCGATGCGGATCACAAGCGCTTCTTCGGCTACTTCTCGGATCTGGCCCGCGAAATCGATGGTCCGGCGGATCCGGCGGCCCTCGAACACCTGTTCACCGTGGTTCTCGGCGATCTCGGCCAGCATCTGATGGCCGAGGAACTCTTTCTCGACGCGATCGGTTTCCCCGAAACCGCCAGTCATCGGACCAGCCATCTCATGTTGAGCGAGCAGGCCAAGGCGGCGTTCGCTATCGGACTCGATGGAGAGTGGGCGACCGCGTTGCGGCTGTTGGCGACCTCGGTGTTGGAGCACATCACCGAGGAGGACAGCAAGATGCGCCCATTCCTGGCCGTGACGAGCGCCGCTGAGTAGGATGCCCACAGCGTGGCCGAGTTTGGTGTGAGGGCGATGGGAAGCGTTTCATCGGTGATCTTGAGGTGGGTGAAAGCCTATGACCAGCGGGTGGTCGTCCGGCTGGGAGTCTTCGCCGTCGCCCTGGTGATGGTGGGCATGCTCGGGCGGATCGCGGTCCTGCTGCCCTATCTCAAGGAGGGGCTGGCCGAGTTCTCCACTTCGCACCAGATGGCCCTGGCCGGCTATGTCGCCGGCGACATCGGCGGCAAGGTCAAGGACCGGCTGGATCTGCTGGACCATCTCGTCGGGGTTCTTCCCCCGGATCTGCTGGACGACCCCGAGCGGTTGCGGGCGTGGCTGAAGGACCGCCAGGACACCAATCCGATCTTCTCCAACGGGATGATGGTGGTGCGGCGGAATGGTCTCGGCGCCATCGCCGAATATCCCATGGTCGCCGGCCGGCTTCCCCTGGATTACGCCGACAGCGACTGGCTGGCCGACGCCGTCCGAGAGGGGCGGGCGGTCCTCGGCAAGCCCATCCGCGGCCGGGCCACCAACGAGCCCATCATCATCATGGCGGCGCCGATCCTGGGGCGGGACGGCCGTGCCGTGGCGGTTCTCGCCGGGGTGACGGCGCTTGCCGCGCCGGGCTTCCTCGATCTGCTGCAACGGACCCGCATCGGGGAAACCGGCGGCTTCCTGCTGATTTCCCCCAGGGACAACGTCTTCGTCGCCGCCACCGACCGGTCCAAGACCCTGGCGCCGTTGCCCCGGCCGGGGCTGAACCCCCTGCATGATCGGGCCATGGCGGGATACCGGGGCACCGGCATCACCACCAATATCGTCGGCGTCGAGGAGTTGTCGGCCATGGTGTCGGTGCCCGGCACCGACTGGTTCCTGGTGGCGCGTCTTCCGACCGACGAGGCTTTCGCGCTGATCGAGCGGACCCGTGTCTTCATCATGCGCAACAGCATCTTCCTGAGTGGGTTCGCGGCCATGGCCTGTCTGGTGGTGCTGCCGCGCTTCCTGCGGCCGCTGACCACCGTTTCGCGGCTGATCCACCGCATGGCCGAGGGCGAGATTCCGTTGCAGCCGGTTCCGGTGGTGCGGCGCGACGAGGTGGGGGAACTGGCCACCGGCTTCAATGTCCTGCTGGCCCGTCTCACCGAGGTGACCGCCCAGAAGGAGGCCGAGGAGCGTCTGCGCATGGCCGACAAGGAGCGGATGGAGGTCTCGCTGCGGCAATGGATGGCCGACACCTCCCATGAATTGCGCACGCCCATCGCGGTGCTGCGGGCGCAGATCGAGGCCATCCAGGACGGGGTCCACACGGTCGACGAGCGCACCTTCGACGTCCTTCATCGCGAGACCATGGGGCTGTCGCGGCTGGTGGACGACCTCAACACCCTGGCCCTGTCCGACGTGGGGCGGTTGGAGTGCCGCTTCGATCCGGTGGAGCCGCTCAGCCTGCTCGACGACGTGGTCGGCGCCTTCGGCAACCGCTATGCCGCCGCCGGCCTGGGGATCGAATGGCTGGAGCGTCCAGCCGTCCATCCCGTGATGTCCGGTGATTCCGAGCGTCTGCGGCAGGTGTTCTCCAATCTGCTGGAGAACACCTTGCGCTATACCGACGCCGGCGGGCGATTGCGGATCGGCTGCGTGGTCGAGCCGCGGACCCTGACGCTGCACTTCGACGACACGGCGCCCGGCGTTCCGGCGGAGGCCTTGCCGCGACTGTTCGAGCGCTTCTTCCGGGTCGAGGCGTCGCGCAGCCGGGTGCGGGGCGGGGCCGGCATCGGCATGGCGCTGTGCCGGAGCATCGTCGAGGCCCATGGCCGCAGCATCGCGGCGGCGGCATCCCCGCTGGACGGCCTGCGCGTCACTTTGGTTCTTCCTTGTCTGGTGGTGAAAGCATGAGCGCAGCCGAGCGGCATATCCTGGTGGTCGAGGACGAACCGACCATCGCCGAAATCCTGGTGGACTACCTGCGCCATGCCGGATTCACCCCTCGGCACCTGGAGAACGGGGCCGAGGCCCTGGAGGCGATCCGGTCCGATCCCCCGGACCTGGTGGTGCTCGACATCATGTTGCCCGGCCTGGACGGAATGACGGTGTGCCGGGAGGTTCGCAAGTTCTCGGCGGTGCCGATCATCATGGTGACGGCGCGGGCGGAGGAGATCGACCGCCTGATGGGGCTTGACGTCGGCGCCGACGATTATGTCTGCAAGCCGTTCAGCCCGCGCGAGGTGGTGGCGCGGGTGACCACCGTGCTGCGGCGCGCCGGTCGCGGCGGCGACGCGCCGATCCCGTCGCTGATCGAGATCGACGAGGAATCCCAGCGGCTGTCCGTCAGCGGCCAGCGGCTCGACCTGACGCCGACCGAGTTCCGGCTGTTGCGTCTGTTGGTGTCGCGGCCGGGGCGCATCTATTCGCGGGCGCAGATCCTCGACCTCGCCTATCTCGACGACCAGGACGTGTCCGACCGGATCATCGACAGCCACATCAAGAACGTCCGCAAGAAGATCGCGGCGGTCCTGCCGGGAGTCGACCTGATCCATTCGGTCTACGGGGTGGGCTACCGGTTCGAGGTGTAGCCGGTCAATACGGCCGGAAGGCGACGATGGTCATGTCGTCGCGCCGGTTCTGGCCGCCGCGATGGTCGGACAGCGCCGCCTGGATGCGCTCGACCTGATCGGGCAGCGGCAGCGCCTGGCTGGCGGCGATCACCTCGGTCAGCCGGCGGCGGCCGAACAGCCGGGGCGGCGAGCCGCCCACATGGTCGGTCATGCCGTCGGTGAACAGGTAGACGCAGGTTTGCGGCGCGATGGGGAACACCTGGTCGACGAAGGCCTTGACCCGGCCGGTGCTGCGATATCCCAGCGAGCGGCGGTCGCCCTTGATGGTGCGGACCTCGCCGCCGGTGCAGGTCATCAGCGGCATGTTGGCGCCGGCGAAGGTCAGGGTGTGGGTCTCGCCGTCCCACAGGCAGACGGCGGCGTCGAGACCGTCGTCGCTGGAGCCTTCCGGGCGGTCCTGGCGCAGGCGCTCGCGCACCGCCTTGTCCAGCTTCTCCAGGATGGCCGAGGGCAGCAGGGCGCCGTTTTCCATCAGGATGCGGTCCAAGGCGGTGGCCACCACTACCGTCATGAAGGCGCCCGGCACGCCGTGACCGGTGCAGTCGGCCAGCAGGACCAGGGCCTTGCGGCCGAAGCGGTGCAGCCAGTAATAGTCGCCGCCCACCTGATGCAGCGGTTCCCAACTGACGTGGAACTCGGCCACCGCGTCGCCCAAGGTGGAGGCGTCAGGCAGCAAGCCATCCTGAATCTTGCGGGCGTAGCCGATGCTGTCGAGCACCAGCCGGCTGGCCTTTTCCAGCGCCACGTTGTTGTCGATCAGCTTGGCCTGGGTCGTCTCCAGCTCCTTGAGCAGGCGCTTGGCCTCGTCGCCCGAGCGCAAGCCTTCCACCATGCGGTTGAAGGCGGCGGCCACATGGCCGATCTCGTCGCCACTGGACCAGGCCAGGGTCGTCCAGTCCTTGCGTTCGACCCGGGCCATGGCGGCCAGCAACTGGCCCAGCGGCCGCAGGATCAGCCGCCGCGTCGTCCCATGGATGGTGGCGAAGGTCGCCAGCAGCAAGCACAGGATGGCGACGATGCCGATGACGATCTGCTGCCGGGCGCTGTCGGCCAGTTCGGCCTTGGACAGCACCAGTTGGAATTCGCCGATGCGGCCCAGATGGCTGGGATCGGGGCCGCTGGGATCGGCGATGGGCTGGCGGGCCGTGATCACCGGCAGGTCGAGCGCCGGCTCCTCGCCGTATTGGAAGGTGATCTGGCCGCTTTCGTCCATGATGCGGGCCATGACGAAGGCGGGATCGCTGCCGACGGCGCGGACCTGGGCCTGATAGATCGCCTGATCCAGGTTCCACAACGGCCGGGCGATGGCTTGGGCGGTCAGGGTGGCAACCAACTCGGCCCGCGCCGCCAGGGCGTCGAGGCGGGCGGCGTAGTTGATCCACCCCACCGCCAGTTGGGTGGCCAGGATCGCTGCCACCACGATGGGCAAGGTGGCGGCGGACACCTTGACCGCCAGCCCGCGACCGGGGCGGAAGGGGGCGTTGTCCATGTCAGTCCTTGATGCCGAAATCCCGCCACAGCCGGGCCAGGGTCTGGTCCTTGTCCATGGCGGCGAGCAGGCGGTTGAGGTCGGCGACGGTGATGGCGGCGTCGCGGCGCACCAGGGCACGGTGGGCATAGCGCTGGTCCAGCCGCTCCGACACCAGCAGCTTGTCGGCGGTGCCGGGATGGGATGTCAGATAGCGTTTGAGGTAGGAATCGGTCACCACCGCCACGTCGCCGCGATCCTTCAGGATCATTTCGATGCTGGCGGCGTTGTCGTTGACCAGGGTCATGCGGAATTTTTTCGCCAGTTCGGCGGGATCGGACTCGAAGCCGGCGAAGCCGTAATGGTAGCCCAGGATGCCCACCATGCGCTTCTCGGCCAGATGGGCGAAATAGTCCTGGCCGCGTCCGGGCTTGGCCAGGGCGATGTACTGCTCGCCGCCGTCGAGGAAGACCTGGGAGGCGTCGACCGGCAGCTTCTTTTCGGCCCAGCCCCAGTCGGGGCTCTCGAAGAAGATGACGTCGAACTTGTGGTCCTCGAAATCCTTGTAGCGGCGGTTGGGCGAGGTCAGCACCACCTGGAAGGTGAAGCGGTCCTGATAGCGATTCAGTGTCTCGATCAGGGCAAAGGTCAGCCCGTCGGGCTTGCCGGCGGCGTCCAGGTTGACGAAGGGGCCGAACTCGTAGCCGCCGACCTTGACGACCTCGCGTGCCGAGGCGGCACTGCCGACCAGCATCGCCAGGATCAGGGCCAAGGCCTTCAGCATGCGTTTCTCCGGCCGTCACGTCTGGTCACAAAGATGGCCATACTATGCCCCACGCCAAGGATGGGCGGAAGCGATTCCTGTGGCACACTGGGGCGTCATGCCAACCGCTCCGGGTTTCCTCCCATGTCGCCCTTCACCTTGTCCGATACCGAGATCGACCGCTTGCTGGCCGAGGACGTGCCCTATGGCGACCTCACCACCCGCTCGCTGGGGATCGACGACGCGCCGGGACGCATGGTGTTCCGCGCCCGCGCCGCCATGGTGGTCAGCTCCACCGAGGAGGCGGCCCGGCTGCTGCACCGGGCCGGTGCCGTGGTTCAATCGTTCCGGCCCAGCGGCGCGGTGCTGGAGGCGGGCGAAGTGCTGCTGGAGGCGTCCGGTCCCGCTGGCGCCCTGCTGGCCGGTTGGAAGGTGGCCCAGACCCTGGTGGAATCGGCCTCCGGCATCGCCGGCGCGGCGCGGCGCATCGTCCAGGCGGCCCGCGCCGTCGCGCCCGGCATCAGCGTCGCCTGCACCCGCAAGACCTTTCCCGGCACCAAGGCGGTGGCCATCAAGGCGATCATGGCCGGCGGCGCGGTGGCGCATCGGCTGGGCCTGTCGGAAAGCGTGCTGCTGTTCCCCGAGCATCGGGTGTTCCGGCCCGGCCAGTCGCTGGCCGACCTGATCGCCGACCTGCGGCAAGCCTGCCCGGAGCGCAAGATCGTGGTCGAGGTCACCAGCCTGGACGAGGCGGTTCAGGCCGCCCAATCCGGCGCCGACGTGGTGCAACTGGAAAAATTCGCCCCCGCCGAGGTGGCGGCGGCGGTGGAGAAGATCGGCGCGTCCTGCGTGGTCGCCGCCGCCGGCGGCGTCAACGCCGCCAATGCCGCCGAATATGCCGCCACCGGCGCGCGGGTGCTGGTGACCTCGGCCCCCTACTGGGCTCCGCCCGCCGACGTGGCGGTGACGATCACCGCCGCTTGAGGGAGGCCGGCCGGGCTCATTCCTTCCGCCGGTGCCGCGCCAGATAGAGCGGCGTGCGGCTCTTCGGCACCTTATGGATGAAGTTGTAGCGCGCCACGTGGTAGCTGGGATCGAAGCCGTAGAAGTTCAGCTTCATCCGCTCCAACTCCTCGGCGCGGTACTGCTCCAAGGGCTTGGCGGCTTCGTCGGCGGCCCGCGTCAGGCGCTTGGCGATCAGGCGTTCCTCCAGGGCGGGGTCGGCGGCCAGGGCCTCGGCCATCTCGTCGACCAGCCGGCGGAATTCCGGCACGCTGGCCCCGAAGCGGGAATCGATCAGTCCCAGCCGTTCGGCCTCGGCGGTGCCCATGGGCAGGCGGGCTTCCACCACCTCCTTGGCCTTGGCCTCGCCGCAGCGCCGGGGCAGCAGATAGGTCCAGTATTCCGAGCCGTAAAGGTTGCCCATGCCCTTGTAATGGGGGTTGAGCACCACGCCCTCGCGGGCCAGCACCAGATCGGCGGCGAGCGCCATGAACACCCCGCCGGCGCCGGCGTTGCCCTGCATGGCGGCGACGGTAAGGTGGCTGCCGCAGGTGATGATCGCGTGGCACAGGTCGTTCATGGCGTTGATGTTGCGCCACGATTCCTCGGCCGGGCTGGCGGCGGCCTCGATGGTGCCGAGATGGATGCCGTTGGACCAGAAATCCGGCCCGCCCATCAGGGCGATCACCTTGGTGGGGCGCCGGGTGGCGGCGACGAAGGCGTCGCGCAGCCGCTCGCACTGGTCGGTGCTCATGGCGCCGTTGACGAAGGGGAAATGCAGGTACCCCACCCCGTGACGCTCGTCGTACCAGATGTCGTGATAGCCCGGTACTTCGGGCAAGGCTTCCAGACCGGTCAGTATACTTGCCGCCGGCAGTTTGAGGGAATGCTCCTCCTGGACCCGCAGATGGCCGATCCACACCGCGCCGTCGGTGGTGGCCCTGGCGACGGCTCCGCCGTGGCGGGCGACCAGTTCACCGGGCTGACCGGTCAGTCCGGTGGCGGCATGGGCATCGTGCAGATAGACCGGTCGGTCTTGTATGCGGTCCAGCACGCCCGGGGTGCCGTCGGCCGAGCGGATCTTGCGCAACACCGTGGCGGTATCGTCCTTGGTCCAATGGATGGCGCGGTCGGCCTGCTTGACCGCCGGCTTCCAGGTGGAGGCGGCAGGGCGCGCGCCCTCGGTCTTCTCCAACGCTTCCAGCACGGCTTCGATGGCGGCGTCGGCCACCTCGTTGCGGTAGAGGCTGGACTTGGTGGCGGGGCGCATGGGAAAGGTCCGGCTGGCCCAGACCGGGCCGGCATCCATCTCGGCCTCGGCCTGCAACACGGTGACGCCCCAGGTCTCGCGGCCCTCCAGGATGGCCCAGTCCAGCGCCGACGGTCCCCGGTCGCCGGGCGGACCGGGATGGACCACCAGACAGAGGTGGTTCTTCCACACCGGCTCTGGGATGGCACGCTTGAGGAAGGGGGCGAGGATCAGGTCGGGCCTGGCCAGGGCGACCGCCTCGGTGGTGACGGCGTCGTTGACGTCGAACTCCAGGGTGACGTCGTGACCGCGGCTTCCCAGCTCGACCCACAGGCGCTGGGTCAGGCTGTTGAAGGAATGGGCCAACAGCAGGACGCGCATCAGCAAATCCTCGGCAGTTGCTCGCCGGCCAGCCAGTCCACCACCCGCATGCCGCCCATCCCTGTGCGCATCTGGACGAAGTGGTGGGCGTCGTCGCGGCACGACCCGATGCGCGCCGCGTCGGCGCCGAGCGGATGGGCGCGCATGACCGCCAGCAGGGCTTCGGCGTCGGAATCGGCGCAGATGCAGATCAGTTTGCCCTCGTTGGCCACGTAAAGCGGGTCGAGGCCCAGCAGTTCGCAGGCGCCCAGCACCTCGGGCCGCACCGGCACCGCCGCTTCCTCGATCAGCATGCCCACCGCCGACTGCGCCGCGATCTCGTTCAGCGTCGCCGCCAGTCCGCCCCGTGTGGGGTCGCGCAGCACGTGGATGCCCGGCACGGCGGCGATCATGGCCGCCACCATGGTGTGCAGCGCCGCCGAATCCGACAGGATGGCGGTCTCGAACCCCAGCGATTCGCGCTGGCTCATCACCGCCACGCCGTGGTCGCCCATGGTGCCGGAAATCAGGATGGCGTCGCCGGCCCGGGCCCGGTCGCCGGAAATGGCGACGCCGGGCGGCACCATGCCGATGCCGGCGGTGGTGATGAAGATGCCGTCGCCCTTGCCCTTCTCCACCACCTTGGTGTCGCCGGTGACCACCGGTACCCCGGCGTCCTTGGAGGCCTTGGCCATGGAGGCGACGATGCGCGCCAGATCGGCCAGCGGGAAGCCTTCCTCGATGATGAAGCCGGCCGACAGCGACAGGGGAACCGCGCCCGCCATGGCGACGTCGTTGACGGTGCCGTGCACCGCCAGGCTGCCGATGTCGCCGCCGGGAAAGAACAGCGGGCTGATGACATAGCCGTCGGTGGTCATCACCATGCGCCCGGCCGGCACGTCGAAGGCGGCCTGGTCGTTGCGCTGGTTCAAGGCCTCGTTGTCGAAGGCCTTGATGAACAGCTCTTCCACCAACTGAGCCATGGCGCGACCGCCGCCGCCATGGGTGAGATCGACTCTCCCGTTGGCGATGTCGAGCGGGCGGGGATGGGCGCGGCGGGGCAGGGTCATGCTCAGTGCTGTCCGGGAAGGGGGGCGCCGGTGATGCGCGAATAGAGAACGTCGGGGCAGAGGTCGGCGCCGTTGGGCCAGCAGATGGTGCCGATTTCGGTGTTGACCACGACCTTGGCGAATTCAGCGGGGTCCTTGAGCGGGGCGAAGACGCCCTTGAACGACAGGAATTGGGCGAAGTCCATTTCACCCTCGGCTCCATCCCGGAAGCGAAGCCGTAGGGTGTAGTCTCCGGTTCGGGTCACGGCGACGACGTCTCTGTTCATGGCTTACTCCAGCGGCAGAATCGCCTTGAGAGGAAGGTCCTGGCAAGCCAGGGCCCAATCTTCTTCCAACTCGGCGCGATGGGCCGAAGCCCATTCTATCACAAGCCCCATGGCCTTTGGCGGCAGGCGTCCAGTCAGACAGGCCAAGTCGAGAATGCTTATGACGGCTTCGTGCTCGCCGTAGCGGACGTGAAAATGCGGCGGAGCGTGATCATCGTAATACATGCGAATGATCATCCCCAGGAACCGCGAAATCTCAGGCATCGGCCTTCTTCCCCACATCCCTAAACCGTCCATAGGTCCAGTGGGCGGCGCAGGCGCCTTCGGCCGAGACCATGCACGACCCCATGGGGTTCTCCGGGGTGCAGACGGTGCCGAACAGCTTGCAGTCGACCGGCTTCTTGACGCCGCGAAGGATGGCGCCGCATTCGCAGGCCTTGTTGTCGGGCGGCGAGTCCTGGGGCACGTCCCAGCGGCGCTCGGCGTCCCAGGCGGCGTAGGGCTCCTTCAGCCGCAGCGCCGAATAGGGCACCAGACCCAGGCCCCGCCACTCGAAGGCGCGGCGCAGCTCGAACATCTCGGCCACCAGCGCCTTGGCCTTTTCGTTGCCGTCGCGGGTGACGGCGCGGGAGAACTCGTTCTCCACCTCGAAGCGGCCGTCGTTGATCTGGCGCACCAGCATGCGCACCGCCTGCATCACGTCCAGCGGCTCGAAGCCGGCGATCACCACCGGGCGCTGGTACTCCTCGGCGAAATACTCGTAGGGGCGCGAGCCGATGATGGTGGAGACATGGGCGGGGCCGATGAAGGCGTCGATGGTGACGGTTCCCAACTGCCGCACTTCCGGGCTGTCGAGGATCTGGGCGATGGCGGACGGTGTCAGCACGTGGTTGCAGAACACGCTGAAATTCCCGAGGTTCAGCGCTTGCGCCTGTTTGATCGCCACGGCGGTGGGCGGCGTGGTGGTCTCGAAGCCGATGGCGAAGAACACCACCTGGCGCTCGGGGTGGGCCTGGGCCAGCTTGAGGGCGTCCAGGGTGGAATAGACCATGCGGATGTCGCAGCCCTCGGCCTTGGCTTTCAGCAGCGACAGCCGCTGGGAGCCCGGCACGCGCAGCATGTCGCCATAGGTGCACAGCGTCACGCCGTCTTGGCGCGCCAGCCAGATGGCGGCGTCGATGCGCCCCACCGGCAGCACGCAGACCGGACAGCCGGGGCCGTGGATCATGCGCACATTGGCCGGCAGCAGGTCCTCCAGCCCATAGCGCGAGATGGCGTGGGTGTGGCCGCCGCAGAATTCCATGATGTGGTAGGCGCGCGCCGGATCGGCCTCGGCGGCGATGGTCCGGGCGATACCTTGGGCGACGGCGCCGTCGCGAAATTCGTCGATATACTTCACGCCGGCTCCGCCTCGAACTGCTCCAGCTCCTCGAACAGCGCCAGGGTCCGGGCCGCCTCCTCGGGGTCGATCTTGGACAGGGCGTAGCCCACATGGATGATGACGTAGTCGCCCACCGCCACGTCGGAGACCAGCGCCAGCGACACCGTCTTGGCGATGCCGCCCAGATTGACCTTGGCGGAATCGTCGGGCAGCAACTCGGTCACCAGGGCGGGCAGGGCAAGGCACATAGGCGGCGGTCCTCTCTTGTCACGCTGATCGTCATTCCCGCGAAAGCGGGAATCCATGCATCGGCAACCCTCTATTTCGTCGTTCGCATCGACTTTCGCCCCACCATGGACCCCCGCCTTCGCGGGGGTGACGAAACACTCTTCAATCTTCGCTCAGGCCGGCGATCCACGCCTGCCCCAGACTTAAACCGGCATCGCCGGGCGAGACCCGGATGGCGGTCAGGGGGGTAAGGCCCCGTTGCCGCAGCCGCTCCACCAGCCCGGTGGTCAGCACCCGGTTGAGGAAGCAGCCTCCGCCCAGAGTTACCGTCCCGACTCCCGTGGTCTCCGCCGCCTCCGCCGCCCATTGGGCCAGCGCCGCGATCAGGGTTCCATGGAACAGGTTGGCACCTTTCGCCCTGTCGGTGCAAGACGACAGCCGCTCCAGCAGCGGAGCCAAATCGAGCACGCCGTCGGCGAGGGTCCAGCCGGCCGGGTCGCATTGGGGAGCGGTGGCCAGGGCTTCCAGCGCCATGGGGGCCTGGCCCTCGAACGCCGCGACGAGATGCAGCCCCAGCAACCCGCAGGCGGCGTCGAACAGCCGGCCGGCGCTGGAGGTGGGGGGCGAGTTCAACCCTTTGTCCAGCACTTGGCCCAACAACGCGGCGGCGGGGATGGCGGCGAAGCGGCTGGCGATCTCACCACCCCGCCCCAGCCGGTGCAGCACAGCAGCCGCCATGCGCCAGGGCTCGCGGGCGGCGACGTCGCCGCCGGGCTGGGCCAGCAGGGCGAGATGCCCCAGCCGACGATAGCGGGGGCCGTCGGCCAGCAGCAGTTCGCCGCCCCAGGACTGGTTGCCGGGGCCGAGGCCATACCCGTCCAGCGACAGGGCGACCACCGGCCCGTCATGGCCATGCTCGGCGGCGATGGCGGCGGCATGGGCGTGGTGGTGCTGCACCGCCACCTGGGGCAGGTCGAGGCTCTGGGCGTAGCGGGTGGAGTGGAAATCGGGATGAAGGTCGTGGGCGACCCGTAGCGGCCGCACCCCCAGCTCCGCCACCATCGCCTCCACCGAGGCCTCGAAGGCGGCGATGGCGTCGGGGGTGCCGAGATCGCCGTGGATCGCCGAGACGAAGGCCTCCGCTCCCCGGGTGACGCAGACGGTGTTCTTGAGGAACGGCCCCACCGCCAGCACCGAGGGCACGGCGCGGGGCAGGGGAATGACGGAGGCGATGGCGGTCATGGGAGGAGTTGCCGGCATGTTGCAATCATGGCAATAGGGTGCCAATCTCTGGTGGTTGAACGCCGGAGGGCATGGAATGGGCGCGATCGATCTCGAGACGCGGATTGCGCATCTGGAGCAAGCACTTCTAAAGATCTGTGCGGCAACCATGGATCTTGTTGTCGTAGTCGCCGATGAGCCTCCGAAGGGGGGGCTTTATAAGCCGACGCGGGAACAGAAAGGTGTAGCCATGGCAAAGGCCGTCGATTATGTCCGCGAGGCTGCCGAAATCGTGAGTGGTGAACATGCCCCCCGAAAATGACAACGTGGATTACCGCCGCATGGAAGGCTGGCTCGACAGTCAAGCCATGCGAGAGCGGCATTCCGGCGGCGGCCCGCCCCATGGCGGTGGTGACGACCTCAGTCATCGGGTCGCGGCGCTGGAAGGCGACGTCAAGGAGATCAAGGCCGACTTGAAGGGGGTGGTCAAGGATCTGGCTTCGGTCAAGGAGCGTCTGGCCGGCATCGAGGGCCGTCTGTCCAACCTGCCGACCACCTTTCAGATGCTGACCTGGTTCCTCGGCGTTTCCCTCGGTCTGGTGGGGGTGGTGTTCACCATTGCCCGGACGGTGGGTGCTCATTAGCCGACCTTGACCCGTGCTGCCGCCGCCCGCCGCCGCCCTTCGGCGATCCAGGCCAGCCACTCGTCGAAGCCCTCGCCGCTGCGGGCCGACAGTTTCAGCACCACGATGTCGGGATTGACCCTGCGCGCGAAGGCGATGCAGCGCTCCACGTCGAAATCGCAATAGGGCAGCAGGTCGATCTTGTTGAGGATCATCATGCCGGCGGCGTGGAACATGTCGGGGTATTTGAGCGGCTTGTCCTCGCCCTCGGTCACCGACAGGATCGCCACCTTGTAGGCCTCGCCCAGGTCGAAGGCGGCGGGGCAGACCAGATTGCCCACATTCTCGATGAACAGCACCGAGTCGTCGGCGGGGGCAAGGCGCTCGATGGCGCTTTCCACCATATGGGCGTCGAGATGGCAGCCCTTGCCGGTGTTGACCTGAAGCGCGGGAATGCCGGTGGCGCGGATGCGGTCGGCGTCGAAGCTGGTCTGCTGGTCGCCCTCGATCACCGCCAGCGGGAACTTGGCCTTCAGCGCCTCGGCGGTGCGGCACAGCAGGGTGGTTTTCCCGGAGCCGGGGCTGGAGACCAGATTGAGGGCGAAGACGCCGTGCCGAGCCAGCCAGGCCCGGTTGCGGCCGGCGAAGTCGTTGTTGTGGCCGAGGATGTCCTGTTCGATCTGGACGATGCGCGACTGGCTGAGCCCCGGCACATGGACGCCGGCGATGCCCTGGCCGTAATGGATGTGGCCGTGGTCGTGATCATGGGGGTGGGAATGGTCGTGATCGTGGGAATGGCCATGGTCGTGGGAGTGATCGTGCCCATGGTCATGATCATGGGAGTGGGGATGGATATGGCCCTCGACCTTGGCCCCCTCCACTTTGGCATCGCCGCAACCGCAGACCGTGCACATCACTCCACCTCCAATTCCTTGATCCGCATCTCCTCGCCGGTGGTGACCGCCAGCTTGGCTCCGCCGCATTGGGGGCAGAGGTCGATACGCGACGCGACGACGACGGAACCCGAGCAATCCATGCACCAAGCGGTGCCGGGAATCCGGATGATTTCCAGCCTTGCGCCCTCGGTCAGCGGGCTGCCCTTGGCGACGGCGCCGAAACAGAATTCCATGCTTTCCGGCACCACGGTGGACAATTCGCCGATCTCCAGCCAGATCGTCTTGACCCGGGTAAAGCCATGGGTCGCCGCCTGATCCTCCAGGATCCGCACCACGCCTTCGGTCAGCGACATCTCATGCATGGTCCAGAACCTCGATACGGCAGGCGACGCAAGGGTCGAGCGCGGCGACCAGCAGGCGGGCCCGCCAGTCCAGGTCGGGGCCGGCCTCGGCGCCCAGCAGGCCGGCGCGCAGCGGTCCTTCGGGGTGGAAGTTCCACTCGGTCGGCGCCAGGATCTGATAGCGGCTCACCACACCCTCCTCGATCTCCACCCGGTGGGCCAGCAGGCCGCGGGCGGCGTCGACCATGCCCAGGCCGCTGCCGCTGCCCGAGGGCTCGGCGGCCGTGCCGGAATCGTCGCACAAATCCTGCACCAAATCCTCCAGTTCCCGCAATGCCTCGACGATCTCGACCAGACGGGCGAGTAGGCGGGGCGCGAGGCCGGTGCCGTGCCGGGTCATCAGGTCGGCGACCAGGGGATGAGCGCTCTGACGCGACAAGGCGTTGGTCTCCAACACCTGTCCGCCGCTGTCGGGGCGGGCGACATAGGCGCCGGACGCGTCGGCGGTCAGGCGGGACTCCAGGTCGCGCGGTCCGGCATCCGGCATCAGATGGGGGGCCGACCTCCCGAATCCCGCCAGGTCGCTCCGGCCGACGCGGTCGAGCAGGCGGGCGGCGACGCCCTCGCCCCGCCGCATCCAGGCTTGGAGGGCCGCCGGGTCCTCGGCCCAGTCCTCCGGGCTGCCGTCGAACAGATGGGCCGCCAGAGTGGTCATCAGCCGCATCTGCTCGATCAGGGCGCCATGGTCGATGGTCAGACGGCCGCCGCCGGGCCGCGCCCAGTCGCCATGGGGATAAAGCGCCCGCTTGGCGGCGGTGACCATGGGGCGCAGCGGCTTGATGCTGGCCAGATCCGGCGGTTCGTCCAGCAGCGCCGGCCAGTCGCGCAGGATGCCCTGGGCGTGCTCGGTCACGCTCTCCACCCGCAGCAGGACGCGCCGCGCCATGCGTTGGGCCGGCGACGGAACCAGTCCCAGCGCCGCTTCCATGGCGGCAATGCCGGCCAGCGCCTGGGCGGTGCCGCACAGGGCATAGACGGTGGGCAGGATGGTGGCGACTTGGGGTGGGGTGCGGCCGGCCAGCAGGCGCGACGCCTGCACCAGTCGGGTCGAACGGATCTGGACCTCGGCGACGGCGCCGTCGGCGACGTGCAGCGCCACGGACAGGCCGGATTCCAGGTGGCTCATCAAGCCAGACCGCTGGCCAGCACGTCCGCCAGATAGGCCAGCGCCTCGGCGGCGACGTCCGGCTCGACCTTCTCGGCGGCGAAGTTGCCGCCGGCCCCCAGGATCACGTAGTCGCCCACCGCCACCTCGTCCCCCAGCAGCATCAGGCTGGTGGTGCGGAGCGTGCCGAACGCCTCGACGGTGGCGACGCCCTGGTCGATGGCGATGATGCGGGACGGCACCGCCATGCACATGATTCAGGCGGCCTTGGGCCGGGGCGTGATCCCCAGCGCGGTCAACTCCGCCACCAGGGCGGCCACCACGTCGGGCAGCCGCGCCGCGATGTCGGGCGACAGTTCCATGGCGGTGGCGAAGCTCTTGGGCTCGACCCCGATCAGGACGATGTTCTTGGGCATCAGGCCGTGGAAGTTCAGCGTCCCCAGCATGTCGGAAATGCCCACCTGATGCGGCGAGATCTTGGTCTTGAAGAAGGCGGGAATCTGGTCGCCCGCCAGCCGGGTGATGGTGCCGGGCTCCTGCTTGGAGCGCATGGCGTCGGCGATCAGCAGATGGTCGGCGCCGGAGACCTGATCCAGGCAATCCATGCCCGAGGTGCCGCCGTCGATGACCTCGACCTCGTCCCCCAGGTCGTAGCGGGCGGCAAGCTCGTTGACCGCGTAGACGCCCACACCTTCATCGGTGAGCAGGATGTTGCCGACGCCCAGGATCACCACACGCATGCAAACCTCAAATTTACCCCTCGCCCGCTTGCGGGAGAGGGAGGGGCCCGGCCTCGGGCCGGGAGGGTGAGGGCCTGTCCGCCGCGTGCGCTTGCGACAGACGAGCCCTCACCCGGCTCACTTCGTTCGCCACCCTCTCCCGCAAGCGGGCGAGGGGGCCGAGCCCAACGTATACCTACAGAGCCTTGACCTGAACGACTTCCTTGTTGTCCTCGACCACATGCACCGCGCAGGCGAGGCAGGGATCGAAGGAGTGGATGGTGCGCAGGACCTCCAGCGGCTGTTCGGCGTCGGCGATGGGGTTGTCCAGCAGCGACGCCTCGTAGGGGCCGATCTTGTCGTTCTCGTCACGCGGCCCGGCGTTCCAGGTGCTGGGGACCACGCACTGGTAGTTGGCAATCTTGCCGTCGCGGATGACCGTCCAGTGGGACAGCAGGCCGCGCGGCGCCTCGTGGAAGCCGTAACCCATGATCTCGCCCTTGGGGAAGGTGGGCTTGTTGAAGGTCGCCACGTCGCCCTTGCCGATATTGTCGATCAGGGCCTGCCAGTTTTGCTGCATGACATCCTGCATCACGCCACAGCGGACGGCGCGGGCGGCATGACGGCCGATGGTGGAGTGCAGCGCCGCCAGCGGGATCTTCGATCCCAACAGCGAGGACGCGGTGTCCAGCACCTGGGTGGCGTAGGTGATGGTCGGCTTGTGACCGGCGGCGACGCCGCACAGCACGTTGGCCAACGGTCCCACCTGGGCGCGCTCGCCGTAGAAGGTGGGGGCCTTCAGCCAGGAATACTTGCCGTCATCCTGGAAGTCGGTGTAGTTCGGCGTGGTCTCGCCCTTGTAGGGATGCAGCGGACCCGGCTTGGAATAGTTGTACCAGGCGTGCTTGACGCTTTCCTCGACGCCATCGCGCAGATAGGCGTCGCCGAAGGCGGTGATGGGCTTGTACTTGGCGATGTCGCCGCCGGGGATGTAGCCGCCGGGGGTCAGGAACTGGGTGCCCTTGCTGTCCATGGGGAAGTCGGGGGCGGACAGGTAGTTCATGACGCCGGCGCCGTACTTGGTCCATTCGGCGTAGAAGGCGCCGATGGCGGCGATGTCCACCAGATAGACCTTGCGGATGAACTCACCCAGCGCGTCCATGTGCGGCTTGAGGGCCAGCAGACGCTCGACCGTCAGCACCGACTGGCTGTCGGTGGCGATGGGGTTGGAGACGCCGCCCACCGCCACGTTCTGGATGTGCGGGCTCTTGGATCCCAGGATGGTGACGATCTTATTGGCGTGGCGCTGGGCTTCCAGCGCCTGGAGGTAGTGGGTCACCGCCAGCAGGTTGACTTCCGGCGACAGCTTCATGGCCGGATGGCCCCAATAGCCGTTGGTGAACGGCCCCAGCTGGCCGCTGCCGACGAAGGTCTTCAGCTTCTCCAGCGTCTGGGTCATGACCGCCCGGCCGTTGAGCGGCCAGTCGGACAGGCTTTCCGCCAGCGCCGCCGTCTTGATCGGATCGGCCTTCAACGCGCTGACCACGTCCACCCAGTCCAGCGCCGACAGGTGGTAGAAGTGGACGATATGGTCGTGGATGGCATGGGCCGAGATGATCATGTTCCGGATGAACTGGGCGTTCACCGGGATCTCCAGGTTCAGGGCGTTTTCCACGGCGCGCACCGAGGTGATGGCGTGCACGGTGGTGCAGACGCCGCAGATGCGCTGGGTGATGGCCCAGGCGTCGCGCGGGTCGCGGCCGAGCAGGATCAGCTCGACGCCACGCCACATCTGGCCCGAGGACCAAGCCTTGGTGACCTTGCCCCCATCGACTTCGACATCGACGCGCAGATGGCCTTCAATCCGAGTGATGGGATCGATGGTGATTCTCTTGGACACTGCTCAGGTCTCCTTACTCGGCGGCCGCGGTGGTGGAGTGGCCGGGTAGAATGGGGAATTTCCGGACGAAAACGATGTAGGCGAGCACTTCGATGGCGATCACGCCGATGGTGACCAGCATCTCGGGCGCGCTGGGGAAGTAATGCCAGCCGGGGCCGGTGTCGTAGGCCACCAGGAAGGCGTCGATGCGGTACAGCACCGCGCCGGTCAGCATGCTGAGCGACGCCGCCAGCAGCTTGGACAGACGCCGGCGGTTGGCCGGGCTGGACAGAACCACCACCGGGTAGGCGAAGGTGGCCATCTCGATCACGAACATCACGCTCTTGATGCCCGAGGTGAACACCTGGAAGATGGCGCCCCGCCAGATCAGATCGCCGATGCGGATGATCAGGTAGGCCACCAGGATGCCCATGATGATCTTGCCGATCTTGGACAGCAGCGGCAGTTCCTCGTGGATGTCGCGCTTGAACCCCACCGCCGCCACCGTCGCCTCGACGATGACGATGGCGAAGCCCATGCAGACGGCGGTCAGCAGGAACAACAGCGGCAGCAGCGGCGTCTGCCACAGCGGATGGATCTGGTAGCCGAACACCACCAGCAGCGATCCCAGCGAGGATTGGTGCATGGTCGGCAGCAGCACGCCCAGGCCGATGAACACGAACATGACCTTGTTCAGCTTGCCCTTGAGGTCCCGCTTGCGCAGATGTTCGAGGAAGGTCGGCGAGAACTCGATCCACAGCACCACGATGTAAAGGCTGATGCAGGCGGCGACTTCGAACATCACCGAGCCGGGCTGGGCGTAGCCGGGCCACAGGATGTGCCAGAAGTTCCAGTAGCGGCCGAGGTCGATCAGCACCGACAGGCCGCCCAGCGAATAGCCGAACAGCGAGGCGGTCAGGGCCGGACGCACCAGATGGTGGTACTCGCCCTTGTTGAGGATGTAGACGACCAGGGCCATGGCATAGCCGCCGCAGGCGAAGCCAGTGGCGATGACCACGTCCCACACCACCCAGATGCCCCAGGGGTAGCCGTTGTTGATGTTGGTGACCGCTCCCAGGCCGTAGATGAACCGCTGGGCCAGGAAGAACATGGCGATGGCGATGAACACGCCCAGAACCAGGGTGAAGGGGCTCCACAGGCTGCCGCCGAGGGCGGTGTGCTTGGCCTTGGCCTTTTGCAGCCGGCTCGCGACCTCGCTGGGGATGGGGTGATTAACCATGGTTGTGTCCCCCGTGCCGGTCGTCGTGAAGGTCGTCGTCGTCGTGATGATCCTTGGACCCGTGCCATGCCGCCGCCACCAGACCGGCCAGCGCCACGCCCGGCAGGATCAGCCCGCCGTACAAGGTGTGCTGCAAGGTCTCGGAATCGGCGGCATAGGCCCGCTCGGGCAGGCCGACCGGCAGGGCCAGCTTGTCGAACGGCACGCCCGACAGATAGCGCACCTGGGTGCCGCCGGCGTCCTTCTGGCCGTAGACGTGGTCCACGTATTCGGCGGCGGCCCGTTCGTGGGTGTCGCCGGAATCCGGGGTGCGCCGGGGGAACAGGTTGGGCTCGCCCGCCTTCATGGCCTTGCGGCGGTCGATTTCCGCCGAAAGCTGCGGGTAGGTGCCGAAGATGGTGGCGCCGGTGGGGCATTGCTGGGCGCAGGCCGGGATCTTGCCGTCGACCAGCAGATGCTTGCACATCTGGCACTTGGCGATCTGGGGCGTCGGCGTGTCGTACTGGAACTGCGGCACCCCGAACGGGCAGGCGGCGACGCAGTAGCGGCAGCCGATGCAGGCGTCCTTGTTGTAGCCGACCACGCCGGTCTTGGCGTCCTTGGTCATGGCCGAGACCGGGCAGGCCGACACGCAGCTGGGATCGACGCAGTGCAGGCACTGGCGCTTGATGTGGGCAAAGCCGTTCTCGGCCTTGTCCTTATGCTCCATGGTGCCGTTCTGGTAGATCTTGATGACGGTGTAGGTCTTGCCCGATAGCTCCAGCGGCGTGTCCCACAGCTTCTCGCCGACATTGTCCTCGGGCGGGAGGTTGTTGGCGGTCTTGCAGCCGGACATGCAGGCCTTGCAGCCGATGCACAGCGTCGAGTCGTAGAGCATCCCGAGAGCGTTGTCGGGAAGCGCCTTGTTGTCGCGCGCCTCGGCGGGGCTGGGGGCCAGGGTGGCGCAAGCGGCTGCCGCCGCCGTGCCACCCGCCGCCGCGCGCAGGAAGTTGCGTCTGGTGATGGTCATGACGACTTACCCCTGCTTGCCGGAATCCGGACCGTTCTCGCTCTTGCCGAGATTGCCGACCAGCTTGGCGCCGGCACCGATGGCCAGGCCGCCGACCACGGCCACGGTGGCGATGGCGCCGATGGACGCGCCCGCGCCCTGTTCCTCGACCACGCGCGGATAGCTCACGGGCGGACGCTGGGCCTGGAGATCGGCCAGGGCGTGGATGGGCTTCTCGAAGCCGATATGCTTCTCGGAGCAGCCGATGCAGGGATGGCCGGTGCCCACCGGCCACGAGCCGGTTCCCACGTCGTTGAACAGGATGGAGGGGCAGTTGGCGTAGGTCTCGGGACCCTTGCAGCCCAGCTTGTACAGGCAGTAGCCCTTGCGGTGGCCTTCGTCGCCGAATTCCAGGGCGAAGCGGCCGGCGTCGAAATGGGCGCGGCGTTCGCAGTTTTCGTGGATCAGGCGGGAATAGGCGAACTTCGGACGGCCCTTGTCGTCGATGGCGGGCAGGGCGCCGAAGGTCAGGAAGTGCACCACGGTGGACAGGAAGTTGTAGGGGTTGGGCGGGCAGCCGGGGATGGTGACCACCGGCTTGGGCGCCAGGATCTCCGGCACGCCGGTGGAGCCGGTCGGATTGGGCGGGGTCGACGGCATGCCGCCCCACGAGGCGCAGGAGCCGATGGCGATCACCGCCGCGGCGCCCTCGGCGCATTCCTTGACCAGCTGGAGGGCGGTCTTGCCGCCGACCTTGCAGTAGATGCCGTTGTCCTTGACCGGGATGGCGCCCTCGACCACCAGGACGTACTTGCCCCAGTTCTTCTTCATGGCGGCTTCGCGGGCGGCCTCGACCTGATGGCCGGCGGCGGCGAACAGGGTCTCGTGATAATCCAGCGAGATGATCTCCAGGATCAGCTTCTCGATGGTGGGGTGTTCCGCCCGAAGCATGGACTCGGTACAGCCGGTGCACTCCTGGAAGTGCAGCCAAATCACGCTGGGGCGCTCCTTGGCGGTGATGGCCGTGGCGATCTCGGCTTCCGCCCCCTTGGGCAGGCCCATGGTCGCGGCCATGGCGGCGCAGAACTTGAGGAAGTCGCGACGCTCGATATTGAAGCGGTTCGCGATCTCGCGGGAAATTTCGGTGTCGTCGTACATTGTCCCCCACCTTGTCTGGCGCATCGGGCTGGCGAAGTCCCGGAAGGCCGAAAGAGCGCGACGCGCAGGGTCTTGCCCCGGTCGGTCCGCTCCCATCGTCTCCCCCCGGAATCCGTGGTCTCGGTTGTGCGATGCAGTTACCGCAAAGGCCGTGCCAGCCAAATCGGGTAGGGGCGAGGGAGTGGGGGCATACCACCAATGCCGCAGACGCAAGGCTCTGACGGGCGGTCTTTTAATGCATCCAAACAGCATGGCGAGGACGTTGTGGAAAGTAAGTTTCCATCGCTGCAAGATATCTATCCTGTAAGCGGAGCTGAAGATCCATCTTTCTCATGGATATCAAGGGTCTCGATATCGGGCATGGCGTCCTGCTTGTCAGGCCCGCTCATGGGCAGCCACTCCGCGCCGCACGGCCCGGGCATGAGCCGGCGGGGGCAAAACTCCATCACGCGGCGTGAGCGCCTCAGACCCACAACCCCATAGGGAATGGGGATTGATCCTTGACGGGGCGGATCGACACAGATTAGTGTTAATTAACATCAATCAACACCAATATTTTGTCATTAAGGAGGGTGCTCGATGTCGTTTGCCAAGCTGTGGGGTCGTGCCTTTCGTGCCGCTCTGGCCGTCGCGGCCGGGCTGAGCCTGACCGGAAACGCCCATGCCGCCGACAAGGTGGACGAGATCCGGATCGACTACGCCTATTACAATCCGGTCAGCCTGGTGCTGAAGGACAAGGGCTGGCTGGAGCAGGACCTGGCCAAGGACGGCATCAAGGTCCGCTGGGTCCTGTCGCTGGGCTCCAACAAGGCGCTGGAATTCCTCAACGCCAAGAGCCTGGACTTCGGCTCGTCGGCCGGTGCCGCCGCCCTGCTGGCCCGCATCAACGGCAATCCGGTGAAGTCGGTCTATGTCTATTCCAAGCCGGAATGGACGGCGTTGGTCACCCAGGGCGGCTCGCCCATCCAGAAGGTCGCCGATCTCAAGGGCAAGCGCATCGCCGCCACCCGTGGCACCGATCCCCACATCTTCCTGATCCGCACCCTGGCCGAGAACAATCTGACCGAGAAGGACGTCAAGATCGTCCTGCTCCAGCATCAGGACGGGCGTCTGGCGCTGGCCAAGGGCGACGTGGACGCCTGGGCCGGTCTCGATCCGCTGATGGCCCAGGCCGAGCTGGACGACGGCGCCCGCATCTTCTACCGCAACGCCGAGATCAACACCTGGGGCGTGCTCAACACCCGCGAGGACTTCATCGCCGACCATCCCGACCTGGTGTTGAAGGTGTTGGCGGCCTACGAGAAGGCCCGCGCCTTCGCCATCAATAATCCGGCCGAGTTGAAGAAGACCATCGGCGAGCAGGCCAAGCTGACCGAGGCCGTCGCCGCCCGCCAGCTCGAGCGCACCGACCTGTCCACCGCCGCCATCGGCGAGCGTCAGAAGACGACCATCGCGGGGGCCGGCATCGCCCTGCAGCAGGCCGGGGTGATCCCCGCCGACGTGGATGTTCCCTCCGTCGCCGCATCCCTGGTAGACTCCAGCTTCGTCACCAAGCTGGGCGTCAAATGAGGGTCTGACCTTGTCTTCCGTGAATACCGTCGCCGCCTCCTCCCCGGAGGCGGCGCTTCCGTCTCGTGGCTTCAGCGCCAAATGGTTGATCGGCTTCATCCTGCCGGTGGGCCTCGCCCTCGCCTGGGAAGTGGTGGTGGCGCTGAAATGGGCCGACGGCCGCCTGCTGCCGACCCCGTCGCGGGTGATCGGCACCCTGGTCGGGCTGGCCCGCACCGGCGAACTGGGCGGCCATGTTCTCGCCACCTTGCAGCGGGTGGCCATGGGTTTCAGCCTCGGGGTGGCGGCCGGCACCGTGCTGGGCGCGGTCAGCGGCTACTGGACCCTGGCCCGGCGGCTGGTCGATCCCATGTTGCAGGCGTTGCGCAACATTCCCTCCATCGCCTGGGTGCCCATGTTCATCCTGTGGTTCGGCATCTTCGAGACCTCCAAGGTGATCTTGATCGCGGTGGGCGTGTTCTTTCCCATCTATCTCAGCCTGTCGGGCGCCATCCTGGGGGTGGACCGCAAGCTGGTGGAGGTGGGGCGCATCTTCCGCTTCAGCCACCGCGAGATGATCACCCGCATCCTGCTGCCGGCGACCTTGCCCACCTATGTCATATCGCTGCGCTCCGGCCTGGGGCTGGGCTGGATGTTCGTGGTGGCGGCCGAGTTCATGGGCGCCGAGGAGGGGTTGGGCTTCCTGTTGGTGGACGGCCAGCAGACCGGGCGGCCGGCGGTGATCCTGGCCTCCATCACCGCCTTCGCCATTCTCGGCAAGCTGACCGACTGGCTGCTGGCCTCGGTGTCGGCGCGCTTCCTGACCTGGCAAGATTCCTTCCGGCCGGCGGAGTAGCGGCCATGCTCAGCATTTCCAACGTGGACAAGCGTTATCCCAACGGCCTGCTGGCCCTGGCCGGGCTGGATCTGGCGGTGGCCGAGGGCGAGATCCTGGCTATCGTCGGCGGCTCGGGCTGCGGCAAGAGTACGCTGCTGCGGCTGATCTCCGGGCTGGACACCCCCACCGCCGGCACGGTCGGCCTGGACGGCACCCCGGTGCGCGAGCCGCGTCCGGAAATCGGGCTGGTGTTCCAGGAGCCCCGGCTGATGCCGTGGCTGACCATCGACCAGAACGTCGCCTTCGGCATCCGCCACCTGCCGGCCGAGGAGCAGAAGGCCCGCGTCTCCGAGACCCTGGCCCGCGTCGGCCTGGCCTCCCATCTGGGCCACTGGCCGCGCGAGCTGTCGGGCGGTCAGGCCCAGCGCGTCGCCCTGGCCCGCGCCCTGGTGGGGCGGCCCAAGGTGCTGCTGCTGGACGAGCCGTTCTCCGCCCTGGACGCGCTGACCCGCGGCGACCTCCAGGACCATCTGCTGGACCTGTGGGCCTATGACCGCCCCACCATGATCCTGGTCACCCACGACATCGAGGAGGCCCTGGTCCTGGCCGACCGTATCGTGGTGATGCAGCCCAATCCCGGCCGGGTGCGGGTGGAGGTGACGCCGCCGCTGGCCCGGCCGCGTGATCGCCTCGATCCCGAGTTCCTGCAGTGGAAATACAAGCTGCTGGGCGAGTTGGATCACGCCAGCCGTCCGCCGACAGGCGACGAAACCTTCCCCGCCGGAGCGATCTGACCGCCATGTCCGACATCTACCCCGTTCCTCCCGACTTCGCCGCCCGCGCTCATGTGGACGCGGCGGCCTATGACCGGCTTTACCGGCAATCGCTGGACGACAACGACGGCTTCTGGCGCGAGCAGGCGGCGGCCCTCGACTGGATCCGGCCGTTCACCCAGGTCAGCGACACCAAGTTCGATCCGGCGGATCTGCGCATCCGCTGGTTCGCCGACGGCACGCTGAACGCCTCGGTCAACTGCGTCGATCGCCATTTGCCGGCCAAGGCGGATAAGCCCGCCATCCTGTGGCAGGGCGACGGCGAGGGCGAGAGCGAGAGCCGCAGCGTCACCTGGGGCGAGCTGGCCGACAAGGTCAACCGGCTGGCCAATGTGCTGAAGGGCCTGGGGGTGGCCAAGGGCGACGTGGTCACCATCTACCTGCCGGTCATCCCCGAGGTGATGGTGGCGATGATGGCCTGCGTCCGCCTGGGGGCGGTGCATTCGGTGGTGTTCTCCGGCTTTTCCGCCGAGGCGCTGGCCAACCGCATCGAGGATGCCGGGGCCAAGGTGCTGATCACCGCCGACGAGGGCCATCGCGGCGGACGGGTGGTGCCGTTGAAGCACAACGCCGACGCCGCCGTCGCCGCTCAGCCTTCCATCCGCCATGTGGTGGTGGTGCGGCGCTCGGGGGCTTCGGTGCCGTTCACCCCCGGTCGCGACCTGTGGTACGACGAGGCGGTGGCGGCGGCCGAACCCTGGTGCCCGCCGGTGGAGGTGGGGGCCGAGGACCCCCTGTTCATCCTCTACACCTCGGGCTCCACCGGCAAGCCCAAGGGGCTGGTGCACACCACCGGCGGCTATCTGGTCCATGCCGGCACCTCATGGCGGGTGATCTTCGACTGGCACGAGGGCGAGGTGTTCTGGTGCACCGCCGATGTGGGCTGGGTCACCGCCCACACCTACAAGATCTACGGGCCGCTGTTGAACGGCGCCACCAGCGTCATGTTCGAGGGCGTGCCCACCTGGCCGGATTCGTCGCGCTGGTGGTCGATCATCGAGCGTTACCGGGTCAACATCTTCTATACCGCCCCCACCGCGCTGCGCTCGCTGATGCGCGAGGGCGAGGCCCCGGTCCAGCGCCACGACCTGTCCAGCCTGCGGGTGCTGGGCTCGGTGGGCGAGCCGATCAATCCCGAGGCCTGGCGCTGGTATCACAGCGTGATCGGCGGCGGCCGCTGCCCCATCGTCGACACCTATTGGCAGACCGAGACCGGCGCCGTGCTGCTGGTTCCCATTCCCGGCGCCGTCGCCAACAAACCCGGCATGGCCGCCAAACCCTATTTCGGCATCCGGCCGGTGGTGGTGGACGCGGCGGGGACGCGCCTCGACGGAGTGGCCGAGGGCAACATGTGCTTCGAGGGCTCGTGGCCGGGTCAGGCGCGCACCATCCTGCACGACCACGAGCGGTTCGTGCTGACCTATTTCGCCCCCTATCCCGGCCTGTTCTTCACCGGCGACGGTGGGAGACGCGACGAGGACGGCTATTTCCGCATCACCGGCCGGGTCGATGACGTCATCAATGTTTCCGGCCATCGGCTGGGCACGGTGGAGCTGGAAAGCGCCATCTCGTCCCATCCGGCGGTGGCGGAATCGGCGGTGGTGGGCTTTCCCCACGACCTCAAGGGCCAAGGCGTGTTCGCCTATGTCACCCTCAAGGAAAACATCGACGAATCCGAGGCGCTGCGCCGCGAGATCGTCGATTGGGTGCGAGCCCGCATCGGCGCCATCGCCAGCCTCGACGTCGTCCAGTGGGCGCCGTCGCTGCCCAAGAACCGCGCCGGCAAGATCCTGCGCCGCATCCTGGCCAAGGTCGCGGCCAACGACTTCGAGAATTTCGGCGACACCTCCACCGTTGCCGATCCCGCCATCGTCGGCGACATTGTTCTTCGCCGCAAACAAACGCTTGAAAGGGAATCCTCATGAACGCCGATGAATTGCGCGCCGTCCAGGCGCCGTTGAAGGACAGCTACAAGACCGCCCCCGAGGTTGCCCTGATCACCCTCAAATCCAAGGGCGAGCTGGATTCCGACGACGTGGTCTGTCGGGTCGAGACCGGCCGCGCCCTGGTGGAAGCCGGGCTGCATCCCGCCACCGGCGGCACCGGCGCCTTCGCCTGTTCCGGCAACATGCTGCTGGACGCCCTGGTCGCCTGCGCCGGCGTCACCCTGAAGGCGGTGGCCACCGCCATCGATTTCGACCTCAAGGGCGGCAGCGTCCTGGCCGAGGGCGACCTGGACTTTCGCGGCACCCTGGGGGTGGCCAAGGACGCGCCGGTGGGGTTTGGCGAGATTCGCCTGACCTTCGCCCTCGAGACTTCCGAACCGCAGGAGCGCATCGACCAGTTGACTAAGCTGACCGAGCGTTATTGCGTGGTGTTCCAGACCCTGGCCAAGCCGCCGGTCCTGGCCCTGACGGTCAAGACCCATGGCTGACCATGACCTCCGCCCGGAAACGCTGGCGGCCCATGCCCTGGGCGGCATCGACGGGGCGACGGGGGCGATCATTCCCCCCATCCACCCCTCGACCACCTATGAGCGCGACGCCGACCTGGGCTATGGGCGGGGGCGCTGCTATTCGCGGGCCGACAACCCCACCTATGACGCCGCCGCCGACACCCTGACCGCCCTGGAGGGCGGCGCCCAGACGCTGCTGTTCGCCTCGGGCATGGCGGCGGCGACGGCGGTGTTCCAGGCGCTGGAGCCCGGCGACCATGTGGTGGTGTCCAAGGTGATGTATTGGGCGCTGCGGGCCTGGCTGCGCGGCTTCGCCACCCGCTGGGGGCTGGAGGTCGAGGCGGTGGACACGTCTTGCCTCGACGCGGTCCGCTCGGCCCTGCGGCCCGGCCGCACCCGGCTGGTCTGGGTCGAAAGCCCGGCCAATCCGCTGTGGGTGATCAGCGACATCGCCGCCCTGGCCGAACTGGCCCATGGCGCCGGGGCCAAGCTGGCGGTGGATTCCACCATCGCTTCCCCGGTGCTGACCCGGCCGCTGGCGCTGGGTGCCGACATCGTCATGCACTCCGCCACCAAATACCTCAACGGCCATTCCGACGTGGTGGCCGGCACTCTGACCACCGCCGCCCGGGACGAGTTCTGGGCGCGGATCAAGGCGGTGCAGGTTCAGATCGGCGGCGTGCTGGGGCCGTTCGAGGCCTGGCTGTTGCAGCGGGGCCTGCGCACCCTGTTCGCCCGCGTGCGCTGGCAATGCGCCTCGGCGCAGGATCTCGCCCAGCGTCTGTCGGAGCATACCGGGGTGGCCGAGGTGCTGTATCCCGGCCTGCCGGGCTTCGCCGGCCATGAGGTCGCACGGCGGCAGATGAGCGGCGGCTTCGGCGGCATGCTGTCCATCCGGGTCGCGGGCGGCGAGGCCGCCGCCATCGCGGTGGCGGCGGCGACCGGTGTGTGGAAGCGCGCCACCTCGCTGGGCGGCGTCGAGAGTCTGGTCGAGCACCGCGCCAGCATGGAAGGCGCCGAGTCGCCGGTGCCGGGCGACCTGCTGCGCCTGTCGGTGGGACTGGAAGCGGTCGAGGACCTTTTCGCCGACCTGGATCAGGCTTTGCGGCGATAGACGCCTAACGCCGACGATCCACCCAGGGCGAGCCGCCGCCGAACATGGAGTTGAACGGCGACGGGTTGGAATAGGTGGATTGGGGCGTCGTCGAGAAGCTCCAGCTGCCGCTGCCCCCTTGCGGGGTGGCGAAGGTGCGGACCCGCTGGTTGCCGTCGTCGGACCGCCCGGCCATGCGCTCGACCGCCTCGTCGGGATCGGTGAACATGGCGCTGCCGTCCGGTTTGGTGGGCGCTGGCCGCTCCGACCACGCCAGCGCCGCCTGGGGCGCCAGGGCGACGGCGATCAACATGGTGAGGGCAATCCAGGTCGGTCGAAGCATGGGAAACCTCTCGCGCGGAAGACCCGCCACTTTAGGCTCGCTTGCCCGGCGAGGGCAAGGATTCCGGATTCGGGGGTGTTTCGCGCACAAGCCGTGCGGCGCCCGCTGGCCGCCTTCCACCCTGTGTGGGACCGTCTTTTCCGAATCTTCCCGATTTTTCCTTCATAATATTCCCGGTCATCGCTCCAGAGGATCCTGAAGACTTCCCCGTGAAGCGCCGTGATTCCGTCGGAACTTGCCTAAGACCTTCCGCCAATACGGCGAATATTGGTCTGGTGGCATTGTTGGCTTGTTTTTGGGGCAGGCGGCGATTGGTCGCCGATGCCCCGGCAGCCTCGAATCCGGGAGAGGAGCATGCACCGATCCATTCCGCTGGCCGTCGTCCTGACTATGGCGGGTCTTCCGGTGGCCATGGCGGAGGAGGCGGTGCGACTGCCGGAGATGACGGTGGTAGGGGTGACGCCGCTGCTCGGAACCGGAGTCGAGCTTGACCGGGTTCCCGGCAATGTGCAGGTGATCGACACGGCCAAGGAGCGGGCCAAGGCGCCCGGCTCGGTGGCGCAGATGCTCGACGGCCGGCTGGGCTCGGTGTCGGTGGCCGACTACCAGGGCAACCCGTTGCAGCCCAATCTGAGCTTTCGCGGCTTCAACGCCTCGCCGGTGCTGGGCGATCCCCAAGGACTGGCGGTGTACCAGAACGGCATGCGCCTGAACGAGGCCTTCGGCGACCTGGTTCACTGGGACATGTCGCCCAGCTTCGCCGTGGACAGCATCCAGGTGATCCCCGGCTCCAACCCGGTATTCGGGCTCAACGCCCAGGGTGGCGCCATCGCGCTTCGCATGAAGGACGGCTTCACCACCCATGGCCGCTCGGTGGACTTGGGCGGCGGCTCGTTCGGCCGGGCTCGTCTGACGGTGGAGCAGGGCGGCCAGGCCGGCAACCTCGGACTCTATGCCGGCCTGTCGGCCCAGAACGACAACGGCTGGCGCCAGCATTCGCCATCCAAACTGATCCAGGGCTATGCCGACATCGCCGCGCGCAAGGACAGCGTCGATCTCGGGCTGGGGATCACCCTGGGCGCCTCCGATCTGAGCGGCCTGGGGACGGTGCCGTCCGACCTGCTCGACAGCCAGCGTTCGGCTGTCTTCACCGCTCCCGACAAGACCCAGAATGCCCTGGTCGCCGCCAATCTGCGGGGCGCCGTCGAGCTTGGCGCCAATCTGTCGCTGCAGGGCAACGCCTATGTCCGGCGGCTGCGCACCGCCACCCACAACGGCGACCCCACCAACCTGACCGATTGCGGCGCCGGTCCCAATGCCGGCACCCTGTGCGACGACAACGGCAACCAGATCCTCAGCCGTGGCGGCGCTCCCATCGCCTCGACCAATACTGGGGCCATCAACAATACCACCACCGAAAGTACCAGCATCGGTGCCGGTGTCCAGCTCAGCCGCGATTCCGACCTGTTCGGCCACCGCAACACCGCCATCGCCGGCCTGTCCACCGACCAGGGCTGGACCCGGTACGGCACCAATTCCGAGGTCGGAATCGTCGGCGGCGACCGGGTGGTGGCCGGTACCGGGGCCTACTACGACGGCAACGCCTACAATGTGTCGCTGGACACCCGCAACGCCTATTACGGCGCCTATGTCACCGACACCTTCTCCCTCGCCGACCAACTGCATCTGACCCTGGCCGGACGTTACAATCTCGCCTGGATCGATCTCGCCGACCGGCTGGGCAGCGGCCTGGACGGCCATCACTACTACCAGCGCTTCAATCCCTCTCTGGGCCTGACCTGGCAGATGGCGCCGGGGCTGACCTCCTATGCCAGCTATGGCGAGGCCAACCGTGCTCCCACCGCCGCCGAGCTGTCCTGCGCCGATGCCATCAATCCCTGCCGGGTGCCCAACGCCTTCCAGTCCGACCCCAGCCTGCGTCAGGTGGTGTCGCGCACCGTCGAGGCCGGCGCCCGGGGCAGGTCCGCCCTCGACGACGAAGGGGGAAAGCTGGGCTGGTCGGCGGCGGTCTTCGCCACCCGCAACGACGACGACATCATCTTCGTCAATTCCGGCAACGTCTCGGGCCAGGGCTATTTCACCAATGCCGGCGCGACCCTGCGCAAGGGCGTCGAAGCCAGCCTGGACGCCGCGTTCGGTCCCTGGACCCTGGCGGCGGCCTATGCCCTGGTGGACGCCACCTTCGAGTCGCATCTGCAGATCGTCAGCCCCAACAACGTGTCGGCGGTCAACAACGTGATCCAGGTGGATCCCGGCAACCGGATGCCGGGAATTCCGCTGCACTCCCTGAAGCTGTCGGCCGACTACGCCATGACCGAGGCGTGGTCGGTGGGGGGCGACGCCCGGCTGGTGTCGGGGCGCTATTATCGCGGCGACGAGTCCAACACCATGCGCCAGATTCCGGCCTATGCCGTGTTCGACGCCCGCACCGCCTACACGGTGCGGCCGGGCAGCCAGGCCTATCTGCTGGTGCGCAACATCGCCGACAGCAGTTACGCCACCGCCGGCACCCTGGGTGATCCCACCGGCGGTGCCGCTGGCTTCGCCTTCGCCAGCCACCGCTTCCTCGCGCCCGGGGAGCCCCGCAGCGTCTGGGCCGGGCTGCGGGTGGAGTTCTAAGCCGTGGCGGGGCGGTCGCTGCGGCTGCGGCTGATGGTCATTCCCGCCGTGATCGTGGCCTTGGCCATCGTCGGGGTGATGGCGGGGCTGACCCGTCAGGCCCGCGAGCGGGTCGCGGCCGAGCGGAACTCCGCCGCCGATCTCGCCGGACAACTGATCGGCGCCGCCATCGCCACCCTGCCGGCCACCGCCGATCCCGGCCCGGCGCTGGCCGAGCGGATCGGCGGCTTGCCGGAGCTCCGCCATGTCCGGCTGTTCGTCCTGCCGCGCCAGGAGGCGGCACTGGACCGCTTTCGCGCCGAGCCCACCGGCCCGGCGGCGGTGCCGGGCTGGTTCGCGGCGCTGTCGCGGCCGGCGGCGTGGGAGAAATGGTGGCCGGTGGTCGAGGACGGGCGCACCCTGGCCCATGTGGCGGTCATCGGGGATCCCGACGACGAGCTCGCCGAGCTGTGGGACGAGATGGTGGCCCTGGCCGGGGTGATGGCGGGGCTGCTGGTGTTATTCGTGGCGCTGGTGGCCTGGAGCGTGGGGCGGGCGTCGCGGCCCGTCGCCATGATCAGCGCCGGGCTGGCGCGGCTGGAGCAGGGCGATTACGACGCCGTGCTGCCACCTTGCGCCATCGCCGAGATCGATCCGGTGCGTCATGCGGTCAATCGCCTAGCCACCACCCTGCGGCGGATGAGCGACGACAACCGGCGGCTGATCAAGACGCTGATCACCCTGCAGGAGGCCGAACGCAAGCTGCTGGCCCACGAACTCCACGACGAACTCGGCCCCACCCTGTTCGCGGTGCGGGCCCAGGCGGCGATGATCGCGCGGCCGGGCGGGGGCGTCTCGCCCGAGGCCGGCGCCCGCACCATCCTCGGGCTGGCCGACGAGGTGCAGGCGCTCAACCGGCGGATCCTCGACCGGTTGCGGCCCCTGTCGTTGCACGAGTTCGGGCTGACCGCCGCCATCGGCCAACTGGTGGAGGACTGGCGGGGCCGGCTGCCCGATACGCGCTGGGAGGTCGGCAGCCGGGGATCGGAGCCGTCGCCGGACGACGAGGCGGCGCTCGCCCTGTATCGGGTGGTGCAGGAATGCCTGACCAATGCCGGCCGTCATTCCGGGGCGACGGCGGTGACGGTCGAGCTGGCCTTTGGCGACTGGGACGACCTTGACGTCGGCGATCTTGAATGGAACGGCGGTCCGGAGGATGCTGTGGCGTATGTGGCGGTGCGCGACGACGGGATCGGGATCGGCGCGGCGCCCTGCCACGGTTTCGGTTTGCTCGGAATTCGCGAGCGGGTGCGCTGCCTGGGCGGAACCGCGCGGGTGATGACGCCGAGCGGCGGTGGTACCGTGGTCGAGGCGCTTTTGCCGCTGGGACGGCTGGAGGACGGGACAGGATGACGGTGACGGCGCGGGTGCTGCTGGTGGACGACCACGCCGTGGTACGGGCGGGGTGCCGCCAGTTGCTGGAGGCCTGGGAGGGCTTCGAGGTGGCCGAGGCCGCCACCGCCGCCGAGGCGCTGCGCCGCGCCGCCGAGATCCGACCCGACCTGGTGATCCTCGACATCAACCTGCCCGACCGCAGTGGGCTGGAGATCATCGCCGATCTGGCGGCGGCGGTGCCGGGACTGCGGATCCTGATGTTCAGCATGCACGGCGACAGCGCCCATGTCGCCCGCGCCATGGAGCGCGGCGCCCACGGCTTCGTCACCAAGAGCGACCCGCCCGAGGTCATCGTCGAGGCCGCCCGCCGGGTGGTCGCCGGCGAGGTCTATCTCAGCCAGCCGGTGGCCCAGCGCCTTGCCCTGGCCCGGATGGCACCGGTCGAGGACCGCTTGGACCAGCTGACCCGGCGGGAGCGTGAGGCGCTGCGGCTGCTCGGCCAGGGCAAGACCCTGGCCGAAATCGCCGCCAGCCTGGGGGTCAGCTACAAGACGGTGGCCAACACCCTGTCGGGGGTCAAACTCAAGCTCGGCCTGTCCAGCTCGGCCGAGCTGATGCGTTTCGCCGTCCAGGAGACGGCGTAGCCTCCGGCTAGAACTTCACCGTCACTCCCCCCATCAGGGTGCGCGGCGCGCCGGGGAAATATTGGTCGACGCCGGTGGTGGAGATGGCGGCGCGGTCGGCGTAATTGCGGTCGGCGATGTTCATGAGCTTGGCGTGCAGGCTGACGGACTCGTCGATCTTGGCGGCGAAGCGCAGGTTGAGCAATTCGTGGCCGCCATAGGAATGGGTGCCGGCGTTGTCGGTGGTGTAACGGCCCATATGGACCCATTCCAGTTCGGCGCGAGCATCGGGCCAGAAGGTGTAGCCCAGCCGGATATTGGCCTGATTGCGCGGCGCCTCGGGGATCAGTCCTCCCTTGTGAACCGAAGCGATGACGCCCTGGGTGCCGGCCGAGGTGTCGGTGAAGCTGTAGTCGTAGGTGTGCAGCGCCAGGCTTCCGGCGGCGCCGACGTCGAAGCCGGCGGGCAGCGGGGCGGAGACGCCCAGCTCGACGCCGCGATGCTCGGTCTGGCCGAAGGGGACGTTGAGGCCGTTGGACGAGCGGTAGAAGTAGTTCTTTTTCCGCATCCAATAGGTCGCCAGGTCGAAGCTGACGTCGGCGATGGTGCCGCGGGTGCCGATTTCGAGGCTGTTCATGGTCTCGGTCTTGATCTGTCCCGCGACCTGCTTGTACTGAAGTTCGTAGAGGTCGGTGACCTGGGGGGCGCGGGCGCCGCGCGACAGGTTGACGTAGCTGCTCACCGCCTTGCTCCATTCCTGCACCACGCCGAACTTGGGGGTGAAGGTGGTGAATTCGTCGGCGCGGTTGGACTCGCGCTGGAACAGGCCGAAGGTGCCGACGCTGGCGTTGTTGACGTAGGTGTAATAGGTCTGCTCGGCCCTGGCCCCGGCCACCACGCGGGTGTGGTCGAGTACCTGCCACTCGGTGTGGAGATAGGGCGCCAGCACCGTCGATGTCACGCCCATGTCGTAATGCAGGCCGGTGATGTAGGTGCTGCTGCCCGAGACCAGGGTCGGCTTGTTCTGCTCCTCGGTGTACCAGCCGTTGGTGTATTCGGTGTCGAGTCCGGCGATGACGGTGCTGCGCTCGCCGATGCTCTGGTACAGCGCCGCCTGGGTGCCGACGCTGCTGTGGGCGTTCTTCTGGATCGGCTGCTGCGGAATGAAGTGCATCATGAAGTCCATTTCGGTGTAACGGACATAGGGCGTCACACTGAGCTGGAGCGTGTCGTTCAGGTCGTGCTGCCAGCGGCTCATGGCCCGCATGGATTCGGCCCGGCGGTAGGCGTCGGGGATCGGGTTGGTCTGGGCGACCTTGCGGCTCTGGTAGGAATTGGTGCCGGTCAGGTAGGCGCCGACATTCTGGTCCAGCTTCTGGCCGGAGATGGTGGAGGTGACGGTGTCGCCGGCGCCGCTCCACACGTTGCGGCCGACGACTTTCTGTTCGTCCAGGCTGGTGGTCTGGCGCCAGCCCTGCTCGTGGTTCTCCTCCAGGCTGGCGCGGTAGCCGTCCTTGCCGATGGTGTCGCTGACGGTTCCGGCGGCACGGACCAGGCCGTACTGGCCGGCGCTGGCGTCGAGTTCGGCCTCGAACGACTTGGCGGGGGCGCGGGGAATGAAGTTGATCAGGCCGTGCACCGCGTTGGAGCCGTAAAGCGCGCTGCCGGGACCGCGCACCACCTCGATGGAGCCGGATTGGGAGGCGTTGGCCTCGTAGAGGCCGTTGCCGTTGCCGAAGCCTGCCGCCCGCAGCGGCACGCCGTCCTCGAGGAACAGGAACGAGCCGGCGCCGGCGCCCCCGTTCAGCACCGGCGAGCGGATGGCGGTCAGGTGCTCCTCGCCGCTGCCTTGCTGGATGTTGAGGCCGGGCACCCGGTTGATCACTTCGGCGGGCCGTTGCGGCAAGGTGAAGTCGATGGTGTCGGTGCCGATGACCTCGGTGTTGCCGGCCAGGTCGCGCAGTTGAGTCTGCGAGCGGGTGGCGGTCACCACCACGTTGTCGAGGGCATAGGGCGTCGCCGGCTCGGCCGCCGTCGCCACGCTCCCCGAAACGGCCAGGACGGCCGCGACCGCCGTCGAACAAACAGACCTGACCACCATCTCGGACATCCTCGCCTCGGTCTCTTGGGTGCAGTCCCCAAGTAAGCCGGAACCGTCGGCGGCCTCATATTGTGCTTAGGTCCGAAATCAGCGCAGACGATAGCTGATCGGCAGGGTGAAGACGGCCTCGGCCACGCGCAGGCCGGAGGGCAGCGGCGGGAAGGGGGCCGCGTCGCGGACCGCCGTCAGCGAGGCCTCGATCAGGCGGGCGGGGGCGTCGTCCACCGGATGGATCTCCACCAGGCGGCCGTCCGCCGCCAGGGTGAGGCGGATGGTGACGGTTCCCTCCTCGCCGCGCCGGAGCGACAGGGCGGGATAGCGTTTGTACTGTTCCAGGCGGGCGAGCAACTGGCGGGCATAGCCGGCCATCATCTCGCCGCTGGGAGGCTGGGGATTGGGCGCCACCGTCAGCGGGGCCTGTGTCGCCTCGCTGACGGTGGTGGTCGGCGCGCCGCTCGTTTCCGTGGGGGGGGCGGGGAGCGGCGGCACCGCTTCGTGGGGGGCGGGGAGCGTGGCGGGGCGCGGCCTGCGTGGCGCCGGGGCGGCGGGAACGATCCGGGTCGGCGGCTGCGCCATGGCGGGAGGCTCGGGCGTCGGTTCCGGCATCGGTGCGGCGGGGGCGGCCCAGGCCAGGGTCACCTCCACGATCCGCGCCGGTTCGGGCTCCGGTTCGTGGCCGGGGGCATGCCAGGCCAGCCCGATCAGAGGCAACAAGATCGCGGCGTGGACCGCCGAGGACAGGAGGACGGCCGCCGCTCCCGGCGCGAGGGAGCGCGTCTTCCGGCGGAGCTTCAGCGGCGGCAGGGCGATCATCCTGCCATGCTGCGCCTATCTTCCGGCCGGGAAAATTCGACCAAGGTCCAAGGCCTGGAATCGCCGCCGGGACAAGACCTATTGCCAATTGGCGGTGGAGGCCGGTCTCCTATAATCGACGCTGCAAGGGGAGGAGGTTCCGCCGCCCCTGTCATTCCGAGAGGCGAAGGGGGCCGCATGCTGGTCGTGGTTGCCGACTGTCATCCCTTGTTCCGCGAGGTCCTTCGCGGCCTCGTCGACGAGATCCTGCCGGGCGCCTGCTGCCTGGAGGCGGCGACGGTGGTCGACGTCCTCGACCTGCTGGCTGCCGGCAACGGCGTCGGCTTGCTGCTGGTCGACCAGTCGCTGCCCGACGCCGACGGCCTGGCCGGCCTGGTCCGCCTCGCCATTTCGGCGCCCGATCTGCCGATCATCCTGTTTTCGCCCATGGACAGCCCGGTCGTACGCTTCCACGCCCTGGTCTGCGGCGCCGCCGGTTTCGTGTCGAAATCCCTGACCCGGCCGGAGATGGTGGCGATCATCGCCGGGGTGATCGGCAAAGGCGCCGCGCCTCTCGACATCCGGCACCGCTCCCGCGCCGAGCCGGCCGAGCGCGTCGACATTCTGACGCTACGCGAACGGATGGTGTTGGAAGCGCTGGTCCGCGGCTGTTCCAACAAGCAGATCGCCTACGAATTGCAGGTGTCCGACACCACGGTCAAGGTTCACGTTTCGTCGGTGTTGCGCAAGCTCCGGGTGCATTCGCGCACGCAGGTGGTGATCAAGACCAAGCGCATCAACGAGGGTATCACTCCGCCGAGCCCTCGAACTGATCTTTCAGTTCGAGGGTAGGACGGCAAGGGCGAAGCCCGCCACGGCCCCCGCCGGCTTCGCCGGCAATTACATGATTGCACGCCTGCGCGTGCGTGCCGTGTAAGCCAAGCGCCAGCGCCCGGCGCCTGAGGGCCAACGAGACGAGCCACGACAGGGGCTCGTCGGTATCAGCGTGTCAGGTCCTTGACCAGATGGGACATCAGGGCGCGCAGCCGGGCCGGCTGGACCGGCTTGAGCAGCATGGGCAGCCCCTGTTCCTTCAAGCTGGCGCGTAGCTCGGGCGTGCGGTCGCTGGTGACCACGAAGGCGGCGAGGTCCTCGCCGAAGCGTTGACGCAGACGGCGGATCAGCATCACGCCGTTGCTGCCGTCGCCCAGATGGAAGTCCGCGACCACCACATGGGGGGGCGGGGGCTCGCCCTCAAGCCAGGTCTCGAGAGTGGCGCTGGAGGTTATGGGGGTGACCGAGCATTTCCAGGCGGTCAGCAGGGCGGTGATGGCGTCCAGGCCGCTGGGGTCGTCGTCGATGGCCAGGACCCCGAGATTCACCAGGGCGTCCCGGTCGGCGGCCTCGATCCTGGACTGGCCGACCGAGGGCGTGGCGGTGGCGCGGCTGGTGGTGGGCACCCGGATGGCGAAGGACGATCCCTTGCCCAGGCGGGAACGGACTTCCAGCGGATGGTTGAGCAGACGGGAGATGCGTTCGACGATGGCCAGACCCAGGCCCATGCCCTTCTCGCGCCGACGGCCGGGCAGGGCGATCTGCTGGAATTCCTGGAACACGTCGAGCTGCTTGTCCTCGGGAATGCCGATGCCGGTGTCCCACACGCCGATCAGCAGCGTATCCCCCTGGCGGCGGCAGCCCAGCAGAACCTTCCCGTGTTCGGTATAGCGCAGCGCGTTGGACAGGAAGTTGCGCAACACGCGGGCGAGCAGGCGCGGATCGGTGCGGATGGCGACCGAGCAGGGGACCACCCGCAGCTCCAACTTGCCCTCGCGCGCCTGGGGCCGGATCTCGCGGGCGAGTTGGAGCAACAGCGGTCCGACCTCGATCTCGGCGATCTCGGCGGTCATCACGCCGGCATCCAGCTTGGAGATGTCGAACAGGGCGCGAAGCAATCCGTCGATGGCTTCCAGCGCGTTGTCGATGGAGGCGACCAGATCGCGGTTGCCCCGATCCATGCCGGCCTGCTCGGCGAGGGCGGCGACGAACAGACGGGCGGCGTTGAGCGGCTGGTGCAGGTCGTGGCTGGCGGCGGCGAGGAATTTCGTCTTGGAGATGTTGGCGTGCTCGGCGACGATCCTGGCCTGCTCCAGGGCCTGGTTGGCGGTGCTCAGTTCGGCGGTGCGCTGCTCGACCCGCCGTTCCAGGGATTCGTTGGCCAAGCGCAATTCCCGCGCCGCCGCCTTCAGCCGCTGTTCCGATTCGCGCAGCATGCGGTCGGCGCGCTTGCGCTCGGTGATGTCGGTGTAGGTGCTGACGAAGCCGCCATCGGGCATGCGGTTGCTGGCGACGTCGATGACGCGGCCGTCGGACAATTGTCGCTCCACCGAGCGGGGCAGATTCGCCAGGGCCGCGTCGGTCCTGGTCGCCACCAGTTCCCCGGGATTGCCGGGGCCGTACTCGCCCCGCTCGGCGTTGCAGCGCAGCACCTCGGAGTAGTGGGTGTTCTCGCGGATCAGCCCGGCGGGAAAACGGTGAAGGTCGATGTAACGCTGGTTCCACGCCGCCAGCCGCAGGTGATGGTCGAACACCGCCACGCCCTGCGACAGGCTTTCCAACATGGCTTGCAGCAACAGCGAACGCTCGGCCAATTCACGCTCGCGGCGTTGCTCCTCCACCTGCTTGATGTGGGTGATGTCGGTGTAGACCGAGACGGTGCCGCCGTCATAGGTGCGGCGCTCGTTCATCTGGACCCAGCGGCCGTCGCTGAGGCGGTAGACGAAAGGGCGCCCCGGCGGGTGGTGGTGGTGGGCGATGCGTTCGGCGATCCAGTCTTCCTCATGGCCCATGGCGTCGCGGATGGCACCATGGGCCACCGCGGTGTGGATCACCTCGGCGAACGGGGTTCCGACCCGGACATTCTGGCCCAGTACCTTCATCAGCCCCACATAGTTGCCGTTCCACAACACCAGCCGGTCATGGGCGTCGAACAGGGCGAAGCCCTCGGAGATGGTTTCGATCGCCTCGCGCAGGCGGTGCTGGGCGGTTTCCGCCTGTTCCTTGGCGCGGGACAGGTCGGCGTTGACGGTTTCGAGCTGGCGCAAGGCGGATTCGAGCTGGATGGTCCGTTCCTCGACCCGGCCCTGCAGCACGATGGAGGCCTGGAACAGCGAGAAGGCGTTGCCCTGCCAGTCGGTCGAACGTTCGACCCGGTCCATCAGGACCCGGTTGATCTTGCGCAGCTTCTGGTTCTCGGTCCGCAGCCGCTCCAGTTCGTCCGGCTCGGCGGCGGGTTCGGGCTTCACCGTTGGACGGTCCCCAGGGCCACGCCGGTGAAGGTCTGGTTCACATGCATGGCGTTGAACTGCTCGCCGTAGGTGTTGAAGCCGACCACGTTGTTGGCGGTCAGCAGGTCGCCCATGCGCTGTTTCATCTGGGTCCGCTCCATTTCCAGGGAGCGCAGCACGCATTCGCAGCCGATGATCATCTGCGGCGGTCCGATCTCGGCCTTGATGTCGGCAAAGACCTGGGCGAGGTTGTCGTAGGGATCGACGGCGCGCGCCACCGACAGCACCAGGCCTTCGTCGATGGCGCAGAAGAACGACAGCGATCCGTCGGGATTGACCTTCTGGATCGAGCGGACGTAATCGGCCCCCCCGACCCGGACCACCACCGGATGGGTGGCGAAGATCATGGGCGTCAGTTCCTCCACGTCCAGCCCGACCATGCGGGCGAATTCGCGCGCCGCCGGTTCGGCGTTGATCTCGCTGACGACGCGGCGCAGGGGGTCGGCGGCGGTGATCACCATCTTGGTGTCCGATCCGATGAAATGCTGGGTCTTGAACACCCTGAAGGGAAAGGGGGTGTGCACCAGCACCAGGACGGCGATGTCGTTCTGGAAGCGGCCGTCCTGGTAGATCCAGGTCTGGTTGAAGGCGAGGTTGTCGCCGGCCGAGCCGCCGAACAGCGGAATCTCCCCCAGGCCGGCATGCAGCGCCGACAAAACCGAATCCTCGGCGCCCGACATGCCGTCGATCATCAGCATGGCGAAGGTGTGGGAGGCGAAATCAGGCCCTTCGGCGGCGGTCATGCGTGCCATGGCCGCTCGCACCGCGTCGAGGCCGTGGGTGAAGGTGAAGTTCGACAAGTGCTCGATGGGGAAGGATTCGGCGTGGCAGGCGCCGCGCGCCATGGACAAGCCGGTCAGCGATCCGTTGAGATAGCCGGCCGGGGTGATCTCTCCCGCCGTGGTGCAGCCCAGGGTGAGAACGCCGGGAAAGGCTTCGGCCATGGCGTCGCCGATGACGGCGAGGTCGTAGGTCGGCGAACAGAAGAACAGCACCAGTTCGAGGTCCGGCTGGTGAAGCTGGTCGCGCAGATGGGCAACGGCTTCGCGGGCGTCGCCCACCTGTGTGTGGCCGCGCCTGAATCCTGCGGAGGCGGTGGTCACGTCCGTTTCAACTCCCTCGGCCCACCGGTCTGATTGCGGCGGTTGGCCCCAATATACCTTGCCCTGCCGGAGAATGGTATTGCTGCGCTTACGGATCGTCTCAATGTCTATGGCCATGGTTTGGTCGGCCAGAATCCAGGCAATGTGAAGGGATTCCAAATCTAGAGCCGGCGTTACTCCGTCGCTATTAGCAAAAGGTCGCAGGTCGCTTCTTGGCGCCGTGTTCTTGTACCAAGGTCGGGGTTGTCGCGTTTTCAGGTTCGACGGCAGGCTCATGGCGGGGGACCTCACCCGAGAGGGGGCCGGAAGTGCGAAGACTCGTCCTGTGCGTGCTGCTGCTGGTGGCGCTGGTCATCCCGGCGCCGGTCAAGGCGGGGCTGTCCGAACGCGACCTCGCGGCCATGATCACGCCGCCGTTGCAATTGGGAACCCACGATTCCGGCCTGCCGGTCTGGACTCTGTTGGACGGGGGCGGCGCCTTCATCGGTTATGTTTTCGAATCGCGCGACCTCGCGCCGCTTCCGGGATTCTCCGGCACGCCGATCAACCTCATGGTCGCCATGGACAAGACCGGGACGTTCCTCGACGTGCGGGTGCTCGAGCAGAACGAGCCGGTCTTCGTCGACGGCTTGGGGCCCCAGCCGATGTTGGAGTTCGTCCGCCAGTATCGCGGCCTGTCGCTCGGCAATTCCATCAAGGTCGGCGGCGCCCATGACGAAGGGCGTGACCACAGCACCAACACCTGGATCGACGGGGTGACCAAGGCCACCGCGTCGGTGCGGATCATCAACGAGACCGTCCTGGCCTCGGCCCTCAAGGTGGCGCGCGAGCGCCTGGCCGGCATCGCCCCCAAGCCGGCCGGGCGGCCACGCGCGGATATCTTCCGGCCCATGAGCTGGGACGAGTTGACGGCCGCCGGCCTGATCCGGCGGCTGCGGCTGACCTCCGGCGAGGTGGACGCCGCCTTCGCCGGCACGCCCTATGCCGACCATGGCGAGGGCGGTGACGCCGGCGCGGTGGAGGTCGATCTGTGGGTCGCCGATCTGGGCCTGCCCCTGGTGGCCCGCAACCTGCTGACCGAGGACACGCTGCGCCGCATGGCGCGCCATGTGGACGCCTGGGAGGAGCCGATCCTGGTGCTGGCCGAGGGGCGCTATTCCATCACCGGCGAACATTTCGTGCGCAATTCGGTTCCCGACCGTCTGGCGGTGCGCCAGGGCGCCTTTCCGGTGGGGGTGCGCGACGCCGACGTGGAGCCGGAACTGCGGCCCGGCCTTCCCCGTCCGGGGGAAGGCCTGATCCTGCGCCTCGACACCCGGCTCGGCTTCGACCCCGCCTCGCCGTGGAGCCTGGGCGTGCGTATCGCCCGCAGCCGGGGCCCCATGATGGCAGGGGCCGACCGCACCTTTACCGTGGAGGTCAGGCCGCCGGCCGAACTGTACGTCTTCCCCCGGATCGAGGCGCCGGCGCCGCCATGGCTGGCGTCGTGGACCGGCCGCGCCGGGGAGATCGCGGCGCTGCTGGCCTTCCTGGCCGGGCTGACCGTGCTGCTGGCCTTGCCGCGCCGCTGGGCGGCAAGGCCGCGTCTGCTGGCGACCCTGCGGCCGGCGGTGCTGGCGGTGACGCTGGGCTTCGTCGGCTGGTACGGCCAGGGGCAGTTGTCCATCGTCAACCTGACGGCCTTGGTCAAGACGCTGCGCGGTGCCGGCGGCATGGATTTCCTGCTCTACGATCCCTTCACCCTGATCCTGTGGCTTTACGTGGTGCCGACCCTGGTGGTGTGGGGGCGGGGGACCTTCTGCGGCTGGCTGTGTCCGTTCGGCGCCCTGCAGGATTTCGTTGGCGAAGTGGCACGGCTGTCGCGCCTGCGCCAGCTGACGATTCCCGAAGCCCTTCATCGCCGGCTGCTGGGAGTGAAATACGCGGTGCTGGCGGTGCTGCTCCTGGCGGCGGCGGTGTCGGATACCGCCGCCGACCGGCTGGTGGAGGTGGAGCCGTTCAAGACCGCCATCACCCTGACCTTCCTCCGCCATTGGCCGTTCGTCGCCTATGCGGCGGCGCTGCTGGCGGCGGGGCTGGTGGTGTACAAGGGATTCTGCCGCTATCTCTGCCCGCTGGGGGCTTTCCTGGCCTTGGCCGGACGGCTGCGGCGGTTCGACTGGATCGCCCGGCGGACGGAATGCGGCTCGCCCTGCCGGCTGTGCGAGGGGCGTTGCCGCTACCGCGCCATCGCCCGCGACGGCGCGGTCGATTACGGCGAGTGTTTCCAGTGCCTGGACTGCGTCGCCATCCACGACGACCCCAAACGCTGCGTCCCGCTGGTGCTCGCTGATCGCAAGAAGAAGGGATCGGGCAATGGCTAAGCTGTCCCGCCGCCGCTTTATCGCCGTCACCGGCATCGCCGCCGGTCTGGCCCTGTCGTCCCGGTGGTCGCGGGCGGCGGCGAGTCCGCTGCGCTGGCGCGGCACCGCCATGGGCGCCGAGGCCAGCATCACCCTTTACCACCCCGATCCGGCGGCGGCGCGGGCGGTGATCGAAGCGGCGGAGGCCGAGATCGCGCGGGTCGAGGCGGTGTTCAGCCTGTTCCGCCGCGATTCCGCGCTGGTGCGGCTCAACCGTGACGGCCGGCTGGACCGGGCGCCGCCGTTGTTCCTCGACTTGCTGGCCCAGGCCCGCGCCATGGCGGAGGTGAGCGACGGCGCCTTCGACGTGACGGTGCAGCCGCTCTGGGCGCTCTATTCCCGCCATTTCGCCCGCATGGACGCCGATCCGGCCGGACCGCCGGCTGACGCGATGGCCCGGGCGGCGGCGGCGGTGGGATGGCGCGACCTGATTGGCGAGGGGGACGCGGTGTGGTTCCGCCGTCCCGGCATGGCCGCCACCTTCAACGGCATCGCCCAGGGCTACGTCACCGACCGGGTGGCAGAGTTGATGCGTCAGGCCGGCATCATCGACGTCCTGCTCGACCTGGGCGAGTTCCGGGCCATGGGCAGCCACCCCGACGGCCGGGCCTGGACGGTGGGGGTGGCCGATCCACGGGCGCCGGACCGCCTGCTCGAGACCCTGGAACTGCGCCAGGGGGCGGTGGCCAGTTCGGGCGGCTACGGCACCGTGTTCGATCCGGCCGGACACTTCCACCATCTGTTCGACCCGGCCAGCGGGCGGCCGTCGCCGTCCTGGGCCGGGGTGACGGTCGCCGCCGCCACCGCCACCCGGGCCGACGGCTTGTCCACCGCCCTGGCGGTGGCGCCGCCCGACAAGGCCGAAGCGATCTTCGCCGCCGGCGAGGGACGTTCGGCGATGCTGGTGGCGGCGGACGGAACCGTCCGGCGTCTGGAGCAGCACAGGACCTAGGTCGAATGGCTGCCGGGAGGGGCCGGTGCTAGCCTCCCGGAAATTACGACTTCAGGGGGACCTGTACTCATGAGACAGCTGCGAGGGTGGGCCATCGCGTCGGTGGCCCTGCTGTGGGCGGCGGCACCCGCCCGGGCCGAGACGGTGGAGGAAATCGCCGGCAAGCACGTGTTCGAGCGCTGCAAGGCCTGCCACTCCGTCGAGCTGGGCAAGATGGGCTTCGGCCCCAGCCTGCACGGCATCATCGGCCGGCCGGCGGCGTCGCTGCCCATGTTCCTGTATTCCGACGCGCTCAAGGCGTCCGGCCTGATCTGGACCGAGGACAACCTCCGATCCTGGATGGCCGGCAACGACAAGCTGGTGCCCGGCACCCGCATGCGCCATGTGGGCATCACCGACAAGGCCGAGCAGGACTACCTGATCGCCTATCTCAAGACCCAGTCCGCCGCCATGGGGCCGGAGCAGGCCCGCGTCCTGCTGGACCGCGCCGTCGCCAAGCTGAAGGCCGACGGTCCCGACAAGGCTTTCGCCACCTTCAACGACCCCAAGGGCGGCTTCATCGCCCGCGACCTCTACGTCTTCGTGTTCGACATGACCGGCAAGTACATGGCCTCGGGCGCCAATCCCAAGCTGACCGGCAGCGACGCCAAGGACCTGCACGACGCCGAGGGCAAGGACATCGTCCGCGAGATGATCAACATCGCCAATTCCACCGGCAGCGGCGAGGTCGACTACATGTGGCTCAACCGGGTGGACAATCGGGTCGAGAAGAAGCGCTCGATGATCCAGCGGGTCGGCGACTACATCGTCGGGGTCGGCTACTACTTCAACTGACCGGTGCCCGACGAAAGGAGGGGCGGGATGCGCGCTCTGGTGTTGGGCATGGTGGCGCTGTTGGCGCTGGCGGTACCGGCGCGGGCGGCCGAGAGCATCCGCCTCGGCCTGCTCGCCTTCGGCACGGTGCAGTGGGAGATCGAGACCCTGCGCGCCGAGGCGCTGGACGCCGCCCACGGCATCCGGGTCGAGCCGGTGGAACTGGCCGGCAAGGACGGCTCGGCGGTGGCGCTGCTGGGCGGTTCGGTGGACGCCATCGTCACCGACTGGCCCTGGGTGTCGCGCCAGCGCGGCATGGGCCACGACCTGGTCTTCGTGCCGTGGTCGCTGATGACCGGCGCCGTGCTGGTGCCGGCCGATTCGCCGATCCACTCCCTGGCCGATCTGGCCGGGCGGCGGCTGGGCATCGCCGGCGGGCCGCTGGACAAGAGCTGGCTGCTGCTGCGCGCCTTGGCGACCAAGCGGCACGGCCTCGATCTCGACACGGCGGTGGAAAAGACCTTCGGGGCGCCGCCGCTGCTGTCGCAGCAGATGACGGCCGGGCGGCTGGACGCCCTGCTGACCTATTGGCAGGCGGCGGCGCCGCTGGAGGCCAAGGGCTTCCGCCGGTTGGTGGACGTGGCGTCCATTCCCGCCGAGCTCGGCGTCACCCATGCCATCCCCATGGTGGGCTGGGTGATGCGCCGCGACTGGGCCGCGTCCCATGCCGCCACCGTCACGGCATTCCTGGCGGCGGAGAATGACGCACGGAGCCGGCTATGCGCCGAGGGTGCCGACTGGCGCCGGCTCGATCTCCTGACCAAGGCGGCGGACGACGCCAGCCGTGACCGATTCCGCCGGGGCTTCTGCGCCGGCATCCCCAAGGCCTGGGGCGCGTCGGAGCGGGCCGACGCCGCCCGGATCTACGCCATCCTGGCGGCCCTGGGCGGGCCGGACCTGACCGGGAGTTCGCCGGGACTCGATCCCGGCACCTTCTGGCCGGAGGTCAGCTACTGATGCCGCCGCGTCTGGTCTGGCAGGCGCTGTCGCTGCTGCTGCTGGCGGTGGTCTGGCACGGCGCCGCCCTGGTGGCGCCCGCCGCCACCCTGCCGCCGCCGCTGGAGGTGGGCCGCGCCCTGGTGGTGGCGGTGACGCAGGGCGATCTGCTCCGCCATCTCGGCGTCACCTTGGCCCGGGTCGGCGCCGCCTTCGTGCTGTCGCTGTCGCTGGGGACGGCGCTGGGGGTGGCGCTGGGGCGGATGCCGTTGCTGGACCGCATCCTCGACGGCTGGGTGGTGTTCTTCCTCAACCTGCCGGCCCTGGTCACCGCCATCCTGTGCTTCGTCTGGTTCGGCCTGGGCGAGGCGGCGGCGCTGGCGGCGGTGGCGGTCAACAAGATCCCGTCGGTGGTGGTGACGGTGCGCGAAGGCGCCCGCGCCCTCGACCCCGGCTACGACGCGGTGGCGCTGGCCTACCGCTTCGGCTGGCGCAAGAGCCTGGTCCATGTGGTGCTGCCGCAACTGGCGCCCTATCTGATGGCGGCGGCGCGGTCGGGGCTGGCGCTGATCTGGAAGATCGTGCTGGTGGTCGAGCTGCTGGGCCGCAGCGACGGCATCGGCTTCAAGCTGCATGTCTTTTTCCAAAACTTCGACGTGACCGGCATCCTGGCCTACAGCCTGGCCTTCATCGTGGTGGTCCAGGCCATCGAGCTGGCGGTGCTGGCGCCGCTCGACCGCATGACGAGGGCGTGGCGTGGCTGACGCGATCCGCGCCCGCGTCGAGGCCAAGCGCTACGGCGGCAAGCTGGTACTGGCCGGGCTGGAGATCGCCGTGGCCGAGGGCGAGTTCGTCGCCGTCACCGGGCCGTCGGGCTGCGGCAAGTCGACCTTGCTGGCCATCCTGGCCGGGCTCGACCGCCATTTTCGCGGCGAGGTCCAGGCTCCCGGCCGGCTCGGCATGGTGTTCCAGGAGCCGCGCCTGCTGCCGTGGCGCAGCGCCGCCGCCAACATCGCCCTGGCGGCTCCCGATCTCGATGCCGCCGCCGTCGAGGCGGCCTTGGCGGCGGTGGGACTGGCGGGGCAGGGGGCGCTTTATCCCCGCCAGATGTCGCTGGGCATGGCGCGGCGGGTGGCCCTGGCCCGCGCCCTGGCGGTGGCGCCCGACATCCTGCTGCTGGACGAGCCGTTCGTTTCGCTCGACGCCGAGTCGGCCGATCTGGTCCGCCGGGTGGTGGTGGCGGATTGGCAGGCGCGGCGTCCGACGGTGGTGATGGTGACCCACGACCTCGCCGAGGCCGAAGCCCTGGCCCAGCGGATCATTCGGCTGAGCTCTACTCCATGACCTTGCGGCGGATCAGGCCCCGCGCCGGGTCGTAGCCCCATACCGCGAGGGCGGCGAAGGCGAGCAGGCTGCCCGCCACCCCGGCCAGGGCTGGCCAATCGGCCTGGAGGTAGAGGGCGAAGCGGATGGCCTCCACCGCCTGGGTGAAGGGGTTCCAGCCGGCCAGCTCGGCCAGCAGCGGATTGGATTCGGCGATCTTCCACAGCGGATACAGCGCCGAGGACAGGAAGAAGGCGGGGAAGATCACGAAGTTCATCACCCCGGCGAAATTCTCCAGTTGGCGGATGACCGAGGACAGGAACAGCCCCGCCGCCCCCAGCATCAGCCCGGTCAGCAGCAGCACCGGCGCCGCCGCCAGATAGCCCCAGGCCGGCACCGCCACCCCGAAGGCGAGGGCGGCGAGCAGGAAGGCGTAGACCTGCACCAGCGACACCAGGGCGCCGGCCAGCAGCTTGCAGAACAGCAGCCACCAGCGCGGCAGCGGGCTGACCAGCAGGGCTCGCATGCTGCCGGTCTCGCGGTCGTAGACCATGGACAGCGAGGTCTGCATGCCGTTGAACAACTGCACCATGCCGATCAAGCCGGGCAGGATGTAGACCTCGTAGGTGATGTAGGTCTCGTAGGGGGGCGTGATCGCCACTCCCAAGGCGGCGCGGAAGCCCGAGGCGAAGATCACCAGCCACAGCATGGGCCGCAGCAGGGCCGACAGCAGCCGTTCCCGCTGACTCAGGAAGCGCAGGCTCTCGCGGATCAGAATGCCCCATAGCGCCACGATATAGGTCATCGTTTCTGTCCCTCCAGTGGCCGCCTCCCCCTCTCCCGCTTGCGGGAGAGGGCCGGGGTGAGGGTGGCCCGCGCGGATGCACGGGCCTCGCGCCAGCGAAGGAGTCGGCCCTCACCCTCCCACCGCTTCGCGGCGGGTCCCTCCCTCTCCCGCAAGCGGGCGAGGGGACTCATCAAAGCGTCAGAACTCCGAACGCCGCTTCCATGTCGGTCGCACCGACCCGCTCCATCAACGCGGCGGCGGTGCCGGCGGCGCGCACTTGGCCGCGTTGGAGCAGCACCACGTCGTCGGCCGGCTCGATTTCGTCCATCAGGTGGGTGGCCCACAGCACCCCCACCCCCTGGTCGCGGCACAGGGTCCGCACATGGGCGAGCAGCGCCCGGCGCGACGGCAGGTCGAGGCCGACGGTGGCCTCGTCGCAGATCAGCACCGCCGGGAGGTGGGCCAGGGCGCGGGCCACTTCCAGCTTGCGGCGGTTGCCGCCCGACAGGGCGCGGGCCGGTCGGCCGGCGGATTCGGTCAGGCCGAAGCGGTCGAGCGCCTCGGCGACGGCGATGGCGGCGCGGCGTCCGGCGATGCCTTGCAGCGCCAGGGCATAGGCGAGGTTGCGCCGCACCGACAGGTCGAGGTCCAGGGTGGTCTGCTGGAACACCACTCCCAGCTTGGCCAGCGCCGGTCCCGGCCGCTCCGCCAGGGGATGGCTGGCGATGGTCACCGTCCCCGACACCGGGGCGTAGAGGCGGGTCAGCAGGTTGACCAGGGTACTCTTGCCGGCGCCGTTGGGGCCGAGCAGCACCGTCATGCGGCCTTGCTCCACCACCAGATCGATCCCCTCCAGCGCGAAGCCGGCGCGGTAGCGGTAGCCCAGGGCCCTGACCTCCAGCGCGTTGGTCATGGCCGGATCGCCACGCCCCAGGGATAGCGCCCCACCGGGATGGATTTCAGCACCTCCATCCGCTCGGTGTCGATCACCGAGACGTCGCCCGACACGCCGTTGGTGGCCAGCAGGCGCGAGCCGTCGGGCGTCAGCGCCAGATGCCACACCCGGCGCCCCACCAGCAGGTATTTGACCACCTTGAGGCTGGCGGTGTCGATCACCGCCACATGGTTGGCGGGACCCAGGGCGACGAAGGCCAGCTTGCCGTCGTTGCTGAGGCGCAGGCCGACCGGCTGGATCTTGTCCTTGGGAATGCCGGGAATGGCGAAACTGATCGTCTGGCGTTCCTTGTGGGTGGCGGCGTCGATGACGTGGACGGTGCCGCCGACCTCGGCGGTGACCCACAGGGTGCGGCCCTCCTTGTCGAACAGGGCGAAGCGCGGCCGCGAGCCCACCAGGGTGTTGTCCAGCAGGGTCAGCTTGTCGGCGTCGAACCAGTGGACCATGTTGGTGGTCTCGGAGGTGTTGACCGCCACCTTGCCGTCGGGACTGACCGCCATGCCTTCCGGCTCGATGCCCACGTCCACTTGGCCGATTACCCGGCGGGTCTGGGTGTCGATCACCGTGACCACGTTGTTGTTCTCGTTGGCGACGTAGAGGCGGCGGCCGTCGGGATGCAGGGTGAACTGCTCGGGGTCCTCGCCCGAGGGCAGGTCGTGGACGATCTTGAGGGTGGCGAGGTCCATCACCTGGATGGTGTCGCTGTCCGAGGCGCAGATATAGAGCTGCTTGAAGTCGGGAGTCAGGGTGATGCCGCGCGGCCGCCGCCCGACCTTGACGGTCTGGGTGACGGTCATGCTTTTCACGTCGATCACCGAGATGGTGTCGTCCTTCTCGTTGGAGACATAGGCGGTCTGGGCCCGGACTCCCCCGGCGGCCAGCATCGCTACCATCATCACTGCCGCGCGGCGCATTTCTTTTCCCCCTGATCGGATCCCAAGGTATCGAGGTCGGTGAACGGGTGCAGGAAGCCCTCCTGCGGTGCCACCGCCACCACCGCGCGGGCCCAACCCACCAGGATCGGCTGGCGCAACTGGCCGTCCCAGGGCCGGAAGCTGGCGGCGCGGCCCTTGAACACCGCCAGGGTGAAATCGGAGCCGCGCATGGCGGCTTCGATGCGGGCGGGGTCGCTGGTGCGCCCTCGCATGGCGGCTTCGCCGACGGCGCGGCCGGCCGCCCAGGCGGCGAAATCCCGTTCGGTCATGGCGCGGCCGGCCTGGGCGCGAAAGCGGTTCTGCACCTGGGTGGCGCCCCACTGGTCATGGACGGGGCTCCAGGCCGAGGCGGTCAGGCCCTGGGTGCCCGCCACCGGTCGCGGCTCCCAGGTGTTGAAGACCATGCTGTCGCCGAAGGCGCCGGCCTCGTCGGCCACCACCACCACGTCGTAGGAGACGCCCTGGGTCAGCGCCACCGATTCGCCCTCGGCGGTGCGCTGGGCGTCGCGGGTGTAGGTCCACGGCCGTTCGGCGACGATGCGGGCGCCGAACTTGGCGGCGGCGCGGCGGATGGCGGCGGCATAGAGGCGGTCGGCCGGTTCCGGCCCCACCACCAGCAGCCAGGATTTCCAGGATTTGCGCACCAGCACCTGGGCCAAGCCGTCGGCCAGCATGGCCCGGCTGGGGCGGGTGTGCAGCAGGTTGCGGCGGCATTCGCCCTCGCGCAGCGAATCGTCGGCGGCACCGGCGTCGATCAGGACCAGTCCGGTGGCGGCGGCGGCATCGGCGGCCCTGATCAGGTCGGCGGCGGGCAGGTCGGCGACGACGAAGCGGATGGCCTTGTCGGCCAGTTGTTTCAGGCCGGCGACGGCGTCGCCGCCGGGCGGCAGGATCACCGGCTCCAGGGTGTAGGCCTGGCCGAGGAAGCGGCCCGAGGCGTTGTCGTCGGCCACGGCGAGCTTGAGCCCGTCCAGGCCCTCGTCGCCCGATCCCGTCGCCAGCCAGCCCAAGCGGATATCAGCCGCCGGTGCCGCCGGCGTGGCGGCAAGCAGCATCACGATGGCCAGGATGGCGCGCGCGGGCGTGGACAACTGGGGCATTCCTCCCTTGGTCTCCGCACAGTAGCGGCGGCCTCGGCGGGGCCGAAATTGGACCTTTGTCCAATGCCCGGAGACCCCGGCAGGCCCTCATCTTGTGCCAAGGTCCAATACTGCGCGCCGGGGCCGCTCGCTAGGATGCCGCCAACCACGCACTGTCCCAAAAGGAAGGAGACGATGAATACCATGAAGGCAAAGCTGGGTGCTGCGGCCCTCCTCCTCGTCGCCATGATCGGCACGGCTTTCGCTCACGGCGACGTGACCCCCCAACCGGTGGATACCAAGGGGTTGCCGAACCTGGGCAAGGAGTGGGCGAAGGTCAATCCCTATCGCGGCAACAAGCGGGCGATCGAGATCGGTGCTTCCGCCTTCAACCAGAATTGCGCCCGTTGCCACGGCCTGGGCGCCATCTCCGGCGGCATCGCTCCCGATCTGCGCTACCTGCCCGAAGGCGCCGAGGGCGACGAGTGGTTCGTCGAGCGCGTTCGCGGCGGCGCGGTGCGCGACGGCCGGGTCTACATGCCCAAGTTCGAGGGCGTGCTGAGCCAGGAGGCGTTGTGGACGATCCGCTCGTGGCTGGACACTGTTCGTGAGCAGTAGGCTTTTCCATATTGTCGTGGCGGCGGCGGTGGGGCTGGCCTTGGCCGGTCCGGCCGTGGCGCGCGGCTACGACGACATCGTCGCGGCGGGGGAGATCGTGGTCGCGGTCTATCGCGACTTTCCCCCCTTCTCCGACCGCGTCGGCGGCGAGTTGGCGGGCGTCGATGTCGACCTCGGCAAGGCCATCGCCGAGCGCTTGAAGCTGAAGCCGGTGTTCATGGAGTTGACGGCGGCAGAGACCGTGGACGACGACCTGCGCAACGCGGTGTGGAAGGGGCACTACCTGGAGCGCCGGGTCGCCGACGTCATGCTGCATGTTCCCGTCGATCGGCAGTTCGCCCAGCGCAACACCAACGTCGTCCTCGCCGCGCCTTATTTCCGCGAACGGGTGGTGGTCGCGCGCAATCCCGAGCGGGTCAATTCGCGCGACGACGTCGATGTCTTCGCCCAGGAAAAGGTCGGGGTGGAACTGGCGAGTCTGGCCGACGTCTATCTGACCGGGCGGCTGGCCGGACGGGGAGCCAGCGGCAACGTCGTCCATTTTCCCACCCTCGCCAAGGCGGCCGAAGCCCTGACCAAGGGGACGGTCGCGGCGGTGATGGGCACCGAAAGCGAACTGGCCGCCGCGCTGGGCGGGCACGGCCGGGATTTTCCCATGGGGCCGATGCCCAGTCCCGGCTTGAGCAAGCCATGGTGGGAGCTGGGGCTGGCCGTCAAGGACGGCAACCGGCAACTGGGCTACGCCCTCGACGACGTGATGACCCGATTGCGGAGCGACGGCACCGTCGCCGCCATCTTCCATCGCCACGGACTGCCTTACCTGCCGCCGGAGGACTAAGTCCGGGAAGAACCGGCAAGACGCATTGGACCTTTAGGTAATTGTCGCCTCTCGCAGAGAGGATAGCATCCAAACACAATTCCGACATCCATCGACGGCATCTGCCGTTCAGAGCGGAAATATCGGTTAGTAATGATTCGTATCGCCCGTGTGGCAATACAATAGGGGAGGACAATTGATATGGCGTTCAAACGGAACTTGTCCAAAGCCATTAGTCTCGTGGCGTTCCTGGCCGCGGCTGATGTCATGGCCCGTCCGGTTACCGACGAGGATATCGCCAACGATGCCAAGGCCACCGACAGCGTGGTCACCTATGGCATCGGCACCCAGGGGCAGCGCTTCAGCTCGCTCGACAAGGTCAACACCGAGACGGTGGCCAAGCTGACGCCGGTCTGGGCTTATTCCTTCGGTGGCGAAAAGATGCGCGGCCAGGAAAGCCAGCCGCTGATCCATGACGGCACCATCTACGTCACCGGGTCCTATTCGCGCCTGTTCGCGCTCGACGCCCGCACCGGCCAGCACAAATGGACCTACGAGGCCCGGTTGCCCGACGGCATCATGCCGTGCTGCGACGTGATCAACCGCGGCGCCGCCCTCTACGACAACCTGGTGATCTTCGGCACCCTGGACGCCAAGCTGGTGGCCCTGGATAAGGAGACCGGCAAGGTCGTCTGGAAGAAGGAGCTGGAGGACTACAAGGCCGGCTATTCGTTCTCGGCGGCGCCGATGATCGTCAAGGGCAAGGTCATCACCGGCGTGTCGGGCGGCGAGTTCGGCATCGTCGGCAAGGTCGAGGCCCGCGACGCCAAGACCGGCGAGCTGATCTGGTCGCGGCCCACCGTCGAGGGCCATATGGGCACCTTGAACGGCAAGGACAACGGCATCACCGGCACCACCAACGCCAGCTGGCCCGGCGACATGTGGAAGACCGGCGGCGCCGCCACCTGGCTCGGCGGCACCTACGACCCCGAGACCAACCTGATCTTCTACGGCACCGGCAATCCGGCGCCGTGGAACAGCCACACCCGTCCGGGCGACAACCTCTACAGCTCGTCCACCCTGGCCATCGACCCCGACACCGGCAAGATCGTGTGGCACTACCAGACCACGCCGCATGACGGCTGGGATTTCGACGGCGTCAACGAACTGGTCTCGTTCGACATGATGAAGGACGGCAAGCTGATCAAGGCCGGCGCCAAGGCCGACCGCAACGGCTTCTTCTTCGTGCTGGACCGCACCAACGGCAAGTTCATCAGCGCCACCCCGTTCGTGACCAAGACCACCTGGGCCACCGGCTTCGATTCGGCGGGCAAGCCCAAGGTCGTTCCCGAGAATCGCCCCGGCGCGCCGGTGGCCGAGGGCAAGGGCAAGTCGGTGTTCTCCGCCCCGGCCTTCCTGGGGGCCAAGAACTGGATGCCCATGGCCTACAGCCCCGACACCAAGCTGTTCTACGTCCCGGCCAACGAATGGGGCATGGACATCTGGAACGAGCCCATCAGCTACAAGAAGGGCGCGGCCTATCTGGGCGCCGGCTTCACCATCAAGCCGCTGTACGAGGACTATATCGGAGCCCTGCGCGCCATCGACCCGACCACCGGCAAGATCGTCTGGGAATACAAGAACCCGGCGCCGCTGTGGGGCGGGGTGCTGGCCACCAAGGGCAACCTGGTGTTCACCGGAACCCCCGAGGGCTTCCTCAAGGCCTTCGACGCCAAGACCGGCAAGGAATTGTGGAAGTTCCAGACCGGCTCGGGAGTGGTGGGCGTGCCCGTGACCTGGGAAGCCGACGGCGAGCAATATGTCGCGGTCGCTTCGGGCTGGGGCGGCGCCGTGCCGCTGTGGGGCGGCGAAGTCGCTAAGAAGGTCAAGGACATCAGCCAAGGCGGCATGCTTTGGGTCTTCAAGCTGCCCAAGTCCTGATGGTATGATCGTCTCGTCAACGGGGGTCGGGCGCCAGCCCGACCCCGATTTCCTCGAAGGGCCGCTGCTCGTGAGGGTCTTGATCGCCGACGACCACCCGCTGTTCCGCGACGCGCTTCGTCACGTCGTGGTCCAGTCGTTCGACCAAGCCCACTGCCTCGAAGCCTGTGATTTCAGTCAGATCGCCGCCGTCCTCGACGAGGAGGACCCGCTCGACCTGATCCTTCTCGACCTCAACATGCCCGGCATGGACGGCTTCACCGGCCTGCTGCGGTTGCGCGAGGACCTGCCCGACACGCCCATCATCGTGGTCTCGGCCAGCGAGGAGGTGGATGTCATCGAACAGGCCTTGGCTTGCGGCGCCGCCGGCTTCATTCCGAAATCGTCGCCGAAGGAACGCATGTGCGAGGCGGTGAGGCTGGTCATGACCGGCGAGCTGTTCCGGCCGGAGGAGATCCTGGGCTCCAAGTCCAAGGTGATCGATCCCTTGCTGGAGGAAAAGCTGGGGTCGCTCACCCATCGTCAGCGGATGGTCCTGTCCCTGCTGGCGCGTGGCAAGTCCAACAAGCAGATCGCCTACGAGCTGGACGTGACCAACACGACGGTCAAGGCCCATGTGACGGCCATTCTGCGCAAGCTCAAGGTGACCAGCCGCACCCAGGCGGTCATCGTCGCCCGGCAGATCGGCCGGTTCTGACCCTCGCCCCCTGTGTTCGCTACGAACGGTGCCCGGCCATGCCGAGGCGCCGTTTTTTTTCGTTCAAGTCATGGCATTGAACATTTGGCGTAATACCTAAATACAATATAGTTAAGCTCTCATCACAATGCAATAAATTGCCATTTTGTATTACGACCATTGCCCATCTTAATTGCGCAAAATTCATCGTATAGCATCCCCACCGAATTCGCTGCTCGTCATCGAGCGATATATGGGGGTAGGTCATGCGCAGAATTTCATTGTTGGTAACGACGGCACTGTGTTCCCTTGGGGCGATCTCTGCGCTCTCCCCTTCGGCCCGTGCCGAGATCGTCCTGATGGGCAATGATCCCGCCGGTTGGGTGTTCAGCACCGACGGCTTCCTCAACGCCTTCGTCACCCAGTCGGGGGCGGAAGCCCTTCCCTCCAAGACGGGTGGCACCTATGTGACGCCGGCGTTCAGCATCGGCTCCAATGTGGGCAGCAGTTCGCATGTCACCAGCGGCTTCGTTCCCGAAACCTTCGGCTTCAACGTCAAGTCGCCCGACATCGACGGCAACAAGCTGACCGCGCGCCTGTCGTTGCAGACCAGCATCACCAATCCCGGCTCCCATGCCTGGGATTCGGACGGCGCCGCCACCGGGGCCACGCCGGGGCTGATCCGCGAGGCCTACCTGACCTATGGCGGCAAGTGGGGCGACATGCAGGCCGGCAAATCGCTGGGCATCTTCGGCGGCCAGGCCATCCTCAACGACATGTACATCTTCGGCGTCGGCAGCGGCCTGAACAGCAACGGCCAGCCCTACGGCGCCTTCAACACCACCACCGGCGGCATCGGCTACGGCTACACCTATGCCGGCTGGAACGGCAACATCCGCTACACCACGCCGGTCTTCCTGGGCGGGGCCAAGGCCAGCATCGGCGTGTTCGAGCCCAACAGCATCAGCAGCGCCGTGATCGGTGCCGCGGGCTCCGCCTCCACCGCCGCCAACACCATCACCGCCAGCAAGACCCGCTCGCCCCGCCTCGAAGGCGGCCTCAGCTGGGCCGGCAAGATCGGCGAGGCCGCGCTGAGCAGTTACCTGAACGCCACCTATCAAACCGCGTCCTTCGCCGGTCAGGCCCCGACCCTGCTGGCGGGCACGACCTACAACGGCAACGGGTCCAGCGTCAGCATCTACGGCGGCGAACTGGGCGGCAAGGTGAGCTACGGCCCGGTGGACTTCGTCGCCCATGTCTATGGCGGTCCGGGTCTCGGCCTGTCCGGCGCCCAGCTGTCGTTCGACAGCCTGGATCTGACCGGCCATGCCAACACCGGCTATGGCTACTATGTCCAGGCCGCTTACAACTTCGGCCAGGGCACTTCGGTGTCGGCGCGCTACGGCTCGTCCTTCATCGAGCAGACCTCCTACCAGAAGAAGCAGCAGGCCAACCTGACCTACAACATGACCGAGAAGGACATGTTCGGAGCCATGATCACCCACGTCTTCAACAAATGGGTCCGAGTGGTCGGCGAATACGACTACCTGACCAACAACTGGGCGGACAACGCCTCTCAGAGCGAACACATCGGCGCCGCCGGTGTCGTGGTCACCTATTGATCCCGTCGGGATCGGTTCATTCGAGGGAGGATCGCATGCCTCAAGGCCGATATAGCTCAATCTATGCCTTGGCCTTGGGGCTTGCGGTATTCATGGGGACTCAGCCGGCGGCCGTTCAGGCGGCCGAGCCGGCGGGACTCACGCTGTGGCAGGCGCGCTGGCAATATGTACGGCTGGTGCCCCGCGACGGTGGCTCGCCCAATCTTCACCCCGCCGAACTGGGACGGGCGGAGATCCGCTCCGGCCTGGCGCAGCTCAGGCTCGACATGGGCGACGGCGAGGCGGTGGATTTCCTCACGCCCGAGGAACGCGGCTTCTGCGCCGACCAGTTGGTCAAGGCCCTGGCCAAGGCCGGTCCCGACCAGGACGTGGTGATGGCGACCATCGGCATGCGCAAAACCTTCATCGGCCTGGCCGAGCAGAAACTCACCACCATCCGGGCTTTCGTCAACCAGGACGGTCTCAACCTTGTCGTCGGCGAGCTTCAGGCCGATGTGCCCAATGACACCAGCACCTACAACAAGCCCGATCCCCGGCTGGTGTCGTTCTCCGACGGCCGCCGCGCCGCGTCGCTGAAGGCCGACGCCAAATGGAAGCTGGTCGCCAACGGGGCCGGCGTGGCGGTCAAGCGGTCCGACTGGGCGACGGTGAACGCCACCGCCATGGCCACCCCGGAGCCGGGCACGCCGGAAGCCGAGAAGCAGGTGAAACAGCAGGTCCAGGAGCTGCAGCAGCAGGTTCAGCAGCTTCGGCAGGATCAGCGGCCCGCCGCCCCGCCGGCGCTTGCCGCCCCGGTTTCCCCGCCGGCCGCCTCCGGTCCGGCGGCGCTGGAGGGGCGCTTGCGAGCCCTCGACGACCTCAAGGCCAAGGGCCTCGTCACTCCCAAGGAATACGCCGCCAAGCGCAAGCAGATCCTCGACTCCCTCTGACGGGAGATGGAGGACGGTCACCGCCGTCGAAAGCAACCCTCCCGGCGGCGGTGATCGGTGGATTTAATCGCGGGGCCCCACCAGGGGCGGTCCCGCCTTTTCCAGTTCCAGGGTCTCTTCGTCGGTGAAGACCCGCGAGCGGGTGTGGAACGCCTTTCCCTCCGGTCCTTCCAGCGAGAAGGTGCCGCCATGGCCGTCGACCACGTCGATGACGAGCTGGGTGTGCTTCCAATATTCGAATTGCGCCTTGCCCATGTAGAACGGGCAGCCGCCGATCTCGCCGAGATAGACGTCGCCGGCGCCGATGGTCAACTCACCCGGCAGGAAGCAATTGGCGGCGCTGTTGTCGCAGCAGCCGCCGGATTGATGGAACATCAGCGCGCCATGTTTGTGCTTCAGGGACTCGATCAGGGCGAGGGCGGCCTCGGTGGCGGTGACACGGGGGACGGTCATGCGGCTCTCCTCGGGAAAAAAAGGGCGGAGCCGGTAACCGGCCCCGCCCCAGGTTGGGTTTGACGGGAGGGTCAAACCATCAGAAGAAGCCGAGCTTGCTCTCGCTGTAGCTGACCAGCAGGTTCTTGGTCTGCTGGTAGTGGTCCAGCATGACCTTGTGGGTCTCGCGGCCGAGGCCGGATTCCTTGTAGCCGCCGAAGGCGGCGTGGGCCGGGTAGGCGTGGTAGCAGTTGGTCCACACCCGGCCGGCCTTGATGGCGCGGCCCATGCGATAGGCGACGTTGCCATTGCGGCTCCACACCCCGGCGCCGAGGCCGTAGAGGGTGTCGTTGGCCAGCTCCAGGGCCTCGGCCTCGTCCTTGAAGGTGGTCACGGCCAGCACCGGGCCGAAGATCTCTTCCTGGAAGATGCGCATCTTGTTATGGCCCTTGAAGAGGGTCGGCTGAATATAATAGCCGCCCTCCAGCTCGCCGCCGAGATAGGCCCGCTCGCCGCCGATCAGCAATTGCGCGCCTTCCTGTTTGCCGAGGTCCAGGTAGGACATGATCTTGGTGACCTGTTCCTGGGAGGCCTGGGCGCCGATCATGGTGTCGGTGTCGAGCGGGCTGCCCTGTTTGATGGCCGCCACGCGCGCCAGGACCCGGTCCATGAACTTGTCGTAGATCGACTCGTGGATCAGGGCGCGGGACGGGCAGGTGCAGACCTCGCCCTGGTTGAAGGCGAACAGCACCAAGCCTTCGATGGCCTTGTCGAAGAAGCTGTCGTCGGCGTCGGCGATATCGGCGAAGAAGATGTTGGGCGACTTGCCGCCCAGCTCCAGGGTGGCCGGGATCAGGTTGTTGGCGGCGGCCTGGGCGATGACGCGGCCGGTGGTGGTCGAACCGGTGAAGGCGATCTTGGCGATGCGCTTGCTGGTGGCCAGCGGCATGCCGGCTTCGCGGCCGTAGCCGTTGACGATGTTCAGCACGCCCGGCGGCAGCAGGTCGGCGATCAGCTCGGCCAGGATCAGGATGCTGATGGGGGTGGATTCGGCGGGCTTGAGCACGACGCAATTGCCGGCGCCGATGGCGGGAGCCAGCTTCCAGGCGGCCATCAGGATGGGGAAGTTCCACGGGATGATCTGGCCGACCACGCCCAGCGGCTCGTGAAAGTGGTAGGCGACGGTGTTTTCGTCGATGTCGCTCATGCCGCCTTCCTGGGCGCGCAGGCAGCCGGCGAAGTAGCGGAAGTGGTCGACCGACAGCGGGATGTCGGCGGCCAGGGTCTCGCGGATCGGCTTGCCGTTGTCCACGGTCTCGGCATAGGCCAACAGTTCCAGGTTGGCTTCCAGGCGGTCGGCGATCCTGAGCAGCACATTGGCCCGATCCGCCGGAGCGGTCTTGCCCCACTTGTCGGCGGCGGCATGGGCGGCGTCCAGCGCCAGCTCGACGTCCTCGGCGCCGGAGCGGGCGACCTTGGTGTAGGGCTTGCCGGTGATCGGGGTGATGACGTCGAAGTATTCTCCCTTGACCGGGGCAACCCACGCGCCGCCGATGAAGTTGTCGTACTTGGCCTTGTATTGGACCTTGGCGCCGGGGGTGTTGGGCGAGGCGTACAGCATGGTGTCTCCTTGTGGAATCGAACGATGGCCGAGCCGGCCATCAATGGAGCGATCCTGTGTCATGGCGGCGAAGCGGCCCGCTGGCGGGCTGCTCGCTCGTATGATGGAGTTTGCTGTTTTGCTGCGATTTTTCCATTCGACCTTGGTCTACTGGACCTGCGGACGAGGTCGGCCCGGACGGTGGTGGGAAACATGCCGCCCTCCGCCTGACGTAGGATCGACATGATCTGGGCTTCCGTGAAACGACTCTTTCTTCATCCGAATCTCCTCATTCTACTGATCGCGAAAATTCTAGGCTCCGGTCCCCTTATTCCCGGGTGGATTACCCGCTGTCCTATCGGCTCTATTGCTCCGTCCGGGGCTGGCTGACGCCCAGCGATCCGAAGTCCGACCTTTAGGCCGGCAGCCTGGGCAGCCATGTCAATGACCAGCGCCGCGCCTGAATGCGGCGACGAGTAAGCCTTGCGCCCCATCTTCAAGTGCAAGGGCTGCGGCAAGCCGTTCTCCGTGACCTCGGGGGCCGGGGATCTTTGCCGGGCGCAAGCTCACGGTCAGGGATCACCTGGTCGCCATCGTCCTCTTCATCAAGGCCGCCAAGGGCATGCCATCCATACGGCAGGACCAACATCGTCGGCCATGTCGAGATGAAGGCGCCTTGGAGGGCTGCCGTCACCTCGCCGATGTCCGAATTTCCCGGGCCGGCTCTCTTTACCCATGGGCATCCTGCCGCTGCCACGGCGACAAGGCGGTGTCAACAGCAATTTGTGAACAAAATCAGCGATTTTGTAATAAAGGGGGTAAATCACGGAGGCATCATTCATATGAATGATGCGCACAAATAACGCCGTGATAAGGATGCGCATGTGAATCCAAGTTTGGAACCCAGGAGTTTCATGGCGCGAAATTTTGAAATTGTAGACACTTTCCCTGTTCCCGCTTTGGTGGTTGGGGCGGAGAACGATGTTTTGTTTCTGAACGCCGTGGCGAAGACTGCCGTTATGGGATGCGCAAGTAATAGGGGCTCCTGCCCAGAGCAACTTTGTATTATCGGAAAGCTTGCAGACTGGACAGTGAACCAGTCGTTGCCACCTCATCTTGGCAAGCTGCCTCTTTCTCGTTTCTTTGACAATACTGGGATCAAGGCCGTCATCCGCTCCTTCGACCTGGATGGAGAGGAGCCGGCACGGCTGGTCTTGCTGTTCTGGGACGAATCCACGCCGTCCCTTAACGGTGAACTCCTCACGCAACTCTATGGATTGACCCAGGCCGAGGGCCGGCTCGCGGCGCAGATGGTCAGCACCGAAGGGAGCCCGAAAGATATCTCGGACTCCCTGGGCATCTCCATCAACACCGTCCGAACCCACATGAAGCGGATATTCGCCAAGGTCGGCGTGCCGGGTCAGGTCGATCTGGTTCGCCGTATCCTCAACGGCCCCGCCGTTTACATGGGCACAAACGATGCCGGAACCAGGGAAACGGGACGACCTCCGTGCAACCTTATACCTTTCGGCATAAGGCCATAATAACCGCCTTCCCTCGTCCACCTGGGTGACGCGCAGGGTCGGCAATAACTTTATTACGCTTGCTTCATGCGACCAGGGTTGGGGCTGCGGAACAATCCGCGTGGGACCTTGAAGCCGTGTTCAGAGGGTGAAAATGGGTAGGATGACATGGGGGAAAGCCTCCGTGACCGCGCGCTTCGCGTTGGTCGTGGCGGCCGGGTTCGCGGCATCACCGGCGGCGGCGCAGACGGTCCTTCCCGGTCCGGCCCAGCCGGGCCTGCTGGAGCGTCGCTTCGAACAGCCGGAGTTGCCCAAGGCCGGCGGCGGCGAGATCGTGACTCCCGAGAAGGAAGGTGCCGTCGCCCCCGCCGGGGCCGAGGACGCGACCTTCATCCTCAAGGGCGTGGTGATCGAAGGGGCCACCGCCTTCCCGGAGAGCGACTTCCTGCCGCTCTACGAGAAGCTGCTGGGGACCACCGTCTCGGTCAAGACCGTCTACGACATCGCCCAGGCCATCACCACCAAATACACCGCCGCCGGCTACGTGCTGAGCCAGGCGGTGGTGCCGCCGCAGAAGATCAACGGCAACGGCTTCGCCCGCATCAAGGTGATCGAAGGCTATGTGGACAAGGTCATCATCCAGGGTGACATCAAGGGGCCGCGCAGCCTGCTGGAGGAGTATGGCGACAAGATCCGCGCTTCCCGGCCGCTGAAGCTGGACGTGCTGGAACGCTACCTGCTGCTGGCCAGCGACCTTCCCGGCGCCAGCGCCAGCGGCACCTTGAAGCCGTCGGACACCACTCCCGGCGCCGCCGATCTGGTGTTCGAGGTGACGCATAAGAGCCTCGACGCCTTCTCCAGCTTCGACAATCGGGGCTCCAAGTATGTGGGCCCCTGGCAATTGGCGACCGGCGCCAATCTCAATTCCGTCCTCGGCCTCTACGAGCGCACCAGCCTGCAACTGGCGACGACGCCGTTCAATGTGGGCGAGCTGAAATACGGCAAGATCGCCCACGAGGAAACCGTCGGCGAGGAGGGGACCAAGATCTCCGCCGATGCCGGCTACGCCGACAGCCATCCCGGTTGGACGCTGAAGCCCAATGCGCTCCGCAGCCATTCGCTGACCGTCGGCCTTGGTGTCAGCCACCCGCTGGTCCGCAGCCGCGCCGAGAACCTGACCCTGCGCAGCCGCGTCGAGGTCACGGCGGGCAACCAAGGCCTGACCGTCACCACCAGCGCCAATGTGGCGTTCGGCGGGGCGGTGGGCGTGACCGCGCCGTTGGCCTATCTGACGGTGACCTCGGCCAATGTCGCGCTGGGAGGCGATGTCAAAACCGCCGGGAACCAGGCCTATACCGGCAGAGTCGTCCTGAACGCCAACGATACCCTGACCAGCTCGTTAGGCGGTAGCACCGGCAATGTGTCCTTCTCCACCTATGTGGACGCGGCGAGCTCTGGCGTCCAAAGTCTGACCATCGCCGCTGGCGCCGGCAATGTCGGCTTCGGCAGCGGGGTGGGCGCCATCCGATCGCTTGCCGGCCTGTCGGTAACCGGCGGCAAGATCCTGTTGAGTTCCGATATCACCACTACCGGCAACCAGACCTATGCCGGCGCCGTGGTCCTGAACAACGACGTCACCCTGTACGCCGCGAATGGCTACAACATGGCGTTCAACTCCACCGTCGACAGCGGCAGTTCGGCCCACAAGCTGAAGACCATCGTCAACAGCGGCACCACCACCTTCACCGGCGCCGTGGGCGGCGGCAATGCGCTGTCTGCCCTCGAGTTGAATGCCGGAAACATCTATCTGGGCGGCAACGTCACCACCACCGGCGAGCAGGACTACACCGGCGCCGTCATCCTCAACAACAACGTCACCATGAACAGCTCGGCCGGCAACGGCCTTGTCTACTTCATCTTCGCATCGGTGAACGCGGCCACGGCGGGCACGCAAAGCCTGACCGTCAATGCCGGCACCGGTGACGCCAAATTCCTCGGCGGCTCGGTGGGCGCCACCAATTCCCTGTCCAGCCTGTCGGTGACCGGCACCAATATTTCCCTGGGCAGCAGCGTCACCACCAGCGGCAATCAGACCTATGGCGGCGCCGTCGTCCTGACCGCCGCCGATACCCTGACCAGTTCGGCCGGCAACGGCAATGTATCGTTCTCCTCGACCCTGAACAGCGACGGCACGGCGCGCGCCCTGACCATCGCGGCGGGCACCGGCAATGTGGGCTTCGGTGGCGCGGTTGGCGGCGGCAATAAGCTGGCCAGCCTAGCGGTCACCGGCAGCGCCATCACCCTGGGCGGCAATGTCACCACCAATGCCAACCAGACCTATACCGGCAACGTCATCCTCGGTGCCACCGACACGCTGGACAGTTCGAACAGTAACGGCAATATCACGTTCTCCTCTGCCGTGGAGGCCACGACGTCTGGCGCTCAGGGTCTGACCGTCACCGCCGGAACCGGCAACGTCACTTTCGGCGCCGCCGAGGGCCTTATCGGCAACCTGTCCACCCTGGCGGTGACCGGCAGCACCATCTCCCTGAACGGCAACGTCACCACCACCGGCAACCAGACCTATACCGGCGCGGTCGTGCTGCCCATCGGCTCCAGGATGCGGAGCGGGTCCGGCAACGTGGCGTTCTCGTCCACGCTGGACGCCGGAACCTCGGCGGGAACCCAGACTCTGACCGTCTTCGGAACCGGCAATGTGACCTTCGGCGGCGCGGTGGGAGGCACCAACAAGTTCGCCAGCCTGGTGGCGACCGAAACCAATATCAGACTCGGCGGCAACATCACCACTATCGGCGGCCAGAACTATAACGGCGCCGTCACCCTCGGCACCAACGCCACGCTGGACAGCTCGAACGGCAACGGCGCCATCGCGTTCTCCTCCACTCTGGATGCGGCATCGGCGGGCACCCAAGGCCTGACCATCGCCGCTGGCACCGGCAATGTCAGCTTCGGCGGCGCGGTGGGCGGCGGCAATCGGCTGGCCAGCACGGCTGTGACCGGCGGCAATGTTACGCTGGGCGGCAATGTCAGCACCGTGAACGACCAGAATTGGCAGGGCAATATCATCCTCGGAGGCAACGCCACCCTGTCCATGACCGGAACCGGCTTCATGACGTTCCAACAGACGGTGGACGCGGCTTCGGCCGGCACCCAGGGCCTGACCGTCGATGCCGCCGCGTCGTCGGGGGTCTTCTTCAAACGGGCCGTGGGCGGAACCGCCGCCCTGGCCTCCCTGACCTCGACCACCGGGACCTCTGTCGGTGTGCTCTATGACGTCACCACCACCGGCAACCAAACCTATAATGGTCCGCTGAACCTGAGAGTCGGCAACACCCACACCCTGAGCAGCGCGGGCGGCAACGGCAACATGCTGTTCGGCTCCACCATTGATGCGGCAACGGCAGGGACACAGTCCCTGACTTTGGCCGCCGGCACCGGCAATGTCACCTTCGGCGGCGCGGTGGGCGCCACCAACCGGCTGGCCAGTCTGGCCGTCACCGGCGGCAAGGTCACCATCGGCGGCAACGTCACCACCAAGGGCAATCAGACCTATACCGGGCCGGTGGTTCTCAGCGCCACCGACACCCTGGACAGCTCCAACAACAACGGCAACGTCGCCTTCTCCTCGACCGTGGACGGAGCCACGGTGAGCCTGCAAGGGCTGACGGTCACGTCGGGCACCGGCAACGTTACCTTCGGCGGCATCGTCGGCGGGATCAAGGCCCTGCTCAGCCGCACCGTGAACGGGGCCACCATGTCCAAGGGCACCGGCGGAATCGCGGTGGCACCGACCACCGACACCGGCACCACGGCTTCGACCAGCCAGACCACCAACAACGTGGTCAACACTATCAGCAGCATCGTCGGGGGTAGCAGCAGTTCCAGCAGCGGCTCGACCAGCCAAAGCCCCTCGGCGTCCTTCCGCCGCGTAATGTGGCGCGCCTTCAAATACGCCGCCGTCTACCATGTTCTCCTGGGCAAGGCCGACGACCGGATCGACGCCGAGGACGTGGGCTGGGCCATGCGGGTGGCGGCACTGCATCTGACCGACGCGCGGCG
>NZ_CAINTR010000004.1 GCF_903853455.1 uncultured Magnetospirillum sp.
ACCGCCTCTTCCACCGCGATCTCGTCGAACGGGTTCATGCTGAACTTCACGTTCTGGGTCTCGACCCCACTCTGGTCGGCCTTAACCCGGATCTTAACGTTGTAATCGACGACCCGCTTGACCGCGACGAGAACTTTGAGCTGAGCGGTCATTTCAGATCCTTTGCCATCTGGCGGAGTTGGAATTTCTGCACCTTGCCGGTGGAGGTCTTGGGCAGCGGACCGAACACGACGGTTCGCGGCAGCTTGAAATGGGCCATGCGCTCGCGGCAGAAGGCGATGATGTCGGCTTCGGTGGTCTCGGCGCCTTCCTTCAGCATGATGAAGGCGCAGGGCGTCTCGCCCCACTTCTCGTCGGGCCGCGCCACCACGGCGGCTTCCATGACGGCGGGGTGGGAATACAGGGTGTCCTCCACCTCGATGGAAGAGATGTTCTCGCCGCCGGAAATGATGATGTCCTTGGAGCGGTCCTTGATCTCGATATAGCCGTCGGCATGCCACACCGCCAGGTCGCCGGTATGGAACCAGCCGCCGGCGAAGGCCTCGTCGGAGGCCTTCTCGTTCTTCAGGTAGCCCTTCATGACGTTGTTGCCGCGCATGAAGATCTCGCCCACCGTGCGGCCGTCCTTGGGCGCCGGCTCCAGCGACAGCGGATCGCCGATCATCAGGCCTTCCAGCATGGGGCCGCGCACGCCCTGGCGGGCCTTGATCTGAGCCTTCTCCTCGATGGACAGCCCGTCCCACTTGTCGTGCCAGACGCACTGGACGGCGGGGCCGTAGGTCTCGGTCAGGCCGTAGACATGGGTGACGTCCCAGCCCAGCCGCTCCATGCCGGCGATCACCGGGGCGGGCGGAGCGGCGCCGGCGGTCATCACCTTGACCTTATGGTCGATGCCTTCCTTCAGCTTGGCCGGGGCGTTGTTGATCATGTTGAGCACGATGGGAGCGCCGCAGAGATAGGTCACCTTCTCGTCGCGGATGGCCCCCAGGATGGCCTCGACCCGCACATGGCGCAGGCAGACGCTGGTGCCCGCCGTCACCGCCATGGTCCAGGGGAAACACCAGCCGTTGCAGTGGAACATGGGCAGCGTCCACAGATAGATCGGCATGTCCATCTGCCACGACAGGGCGTTGGACACGGCGTTCAGATAGGCGCCGCGATGATGGTAGACCACGCCCTTGGGATTGCCGGTGGTGCCCGAGGTGTAGTTCAGCGAGATGGCCTGCCACTCGTCGGTGGGCATGGTCCATGGCAGATTGTCGTCATCGGCCTCGGCCAGCAGCTCCTCGTAGGTCTTCTCGCCCAGGCGCTCGCCGCCGCTGTACAGCGGGTCGTCGATGTCGATGACGGGAATGGTGCGGCCCAGCGCCGCCAGCGCCCGTTTCACCACCGGCGAGAACTCGCGGTCGGTGATCAGGATCTTGGCCTCGGCATGGTTGAGGATGAAGGTGACGGCGTCGGCGTCGAGCCTGGTGTTGATGGCGTTCAGCACCGCGCCGCACAGCGGCACGCCGAAATGCGCCTCGAAGGTCTCCGGGGTATTGGCCCCCATCACCGCGACGGTGTCGCCCAGGCCGATGCCGCGCTTGCTCAGCGCCGAAGCCAGCCGGCGGCAGCGGGTGAAGGTCTCGGCCCAGGATTGCCGCCGCGGGCCATGGACGAGGGCGGTGCGGTCCGGCCAGATCGAGGCGGCGCGTTCCAGGAAGGTCAAGGGGGTGAGGGCTACGAAATTGGCGGCGTTCTGGCCAAGACCCTGTGCGTACGGACTGCTAGCGGACATGGACTGTTTCTCCCTTGCGGCATTGGCTGCCTGCCGCTCTGACCCCGGCGTTGTGGCGGGTTTAGCAGGGCGGCGTTATCGAATTTTCTCTCGATTATGACGAATTGTAGCCGAAAGGGTAGGTCATAGCCACCCCACCTCGGCGGTGAACAGATAGCCGGCGCCGTAGACCGTCTTGATCAGGCGCGGCGCCTTGGGGTCGGTCTCGATCTTCTTGCGGATGCGTGAAATGCGCACGTCGATGCTGCGGTCGAAGGCGAAGTCGTCGCGCTCCAGGTCGGCACCCTGAAGCTGCTCGCGCGACAGCACCCGCTTGGGCGCTTTCAGCAGGGCGACCAGCAGGCCGGCCTCGGCGGCGGTCAGGCTCTCCTGGCGGCCGTCGGTGGCGACCAGGGTCAGGTTGCCGGCGTCGAACACCCATTCGGCAAAGCGGGCCTTGCCCGACGGACCGCTGGCCCGCGCCTCGGCCAACTGGTCGCGGCGGCGGATGACGCTGTTGACCCGGGCCACCAGCTCGCGCGGCTCGAACGGCTTGACGATGTAGTCGTCGGCGCCCAGCTCCAGCCCCAGCACCCGATCCGACACGTCGCCCCGCCCGGTGAGGATGATGACGCCGAAGCGCACATCCTCCCACAATTCGCGCACCAGGGTCAGGCCGTCCATGTCGGGCAGGCCGAGATCGACCAGACAGAGGTCGGGCACCTCGCGCCGGATGGCCTGACGGGCGTCGCGGCCGTTGCCGAAGGTCTGGACCTCGTAGCCATAGCCTTCCAGCAGAACCCGCACCAGCTTGCGGATGTCGGGATCGTCCTCGATCAGGTAAAGGCGCTTTTTGCTGACCACCCGGCGGTCCCTCGTTCGCAGGGCCTACGAGGCGATGGCCTCGATCAGGTCCTGCTTGTCCCACGGCTTTCGCAATATGACCAGATCGGCCCGGTCAGCACCAGCGTCCACGGAGAATCCGCTGACCAGAATGACACGAATATTCGGCCGCGTCGCCCGCACCCGCCGCGCCAGGTCGATGCCGCTGAGCCCCGGCATGGCGATGTCGGAGACCACCAGGTTGAGGCCCTCGATTTGTTCGATCAGCTCGGCGGCCTCGTCGCCGCTTTGCGCCTCGATCACCGAGAAGCCCAGTTCCATCAACTGCCGCCGCATCACCTGGCGCACGTCGTCGTCGTCCTCGGCCACCAGGGCCAGTTGTCCCTGCCAGCGCCCCGCCGCCGGAACCGTCGCGCCGGCCGGACTTTCCACCGGCACCGGCGCCGGATCGGCCCGCGGCAGCAGGATGGTGACGGTGGTGCCCTCACCGGCGACGCTGTCGAGCCGGATATAGCCGCGCGACTGCTTGACGAAGCCGTAGACCATGGACAGGCCCAGGCCGGAGCCCTGGGCCTTGGTGGTGAAGAACGGCTCGAAGGCGCGGCTCAGCGCCTCGGGCGCGAAGCCGCAGCCGCTGTCGCTCACCCGGATTTCCAGGTAGTCGTCCGGCGCCACTTTCTCGTCGAAGGCCAGCGGCTCGGTCACCTTGCGGATGGCGACGGCCATGGCCAGCCGGCCGCCGCCCGGCATGGCGTCGCTGGCGTTGAGCGCCAGATTGACCAGGGCGTTCTCCAACTGGCTGGGATCGGCGATGGCCCAGCACGGCCCGTCCTCCCCCGGCTCCACCAGCGCGATTCCGCCGGGCAGCGAGCGGCGCAGCAGGATGGCGATGTCGCGCACCAGCCCGCAGACCTCCACCGGCTCCGGCTTCATGGGATGCTGGCGCGAGAAGGCCAGCAGGCGGCTGGTGATGTCGGCGCCGCGCCGGCTGGCCCGCTGGGCCGGCTCCAGATAGGAGTCCAGCCCCTCGACCCCGGCATATTTCTCCCGCGCCGCCGCCAGATTGCCCAGGATGATGGACAGCAGATTGTTGAAGTCGTGCGCCAGCCCGCCCGACAATTGCCCCACCGCCTTCATGCGCTGGGCTTCCATCAGCCGCTGCTCGGTTTCCTTCTCGTCGGTGATCTCCAACGCCAGCACGAACAGCCCGGTCACACCGCCATCGGGGCCGAATTGGGGGATCAGGCTGTTCCGGGTGACCACCGCCCGGCCCTCGGCATTGGTGAAGGCGTATTCGAAGGTGGTCTGGACACCGGCCCAGGTCGCCGCCAGATGGGGGGCGATGCTGGCATGGGCGCGCCGGCCGATGGCGGCCTCCAGGCCACGGCCGATCACCGCCGCCTTGTCCTGGCGCACCAGTTCGGCCCAGGGCCGGTTGGCGAAGCGCACCACCTCGTCGCGCCCGAGATAGGCGATGGCGGCGGGCGTGGCGTCGAGGATCAGGCGCTGCCAGGCCTCGGACTCGGCCAGGGCCTTGGTGCGCTCGCGCACCCGGGAATCCAAGGTGGCGATGTCGTCGCGCACCCGGCGGATCATGCCGTCGAAGGCGGCGGCCAGCAGGCCGATCTCGTCGTCGCGGCAGATGCCGCTTTCCGCCTCCAGATGGCCGGCCCGCACCAGGGCCGCCGTCTCGGCCAGCCGGTTCAGCGGCCGCACCAGCCGCCGCACCGCGAAATAGCCCAGCCCGCCGGCCAGCACCATGATGGCGACGGCGATGGTCAGCAGCCGGTTGCCCAGCACCGCCGACGAGCGTTGCAGCTCCTCCGTATAGACCGACGAGGCGATGTACCAGTCGAACCCCGGGAAGTGACGCACCCAGGAAATCTTTTCATAGGCGTAATGGCCGGGATCGCTGGGCTTGTCCCACAGATAGCGCAGCGGATAGTCGGTGTCGGCCACCGCCTTCAGTTCCTCGCTGATCCGCCGCCCGGTGGCGGGATCGGTCAGGGCGCCGAACGCGGTGCCCTCGATATTGGCGTTGGGGTGGATGACCATGGTGTCGGCGGCGTCGAAAATGTAGACGTAGCCGGTCCGCGCGATGCGGATGTTGCGTAGCGCCTGACGCAGCTCGGCGATGGCCTCGGCCTTGCGCCGCGCCACCGCCTCGTCCATGTCGTCGAGGCGGGCGGCCACGCCCTTTTCCCGAGCGACGCGGATGAGGGCGCGCTGGTCCTCCAGGCTGCCGTTGATCTTGCCGGCCATCACGAAGACGTTGTCGAGGATGGTGCGGCTGGCGTTCAGCTCGATCTCATAGACCTTCTCCTCGATCAGCGGGACCGAGAACAGATAGATGGCCGACGCGAACAGCCCCACCGTGGCCATGATCGTCGAGAACAGTCTGAGAAACAGCCGGGACTTGATCACCCTGCCTCCGATAAGGGACGACACGCCAATCCTGATCATCGCGTCGTTCGCGGGCCAGCTCAAGCCGCCTGGACGCAACGCCGCCATGAGGCCCGATTGTGACCAATCCTAACCGCGCTTTCCCGCCGCCCCGCTTGCGGCAGGGGGCGAAACCGGGCGCCATCGTTCACAATTGGTCGGAATCGGATGACAGTTCGGCAAAACTCCTCTGCTACGGGCGTTTGGGGCATGCCTCGCCTTTTCAACCATGCTAGAGGAGAAGGGACAGGGCATCAGAGGAACCGGACCATGATCAAGAAAGAAGTGATTGTGACCTTCTCGGGGCCGGAACACACCGGCAAGACCACCCTTGAGGCGGCCTTCGTCAAGTTCCTGACCGAACACGGCGTCCAGGTGAACATGCCCCCCGATCCTCAGCGCGAGGAAAAGATGGCCCGCTCGATCCCCGAGCTGCTGGACGCCTTCCGCGAAAAGAACGTCGTCCTGCTGATGATGGAAAGCAATTCCAGCGCCCCGCGCTGAAGGGAGCGAATCGGAAAAACGGCAGCCATTGTTCCCCGACACCATTTTGTCTCACCTGGATCACGGACTCATTCGCGGCGGCACCAAGGCGCGACAGGATGCGACATCGACATCCCTCCGCGAGAGGGCTTTCCCGCCGCATGGCCGCAGTGGTATAACCCGCCCGTCCGTTCGTCACGGCACGGACTGCGTCCCGGTAGCTCAGCAGGATAGAGCAACGGTTTCCTAAACCGTAGGTCAGGGGTTCGAATCCCTTCCGGGACGCCATTCTTCCAAGACGAACCGGCTCTACCGCGAAGGCGCTGCCTTGGAAACCCCAAGGTTCCGCGCGGGTTTCGGCAGTATAGCTGCTGACACGGAGTTCGGTGAAAACGGGCTAATTCTCTCTCCGTGGCGCGTTTCTCTCCAGACCTGTTGACACGCCCTTCCGTATCAACAGGTCGGCAAGCGACTGAATTTGCACAAATTCTCGGAAAACCTCGCGCCGTGTAGTTTTGCGATTTTGGTGAAGATGAGAAGGAGTCCGGCGACGGAATCATCTTTCCGTGTCAACAGCCTGCCCCGGCCTCGGATGCTATGGTCTTAAGCAGGCGGGCGGCCTGCGGATGGTCGATGGCAGCCAGCGCGCTCCGCGCCGCCTCGGCCAGACTGCCGCCGGAGCGGGCGATCCGCCCCAGCAGCACGATGGCCTCTTCGTCGGCGATATCGGTGATGGCTTCAATGATATCGTCGGTGGGAGCATCCCGCAGCAGACGCAGCAAGGCCGACCGCGCTTCGGTCTGCCCCATTCGCCCCAGCGCGCAGGCCGCCTGGTCGGCGACGTCGCGATGGAGGTCATGCAGAAGGTCGGTGAGGATGGCAACGATTTCCGGCCGGAACCGCGAGCAGCGGCAGGCATCGGCGCGCACCGACGGATCGGCGTGACGCAGCAGGGGAACTACCACATTGACCGGCAGACTGGCTCCGAGATGGGCGGCGGCGGCAACTGCAATCTTCACGGCCGGCCCCTGAACGACGCCCCTGGCGATGATTCCCACCACCGCCTGCGCCGCCTCCGCGCCACCGATCTCGGCCAAGGCCACCAACGCGGCGACCTGTTCCGGCACTACATGGGACAGGCCGAAACCGGTGAAGCGCCGGCAAAGCTGGTCCAGTGCCGGAACCGCCGCAGGCAACCGGCGCCTCGCCGCCTCGGCCGCCAACTGGGCCGCATCGGCAATGCCGGCCTGCGGGATGGCGGCGACGAGGGCGCCGTCATCGAGAGCTTCCGGTGTTATCGGCTCGGGCCGATCCAACACCGGCGAATAAGGGCCGCGCGCGATGCCGGCGGCAGAGAACAGATCGAGCTGCTCGTCGGTCTCCGACACGACATTCCACCTCCCTTGGCATCGAGGGGTCAAGGATGGCGTGGTGGGCGCCAGGACTCAAGTCATGTTGGATCACGAAAGGCCGATCGGCCCCGGCACGGTATTCGACCGCTGTGCCCCCGACAGCCGCCGTTCGGCGGGAACGTCCGCTATGGCCCCTGAGTGCCATGAACGGTCAGCCATCTTCAAAATTATGCGGGAGCACTCGCGTGACGTTGAGAAAGATGCTGGAAAATGCCTCATTTTTGTAGAAAGGTGAGATTGTTAAATTTTGCGATGAATACCATGGCGTCAAAATCTGTTTCAGCTCAACATCTGCACTCCCTGAGTGAGTCTCTGTTAGCCAGGGGCGATTTCACGCTTTCTTTCCAGGCGCTTCTTCGTGCCATTTCTGATGATGCTACGGATTTCGAAGCACATCGGTTGGTGTTTCGCTCTCTTTGGCAATTGATGGGCGGCTTGTCACGTTGACCCATCACCTCCCTTTTGGGATGGCTTGACCCGTTTTCTCGGCCCGGTGCCGTCGATCTGGTCGCCGTCCTGGGTCTTGCGTCGGCGGGGGCCTTGTCGGATCACGGGCTGATTTTTCCGGGGGTTGTCGCGCTTGATGATGTCCCAATACGACATCGGCGCGTGGTCGGCGGACAGGCCGAGGATGGTCTCGAATGAGACGTGGCGATAAAAGCGCCGGTTGTAACGAAAGACAAACTCATTGAGGTAGCTATCGATGTGCTCGCGGCGGAAACCATGATAGGTGCCGAGGCCCCAGCGTTTCAGAAGAGCGAAGACCCGATGGATCCAGTGCAGAGGAATGTGCGCGGCCATATTGCCGATGACGCGAGGATCATGTCGGTATCCGGCCAGCCCGGGGTAGGAGGCGTGACCATCGGAAACGAGGGTGGCGCCGGGGGCGA
>NZ_CAINTR010000005.1 GCF_903853455.1 uncultured Magnetospirillum sp.
CATAATAAGGCGCTCACTAACATCATCGCAGAACCCCAATTTAAAGCGGGCGATACTTTTCATCTTTGCGTCGCTGCCCTCGGAAATGTCCAGGAGGCCAAAGTCAAACCTCTCGAAGCCATCGCTTTTTGCATCTTCAATGGCTCTGTGAATCATGGCGTGTCCAATTGGAATATTATCTGGACCAGACATAATTCCGGCGGAGTAGTAGGCGGTGTTGCCGTGCCGTGAAATTCCAACCATGCCAACAGCGCTTTCATCGCGATAAGCCCCGTACAAGCAATACCGTTCGGCCTTCATCATCTCTATAATATTACTCGTATCCAAGGCACGGTCGCGCCCAATCTTTGCATGGAGGTCATCGTAACATTGAGCCGCGCGCGGATCGTCCTTACAAAACCGGTGGATATTGATGTATTTTCCGCCCTTACTGATGGAGCGGCGATGATTCTGGCTATACGATGCGATGATTTCATCGCTACTTCGTGATAGCGAAACAGATCCTCTCGCCATCGCGCGAATATATGAAACAAGCGGGTGGATAATCGGTGCGGCCGCAAGTCCGGCCTCATTTTGCAAGTCCAGCTCAACTTGAATCCCGCGCGTACCCACCCAGGTGGAAATCCAAAGAAGTTGGTCTATGGCAAGCTTCACTGCCGAGTGAATGACTTCTTTTGCCGCATGAAACGGAACCATCAGGATCGGCGATTCCCGGCACCGAAGAGGGGCGGTGCAATTTGACGTATCGCATTCAACTTGAAGAACCGGGATATCATCATCGTCAAGAACGAAGAATGAAAAGTCTACAAAAGTACCTAGCCGCGACCTCACCCTCTTGGAGAAGTGCACGCGTTTCGAGAGAATTGGATCGCGCAGCGGATCATTCAGCAGCTCTGACGGTGTGTGGAGGGTGGACAGCGTGGCGAATCGATCAGGCTGATTCCATGCATCCACAATCTGCAGGTGGCTGTCTTCGGCAACGGGAAGCTCTTCATCGCGATTGATCTGGTCGGTGAGGCGCTGGCTGATCCGACGATCAACGGCAGCGGCCCATCTCATGCCCGACTGATCTTCGACCGCGGCCCTCAGATTGAAGAACTTTGCCTGAATGTCCGCATGCCAAGGGGTCGTCGGCAACGCACGATCTATCAAGGAAAGAATTGTGGCCGACAGACCATTGCTTGCCATCGCCTTGACAAGGTCGAGGTACTGCTGGACCGCAGCCTCTCCGTTGATTGCCAGCACGAGGTTTTCAGCAATATCCCGCGGAATGTCGCCCTGGATAATATCGAGGCGGCTCGGGTCGCCGAGGCGAAAACACTCTGACAAAACGGCGTCCAGCGGACTGGCGGGAACAATCTTCTCTCTCAAGTTTGGAATCATGAGCTTTTCCCGAACCTCCCGAGTGCTCAGAATCATTCGGATCGTGCAGGCGGGTACGGTGCCACCAAGCGAATCCCATACGGACCATCGATTCTCACCATCCTCCATTAGCACTATCGCCAACGTCAAGAACGGCGGCGGCACTGCCAACCTGAGGCCTCCGGAAATCGGCGCAATGGGTAGGAGCGAACCTCTTCCGCAATGGCTGAGTTCACGGCCCTTCTAGTGCCCTGACGCAGACAGAAGATTCAGACATTCCCACATAACTCGTCATCGGCCTTGGCGAGCCACAACGCGGCTTCCGCCCATTGGGCTTTGGCCTGTTCAGGATCGCTCATAGACCACCACGTCTTCGGCCGGCACGGTATGGGCGAAGGAGCCGATGGCCGCTCCCGATGAAAACCTGAATGGTGCCGGTTACAGGATTCGAACCCGTGACCCCCTGATTACAAATCAGGTGCTCTACCAGCTGAGCTAAACCGGCGACCGGGGGAAATTAGAGGCGAAATCGCCGCGCCGCAAGGGGGGCCGTTCAGCCTTCCCGCGCCAATTCGTAAAGCGCCACCGCCGCCGCGTTGGAAACGTTGAGACTTTCCATCTCGCCGGTCATGGGCAGCCGGACCAGATGGTCGCAATGCTCGCGCGTCAGGCGGCGCAGCCCCTCGCCCTCTGCTCCCAGCGCCAGCACGATCCGTCCCGTCAGCTTGGCCTCGGCCAGGGTCTTGGGGGCGTCGGCGGCCAGGCCGGCGGCCCAGAAGCCGGCTTGCTTCAACTCGTCGAGGGCGCGGACCACATTGGTGACGCGGACCAGCGGCATCCGCTCCAGCGCCCCCGAGGCGGCCTTGGCCAGGGCGCCGGTCTCTTCGGGGGCGTGGCGGTCGGGCACCACCACCGCCAAGGCGCCGAACGCCGCCGCCGAACGCAGGATGGCGCCCACATTGTGGGGATCGGTGACCTGGTCCAGCACCACCACCACGCAGGCCTCCTGCGCCGCGCCCATGCGGCCCACATCCTCGATCCCCAGCGCCGCCAGCGGCTCCACCAGCGCCGCCAGCCCCTGGTGCACCGAGCCGGGCAGCAGCAGCCGGTCGATCTCGACCCGCTCCACCGTTTCCACCGGCACGGCCAAGCGCAGATCCACCAGCCCTTTCGCCGCCTCGGCGGTGGCGACCAGACGCCGGAACCGGCGTTCGGGATTGGCCAGGGCGGCGATCACCGCATGGGTGCCGTAAAGCCAGAACGAGGCCCCTCCTCCTCCCCCGCCGCCGCTACGGCTGGGTCCGCCCCGGCGAGGGGTGCGGGTGTTGTCACGATGGTCGCGCTTGTTCATGGGAACTCCTTTGCCGCCCCTCGTTTATCCCTCTCTTTTCGGATTGACAAGCACCGGTAAATTCCCATAGTACAGCCCTCCCGTCGCCCCGGCTAAAACCGGATGACGGTGTGGAGGGGTGGCCGAGCGGTTAATGGCAGCAGACTGTAAATTAGTCGCCACCCCCTTACCACAGGCCGGAAAACGGCGGATTTCATCACATTTTAGACCGATCAACTCAGGAATCCTTATCCCATAAGGGTTCTTAAGGGGTAGCCCACGGGGTAGCCCGCTTCACAGGGTAGCCCGCTTGTGTTACCATGTTCCCGGATTGATGGAGGACATGGCATGACCTGCCCGCAACGCCCAGCATTTACGCCGAAAATGATCGAACGCCTGCGTGTCGACGGGCTACCCTGCCTCATCTACGACGGGGCTACCCCCGGCCTCGCCATAAGATGTCGCGAGAACAGCGTCATCTATTCCTATTACTACGTTTATAAATTTCATGGTGCGAAGCGGTGGCTCCAGCTCGGGGGCGTGTCCGACATCAACCTTGAGGATGCCCGCAAGGCGGCCATCGTCGCCCGGGGGCGCGTTCTGGACGGCGAGGACCCTGCCGGCGAGCGCAAGACGGCCAAGGCCGAAAAGAAAGTCGCCGTCGCCGCCGTCAAGGTCGCAATGACGAAGACTCTCAACGCCATGCTCGATGACTTTGAGTTGAAGGGCTTTCCACATCTCAAGCCCCGGAGCCGCACGGAATACAAGCGGCTTTTCGACAAGCGCATCCGCGATGCCCTCGGGAGCAAGCTCGCCGCAGAAATAACGCGAGGGGATGTGGCCGACTTGCATCGGGCACTGGCAGACAAGCCGGTCGAGGCCAACAGAACCGTAGCCGTGCTGTCCTCGGCGTATACGTGGGCCGAGGACGAGGAGTGGTCGGACGACATTGCGAACCCCTGCCGGCGCCTGAAAAAGAACAAGGAGACATCGAAGGAGACGTTTCTGGCGGCCGACCAGCTTGCCACCGCCGAAGCCCTTCTGGATGCCGAGCCTGCCGTGAGGAAATACGAAGTTGCATGCATGCGGTTCATCCTCATGACCGGCACGCGACACACCGAAGCCCGGAAACTGAAATGGTCGGAAGTGGACATAGGCAGGTGCCGGGCCATCTTGGAGGAGCATAAGACGGACGGAACCATAGGCCGGAAGACGGTGACCTTTCCTCAGCAGATCGCCGACTTGTTGCGGGAATTGGAGGCGATCAGGAAGGCCGACTCGGATGTCGTTTTTGACCCGATAGGGACAAGCAAATGCGGCGCGGACAAGGACGGCTACATTCCGGAGCGGCGCATCGCACGATGCTGGGAGCGGATCAGGACGGCGATGGGGATGCCACACGTCCGCATCCACGACCTCCGCCACAGCTACATATCCCTCGCCATTAGCGAACATGTGGACATCGCTGTCGTCAGCAAGGCGGTCGGACACGCCAACATCAATACGACCATGAAATACGTCCACTTGCTCGATGCGCAACGTGATGATGCCGCCGTGTCCGTCCATGCTGCCATCGCCGCGAAGCGGAAGCCGAAGGCAGAAGTGGGGACATAGGGCAAAGGTAACGCGTTGCCAAGCATCACACTAATGGTAACGCGTTACCATGTCAGGGAGTGCAGAAATGAGTGCAGAAAGCAGTCGGCCAAACATCCCTAAACGGCGGTAGACCCACACGGCGGCGACGGCGGCAGACATGACGGCCCCCAAGCCCATCCCTCGTAAGGAGTCGGTCGGAGCCGCCGTCCCGACGACTTCATCCATTTCCAGACTGGCCTCCGCCCCTAAGGCATGACGGCCCAACCATCAACTGGTCACACCCATGCAGAAGCCTGAAAGCCGCGTGGGACAAGGCGTTTCCGTCTTTTTCCCTACCGGTGGCGGTGCGAGTGCCCCATCCAAATACGAAGCCGGAGGTCTCGCCCGCTTCAAGTCCGGCATGCTGGATGCTATGATCATGACCGCACCCGGCCCTTGGAACCGCCGCTGATTTGCTTCGTTTTCAAGCAACGCCGGACGGGATATATCCTGTGCCGATTCAGTTGCAATACCCGTCAATAAGGCATTGGTTCTTTCCGTGATATCAATGGGTTGCGAAATAAGTTACCCGAATGAATAATGAATTAAGGAATGGACGAATTCGATCCCACGGATTGCTGTCATCGGTCAGGCGCGGCTGTGGAGTCGGGCCATGGCATGGGCCGCCGTCAGGTATGGAAGGGAGCCGTCTGGGCAAGCCGGTCTGGGATTTCTTGTGAGGAGGCCGTGTGTTGGCAAATGCATGGAGCCGAAGGCTGTGTGTGGCCGAGAAGGCAGGTTGGGGTTTTGGGATTTCCGGTGGGGGCAGGTGACCGACAGCAATGAACGAGCAGCATGAATGTGCGGTCTGGCGGTTCAGCTTCAGTCAGTGCGGCTGTCGATTCGGTCCAGCCTGCAAAGCTCTCTTGCCTCGGCCTCGGTTACGGTCACGAATCCCGGCCCTTCATACCATAGCGTATGCCCCTTCTTCTGTTCCACTCTCCGGGTCGCGGCGAAGTGGATCATCCTGACTTTCAACCGATGCCCTTGTGGTACGGGACGGAATTCCGCGTGGACTCCGCCGCACTCATTGAGCGCGTCCATCGCGGGAAGGATGAGATTGTTTTTCAATTGGGAGAAATTCCGACGGTACGCGCTGTCATCCGGCAGGCCAACAGCGTCGCATAGACCAGCGGGCGAGATGTCGAACCAGTGCGATTTCCGGCCTGAATACCGCAGAAGCAGGAGGCAGAGCCGGGTGGCGTGGATCGTCTTCACATGCAACAGGATGTCCAACGGAAAATTGATGAACTTTTCACCATCACCAACCAGCCCAAACTCCTTATGGCCGTCGGTGGTAAGCACGAACTCAATTTCGGACTGCCGCACCGGCGAGGACTTCGGCGGCTGGAGCAGGCGAAAGACCGGGGTGCCCTTTGCTGGTGCGGCGACTGAGCCGTCTCCGGTTTCCATTTCCACGAAGCCCGCGGCGACCAATTCGTCCACCACCTTCCAGACCAGATCGGTGCTTTCATGGTGGCTCCGGGGAAAGACGTAGTCCCGCACCATGCCGATGGCCATGCGATGACGACGGCTGGGGTCAAGCTTCATGGTCTCCCATGCGTGCCACAGCATCATGGCCAGCAGGGTGAATGCCGTGATGCCGATGTCCGCGTTACCTGTTACGCGAGGCAGAAACAGGGTCTGGGGAAGCGGAAGGGTGGCATCGCGTGAGATCGCCTCGCCGCCGCCGCCGGTTCCCGACCGCTTCAGATCCATGCCATGCCTCTCCATCCGAAAAAATCACCGCATCATCGTGGCACGGTCCGCCGTCGAAGCCAACTGGGGTGGAGGGGGATTGGGGACATTGGACAATACGGTCGCCAAGCCGCCGTTTCCCCTCTCACCTAGATTTCACTCGGTTCCGCCTTCACGATCCTGATTCCCTGAGCCGAACGTTCGTCCACAGCCCGTTACAGCGGGTTTGCGGCTCAAGGCATGCCGTTGATCCCGATCCCTCTGGATACGCTTGAATCGCGTCCTGACGTGCAATGGCCGTTTTTCATACCGCAACCAATGACCGGAAGATCATCGCCGTGGCCCTCGGATGGTCAGGGCATACCGCCGTCGGCTGGGTGCCGTCCACTCCTGCCATCATCGGGGGGGGGGGGACGGGACGGAAAGTTCTTTGGACAGTTGCGGGTCATCGGCGATACTTTGGGATAGTCTTAAACTATCCGATTGGACGGGCATGGCCTTATTCGGAAAAAAGCTTCCCCCGGTTCAGGTCGGAGACCGATTCGTGAAGACTGCCGACCATACAGGTAAGGTGTGGGAGGTCTCGCGGGTCTGGACGGCGGTGGACGGGGTTCCGCATGCCCGGCTGGTGAATCGGCACGAGACCCTGATGGTGGCCGTCGGCACGCTGTCCGACCCGGAATTCTTTGTCCCGGCCCCGGCCATGCCGGTCGGTGAGTAGATTGAGGAAGATCCGGCGGCGGTGAACTGGCTAGAACCCCGCCGCCGAATTGTTCCGGATGGCTCTAGAGAGGGATGCCATCCATGTGTGGCCGCGTTTCGGGGGGGGAAGCCACATCAAGACGCTATCGCAATCTTCCGGGGCTAGCAAGACGGATGGAATGGATTCTCTCTCGAATGGCGAAACCTTGAGCCACGATACGGCCATGGACACGGCTCCGGCCACGGTGACGGCGGTCGGCATCACGCGCGTCACGAACGCGGCGAAGCTCAGGGCTTTGTTCCATGCCTGTTGCTGGGCCAACTGGCCACGGACAGGGAGTGGTCGGGCCATGGCATCGGCACTGGCCTGCTCCGTCATGCCCTGCTCCGTTGCGTGGAGGGTGCGCGGCTGGTCGGCGGGCGTGCGCTGGTGGTCAACGCCATTGATCCGGATGCCGCTTCATTCTGGGTACGGCGCGGCTTCCTGCCGTCCAAGGACGACCCGCTGGTGTTGTTCCGGTCTATCGCCGACATTTCCATGTCCTTGAATGCATCAGCATCCGGGGTTGGCGGGGATTGATCGTTTACAGGCCTCACCTGTCCCACATGGCGACAGGCGAGGATATTCGGTCGCGACAGCCGTGGATAACCGGCCCTCTGCCGCCGGACTCTTGACGGTCGCGGCATCGGGGCGGTTACCCACCGCTCACGCACCGCCCCGGCGGATACGACCGCTGTTTACCGAACCGGGAAATCCAAAATGGCCGCCGTGTCGGATATGGGGGGCCGGGCAACCCGAGGCAGTCCCCTCTCCGCGGCAGGTAGTCATCGCCTTACTTGGGCGACGGCGGCTTCCGCGCCCACTGACATCGCCTCCAGCCGCAACACCCGCAGATAGAGGCGGTGGGACCGATCCAGCAACCCGCGCAATCCAGCAGGAATCTCATGGTCATGGGTGCCGTCGTCATCCAGACAGACCTCGGCACCGGACAGTCGCCACTCCTCGGCCAGAGCTTGCGACGCGGTCAGTTCGCCTTCGAAGATGGCGCGCTGGGTCATCACCCATGCCATCACTTGGGTCAGACGGGTTGTCACCCGAAGGCCTTCACAGACGATCCGGGTGCTGACCGTGTCGTTGACCCGCATTCTCTCCCGCCGTTCGCTGTACCGGATATAGTTGCGGGTCTCGACCAAGAGTTCCAAGGTCTCGTCGTAGGTTCGTTGGAAAAAGGTCGCCTTTTGCATCGGCACTCTCCCCAGTCACCCCAGTTTCCAAAACCCTGTCGTATGCTGTTCCGGTGACATCACGCGGTTGGCAATGAATTGCATAGTGCCTCACCGGTGACATGACGTTCACGAAGGCATCGGGTGCATCGGTCAAGCCATTGGCGGGCGGTGATCATGCTGGTTGTGACCAGCCTCAGAACATCAGGGCCGGGGGCGGGGGCGGTGACAGCCGCCTGAGCCGCCGTTACCAAGTCCCTTACCGCACGATGACCTTCACAGAAGTCAGCAACAGCGTCGTTTGGCATGGCGTACTCCGGCTTGCGGGCGCATGTGCGGTTGGCCGCGAGTATCTCGACCTTCTAAACCTATGCCAATGCGGGTGGGTTATTCCATAGGTATGGCGTCGCCGTTTTGGATCGCTGTCTGTTGAAATGTAACGGGGATGGCATCGTTCTTCTGTCGGTCGTAGAGGTCTTGTGGTACCGACAATGCCTGCGCACGGGCGGGATTTGGCATATGGAACTGGGTGGCCGAGGTCGCGCCGGGGCGGGGGGCGGCGCGGCGATCCGGCCCGATATAGTCGTAGGTGACCACGAAGGGCTTGCGTCGTTCCACAAGGACTTTCAGGCGGGTCATGATCTGATCGGGGGCGAATGGGATCAGCAACAGGTCGTCGGGGCCGGAGTCCATTGCCGAACGAACACTCGGCTCCTCTCTGGAACTCAGGATCATCACCGTCAGGATGAATGGATCCCGACCAAGTTTCCCTACACGCAGGTCGCGATGGATGAATGTCGCGTCGTTTTGCTCGATTTCTTTGTTCAGGATCAGGAAGTGATGGTCTCCTTCCTCGCAAGCCTTATGGGCGGCAAGGAAGGTGCTGGCCTCCTTAACCTCGCGGACACCCATATGGTTCAACGCCAGACGAATGCCTTGGCGGATGATTGCGCTTGGCTCGCAGACCAGAGTCTTGATCTTTGAATAGTCGATCTTGGCTTGGGGATGGGGGATGCTGGCGGCCATGTCGGTCTACCTCTCCCCAGTACCGAGGTGACCGACAGGCATGGCCTTGTCTCGGAGGCCAGCATCGTAGCCAAGAGTCTGTAGGGGAATGTATGGGCGCTCCGCCGACATCATTCGCTCGACCTGACAAGTCGGGCATGAAGGTCGTCGATCCGCTCATGGTAAATCTCGGCGACCCGCATCGACCGGATTGTCAGGGCCTCCGCCGGTCTTATCCCAGCCTTTGCCATCCCTACATCGTCAATGGCATCAAGCGCCGCCGCAACGCTGTGGAACCTGTCGAGTCTCTTGGCCACTTTGACAAGGTCGTGGAAGGCATTCGTCAGGCTATGGATTTCTTCCTGTGGGAACCAGCGCATTCACATCTCCCGCATCTTCCCAAGGGACAACCCTTCATGACCGTTTATCATTTTTAATGACGGCAGGCCATGCCAACGTGCTATGCGGAAGGCAGGTACTGGATGCGGCTGATGAATACGGACGGCATCATTTCGGGTTGACCCAAATCGAAGGTGCGCGATGGCTGACGGGATGACGATACTGCTGGCGGATTCCCACAAGGCCATGCGGCAGGCCATCAAAAGCGGCATCAGGGCGATAGCAGGCGGAGATTTGGAATTCATCGAAGCCGCTGACGGTTCGATGGCGTTGGGGGAACTCATGAGCAGGCCGCCGCCTGTGGATATCGCGCTGGTCGCATGGGAGATGGCCCCGATGAACGGAGCCAGCTTTCTCAGGATGTTGCGGCATGACCACGGTTATCAGGCTCACCGGACGACGCCGGTCATCGTCATCACTGGCCACCCGTCTCCCGAGGTTATGTCTTCGGCGTTGCGGGCGGGGGCCAGTGCGCTCATACCGAAGCCGGTCGTTCCCGCCACCTTGGTGACCCGCATCAAGGCCGTGCTGAACGGCAAGACGGAATTTGTGATGGTCGAGGATGCCCTTGGAGGCGGCCAGCCGTTCATCGGTCCGCTGAGCATCGCCGCCGACAATTCTCTTGGCCGGTTGAGCGACAACTCTGATGGCCGGTATGATTGCCCGCTGGGGCCGGACGTAAGGAGGGGCGGAGCCCCGACTGGAGACCGGCCCCAGCGGGCGGCGGCATGACAAACGGCCCCATGGGGCCGTTCCAGCCTGACGGCGTCGAGGGTGGTATCCA
>NZ_CAINTR010000006.1 GCF_903853455.1 uncultured Magnetospirillum sp.
GCTTGACCAGGAAGGTGCGGTTGTAGGGCGGCGGCTCGGTGCCGGTCAGTTCCCGCCACATGGCCTTCAGCTTATCGGTGGGCATGGCGGGCAGCGCGGCCACCTGGGTGAGGATCGCGGTCGTCATCGGCGGGAGTTCCTCCGTTTGTTCTCCACGCCATACACGCTCCGCTCGCCGGTGAAGTCGAAGGAACTGTCTCCCCGCTCAGCGGATAAATGACTGGACTTCCGCGCCATCAGGCGCATGGCGCCGGCCGCCAGAATCTCGGCGACCTCGTCGAGGCGTTCGGCGGCGGTCATGCGATCGGGGGATAGTGCATTGGGGCCGGACATGCTGTTCCGCTGATCCATTGGCGTTAATGGTCAACTACCCAGGGAAGCCCGGTTCCGTCCCAACCATCGCTTTTGACTCGACTCCGCAGCCCGTTTTCGCTTAAGAACTTATTGTGAACATCGGTCGGGCGTAGAGGAGCGTCGAATGGCCAATGATCTGAAAAAGTTCGTCAATCCGCGCTTCACTAAAACCGTCGATCTCGGCCTGCTGCGCCGGCTGTTCGAGCGCCAACCTCCTGATCGGCACAGCTTCGATGTCGCGATCTTCGATGGCGAGGCCGCCGCCGTCCGTCAGGCGCTGCTCGAATTCTTCGCCGGGCCGGAGAATGGGTTTTCCCAGGGGCTGGTGGCCGACCTGCACAGGATCGCCGAACTCGGCAACGAGAATGGCATGCGGATGCTGCTGGAGCAGGCGCCGCGCTACGGCGTGGTCATCGATCAGCCCGTCGATGCGACCGGGCAGCCGATTCGGCTCGATCCAAAGCATATCGCCCTGCTGATGTTCCTCGATCACCGTGAGGCGTTCGATGCTGCCTCCGATCTGCTGGCACTCGAGGCCCAGGCGACGCTGACCGAATTCGCCGGCGCGGAGGAAGGCATCGACCCTCGGCTTGAGGATCAGACCAAGGAAATGTTCAAGCGGGCCGCTGGCGAGATGTTCGCCCGCGAACTCCAGAGCGACTATTGCCGCGTCGGCTGGTACGAGGACGACGACGAGGTCAACATTGTCGTCACCTATGGGGCGCCGGTCACCATCACGCCGGTGATCGACGGCGGCGAGGAGCGGGTCATCAGCTTTCAGGCGGCCGGCCATGCGGTCCTGGCCTATGCGCCGGCAACGGGACGGCTGAAGATTGGTGGCATCGTGAAGGCCCGACGCGCCGAACTCGCAGCCATCTTCGCCGCCACCATGCTGGACCGCCCCGACTTCTTTGCCGGCGCCGACAGCCGCAACCTTTACACCCTGGCGGCGGTCGAACGCACCGGACTGGGGTTCACGGTCGATCACGCCTTCGATCCCAGCATCGTGCGCGTGCAGATCGTCGAGGTGCAGGCGGACCGGATCGCCACCGACCCCCGCACCGACGATATCAAGGTGGTGTGGTCGCTGATCGCGCGCGACAGCCGTGGCAACGCACTGGCGAGGCTGGCGGAGATGACGCGCGGCCTCGTTTTCGGCCGTGAAAACTTCCGCCTCGGCCATATGATCCTGCGGGTGCATTTCGCTTCTGGCCGCCCCCAGCCGACCAAGGTCACCATCAAGATCAAGCCGCCGGATACGGCAGCCTTCAAGCGGCTGATGTTCGAGGGCCGCATCATGGACCTGCTCCGCCGCAATGGATTCTGTCATGACCGAGACGCTGCCGAGGCTGCTGCTGCGGCAGAGTGAGGCCGAGCACCCGGTCCTGTGGGGCCGGGCGGCGGTGGCCCATTTCGGCCGGGAATTCGACCGCATGCTGGCGCAGCGTGTCCTGGTCGAAGAGGCGCCCGCCGAGACGTGGGGCCTTTGCAGCGACTGCGAATGCGGCCTCGACGCACGGCCGATCCGGCGCATCAATGGCGGCTTGGTCGCGGTCTGCCCGCTTGATCATCAGGCCGATGCGCATTTGACCGACACCGATATCCGGAGCTTTCGCATCGATCCCGCCGTCCTGGTGCGGTTGATCGCGTCTGCCAGCGGACTGGATCCGATCCCCGAGGAAATTCTCCCCGGCCTTTGGCGGCTGGGGACGATTGCCGGTAGCCAAGTCGTGTTCGTGGTCCTGTCTGTCGCCGCTTCCGTTCAGCCGGGGCTCACGGGCATGGTGACAAAATCAGCCCGAGGCGCGGCGCTCACCCTGCTGGTGCCGACACGCATGCCCGAAGCGACACGCCGACACCTGGATGATGCCGGTATTCATGTTGTGGCGGTTCTCGAAGCCCTTGGCGAAGATTCGAGCGCACTATTTGCGTTGCGGCAGTCGATGCTTGTCCCGGCCCTTGCCCCGAAGCTACGGTTGGACCGGACGCGCCTCCTCGTCTCGCTGTTTGGGGCGACCGGCACATTGTCCCCGCGATCGTTCAAGCTGCTCGGTGTTCTGGCCGAGGCTGGTGGAGTCGTTGTCGAGCGACGAAATATTGAGGCTTGCCTGTGGACCCAGCCTGCCGACAAGGCGGCCGTCGCCGATGTCGTGCGCGATCTGCGCGAGGAGTTGGCGGCGATTGATCCGCGCGGAAAAGATCTGATCGAAACCAAAACTGCCAAGGGCTATCGCGTGGCGCTCGACGCCAGCGAGATCGCTCTGTCGTAGTTCCAGCAGCCCATAACACGCCCATATCCCGCCCACCCCTATGGGCAAAGGACTTCGGCAGCTTGAGGTCATCGCAACCGATGACCAAGGCCTCCTCCGATGTCCCCTTCGCTTTCCCCCTCCGACATTCAGATTCTACAGCACGAGGCCGATGTCGCCGCGCGCCGCCTGCGGCGCCAGCTTCGGCTGCCCCATGACGATCTCGACGACCTCCGCCAGGATCTGCTGCTCGACGTGATCGCCCGCCTCCGATCGTTCGATCCGGATCGCGGCTCGCTGGGCGCCTTCGCCGGCACCGTCATGGTGCATCGGGCGGCGCGCATCGCATCCAGGGTCAAGCGCGAGCGTCTGCTGTATGGCGTCTCCCTCGACGAGCCCGTGGCCGGTGCCGATGGCGCCAGTCGGGGCGATCTCGTCACCGAGGGCGAGGGACTTGCCGCCTTGCACGGGCAGTCCTCCGACGCCTACGCCGAGGTCGAGCGCCGCCTCGACGTCGAGCGCGGTCTCGGCGGCCTCGGCCCCGACGACGGCGCCCTCTGCGCCGCTCTTTCCCACACCACCATCGACCAACTCGCCGCCACCGGCAAGGGCGCCCGCAGCAGCCTCTACCGCCGGGTCAAGGAGATCCGGTTCGCCCTGCTGGCCAGTGGCCTCCAGGCCGCGTGAGACGGTTTCGCCCCCTGCCGAGTAGGAGCAATTCATGACCAACGACACCACCAACCATCCCGGCCCCCTGCGGCACCTCACCGAGACCGATCTGTGCGGCTGGCTCGGCCGGGCCGCCCCCGGCGAGATGCTCGAATATCACCGCGGCTTCCTGGCGCTCGACTCCGTGGCGCAGACCCACCGGCTGCCCGAGCGGCAGCGCCTCGACCTGATCCGCGTCGCGCGCCGGGCCATCTGGGCCGCCGAGCATGGCTTTGCCCACCCGGTCCAGCGCCGGCACGGCACCGACGACTACAGCTACCTGCTGATCGCCCGCCCGCGCCCCAAAGGCCCCTCGGCTTCCCTGTCGGCGCTGCTGGGCGCGGAAGCCGCCTGACCACCGATCCGACCATCCCTGCCTTCCGCCATCGAAGAGGTACCAAGATGACCGTGTCCCGCAAGCTCGAATCTCTGCGCAAGCGCCATTACGCCCTCGAAGCGCTGCCCGCCGTCGTGCGTGTCTCCGACGCCGAAATGGCGGTCGAGGACGCCACCCTGGACGACATCGCCTTCGCCATGCTGGGGGTGGAGGCCGAGTACAACGCGGTCGGCGATCGCTACCACGCGCTTCGCAAGCTCTATGCCCTGGCCCGCCAGGCCGGCGCGGTCGGCGCCGACCGGATCGTCGATGCGGTGGCGACCACCAAGGAAGGTGCGTGATGGGCTTGCGCATCGTCACCGCCGATCAGCGCCTCGCCGAGGCCCAGGGCAAGACCACCATCGCCTTGTTCGGCCCCAGCGGCAGCGGCAAGACCAGCCAGTTGCGGACCCTGCCGCCCGAGGAAACCCTGTGCCTCGATCTGGAAGCGGGGCTGAAATCGGTCCAGGCGTGGCCCGGCGACAGCATCGCCATCCGCACCTTTCCCGACGCGCTCGACATCGCCTGCCTGATCGGCGGCGTCGACCCGTCGGTGCCGGCGGACGGCTTCTTCTCCGAAGCCCACCACCAGCACCTGCTGGCCAGCTACCCCGACCTCGCCCGCGGCATCGCGACCAAGCGGGTCATCTTCATGGATTCCATCACCGACCTGACGCGCCAGGCGATGGCCTGGGCCAAGACCCGCCCCGAGGCGCTGAGCGAAAAGACCGGCAAACCCGACACCAGAGGGGCCTATGGCCTGCTCGCCCGCGAGGTGATCGCGCTGCTGAAGCACCTGCAGCACGCCCCCGGTCGCACGGTGATCTTCGTCGGCATCCTGGAGAAGGTCACCGACGACTTCAACCGCGTCACCTGGCAGCCGCAGATGGAAGGCGGCAAGGCGGCGCGCGAATTGCCCGGCATCGTCGATCAGGTTCTGACGCTGTCGCTGTTCGACCGCGACGGCGAGGGATGGCGCCACACCCCCGACACCGGTGGGGAACGTCGCTTCGTCTGCAGGGCCGGCAATCCCTTCGGCCTGCCGGCCAAGGACCGCTCGGGCCGCCTCGATGTGACCGAGGCCCCCGACCTCGGCGTCTTGCTCGCCAAGATCAACAGCACAAGAGGCGAGGAGCGGTGAAACCGCGACCGGAACCTCAACATCCGACTGGAGACACCAACATGTACGACCTGAATGATGCCGAACCGCTGCGCAGCGGCGAGATCATCCCCGACGGCACCTTCGCCAAGGTGACGATGACCATCCGCCCCGGCGGTGTCGATGGTCCGTTTGAGACCGACAAGGGGCTGTTGAAGCCCTCCGGCTCGGCCGAGAGCGACGTGCTGTCGCTCGATTGCGAATTCACCGTGGTAGACGGTCCCCACGCGCGACGCAAGTTCTGGCACCTCTTCACGGTGTCGGGCGGCAAGGTCGACGAAAAGGGCGCGTCGGTCGGCTGGAACATCTCCAAGCGCATGTTCCGCGGCATGATCGACAGCGCCCTCGGCCTCGACCCCGCCGATATGAGCGATGCCGCCAAGGCCAAGCGGCAGCTCCGCGGTCTGGCCGATCTCAGCGGCATCACCTTCGTCGCCAAGATCATGGTCGAGCCCAGCGACCGCTACGCCGACAAGAACCGCCTGGAGCGGCCGGTGCTGCCCAACGAAAAGGAATGGCCGCTGGTGATGGAGGGCAAGGACGTGCCTCCCAGCCCCAGCCCGCGCAAGAAGGACAACAAGCCCGCCCAGGCGCCGGCCGCCGGCCAGCAGCCGAGCTGGCAGCAATCGGCCACCGCTCCGGCACCGGCATCGGCTGCCGCATCCACCGTCGCCGCCCCGGCATGGCGTCAGTCCGCGGCACCCGCTGGAACCCCGGCCGCCGCTCCTCCCGCCCAACCGGCTGGCCCGGCCTGGCTCAACGGCTGACACCCCCGTCATGACCGACGACGAGTGGCAGGCCCATGTGACGCGCGAAGCGGCGAAGGCGATCGGCGAATGGCTCGAAGGAAGAGGACGGCTGCACCAGCCCATAAGGTGCCTGACCCTGCCCGACCTGGAGGCCATGGCAACCAACGCCATCAGCCGCTTCGTGGTCCTGGCCTCGGAGCGGATCAGGGCCGAGCCGGACGAGCACCCGGACCTGACCCTGCTCTTGCTGGGGTGACGATCTGCGCGGTGTGCGGCCGGGAAGGACGCGGCTTTGGCTATGTCCACCGGCTCCGCCACGACCTCCACCCCCATTACCGATTCTGCTCGATGCGCTGCCTCGCTGCTGGCGCCGAGATCGCGAGAAGGATGAACGGCATGATAGACAAGACCGCCCGCGAAACCCAGGCCATCAAGGACGCCCGTCCCCTCTTCGCCGAGGCGCTGACGGCGCTGGGCCTGATGGAGCCTTTCTATCACCGCACCGCCGAGGACATCGACAGGCTGATCGAGGCCGCCGTCACCGGCTACGTCGATAGCATGCAGCGCCAGGCCGGAATCAAGGAGCGCACCGGCACCGCCTTCGATGACCCGATCCCGTTCTGAGGCCGCCATGATCGACCTCAATCACGGCTCGGGCGCGGTGTATGGCGGGACCAGCGTCGGCAGCGTCGCCGAGCGGGTCAACCTGATGCTCGACGATGCCCTGCTGGCCGAACGCCGCGCCCAGACGCCCCGCACCTATCTCGGTGCCAGCCGCATCGGCGAACCCTGTGCCCGCCGGCTGGCCTTCGAGATCACCGCCACCCCGCCCGACGCGGATCGGGGTTTCGACGGGCGCGCACTCCGCATCTTCGACGCCGGCCATGTGTTCGAGACGCTGTCGATCCGCTGGTTGCGCGCCGCCGGCTTCGATCTGCGCACCGAGCGCCGCGATGGCGGGCAATTCGGGTTCTCCGTGGCCGGGGGCCGCATTCGCGGCCACATCGACGGCGTCATCGTCGCCGGGCCGGAGGTGGGACTGCCATGGCCGGCGCTGTGGGAGCACAAGGCTCTTAACGCCCGCTCCTGGGAGGATCTGGTCAAGAAAGGACTGAAGGAGTCCAAGCCGCTCTATTGGGCGCAGGTGCAGATCTACATGGCCTACCTGGATGTGCCGATGACGCTGTTCTCGGCCCTCAACAAGAACACCCAGGAGCTGTTCCACGAGCCCGTTCGGTTCGACCGGGCAGACGCCCAGGCGCTGTCCGACCGGGCCGTCGCCATCCTGCGCGCCGTCGATGCGCAAGAACTGCCGCCCCGTATCGCCGCCGCCTCCGACCACTGGCTGTGCCGCTTCTGCGACTACGCCCAACGCTGCTGGGAGCAGACATCATGAGCTTCACCCCCTCGGCCCTCCAGGCTCGAGCCATCGAGGACGTCAAGGACTGGTTCGCCAACGGCACCGCCATGCAGCAGGTGTTCCGGGTTTTCGGCTATGCCGGCGCCGGCAAGACCACCATCGTCCGCCACGCCATCGCCGAACTCGGCCTCGACACCATGGAGCGCGACAGTGACGGCTCGGCCTCCGCCTCCGGCGGCGTGCTCTATGCTGCCTTCACCGGCAAGGCGGCACTGGTGATGACCCGCAAGGGCACGCCGGCCTCCACCATTCACTCGCTGATCTACCGCGTTTCCGAGGCGACGCCGGCCGAGATCGAGAAGGTCAAGAACGACATCGCCGACATCAAGGCGCAACTGCCGTCGCTGCCGGCGGCGTCCCGCCTGATGGAGGAAACCCGGCTGCGCAGCCTGGAACTGCGCCTCACCGAAATCCACAAGCCGCGCTTCGTCTTGAACGAACAGTCCATCGTCAACGATGCCAAGCTGCTGGTGCTGGACGAGGTGTCCATGGTCGGCGAGGAGATGGCCACCGATCTGCTGGCCTTCGGCAAGCCGATCCTGGTTCTGGGCGACCCCGGCCAGTTGCCCCCGGTCAAGGGCGATGGCGCTTTCACGCAAGCCGCCCCCGACGTCATGCTGACCGAGATCCATCGTCAGGCCGGCGAGAGCGCCATCATTCGCCTCGCCACCATGGCCCGCCAGGGGCTGCCCATCCCCTACGGCGAGCACGATGCCTTCGTCTGGAAGATCCGCCGCGATCAGGTGGGACCGGAGCAGATGCTGCGCGGCGGCCAGGTCATCTGCGGCCGCAATTCCACCCGGCTGCAGCTCAATCTCGCCATGAAGCGGGCCGCCGGCTTCCCCGGCATCTATCCCACCGGCAACGGCGAGAAAATCATCTGCCTCAAGAACCGCAACGACCTCGGTCTGGTCAACGGCATGTTCGTCGATCTCGCCAATATCCGGGACGAGGATGAGGTCTCGTTCACCGCCACGGTGGTCACCGAGGACGGCCAGCGGATCGGTGCCGGTGGCGACAATGCCGAACGGTTCCGCATCTACAAGGGTCATTTCGACGAGCACGTCGCCCCCGACCCCGAGCGCGACCGCCGCGACCATTGGGCCAAGAAGAAGACCATCGAGGCGGTCTGGGGCTGGGCCATCACCTGCCACAAAGCCCAAGGCAGCCAATGGGAAAACATCGTGGTGTTCGACGACGGCCTGGGCCGCACCGCCGAGGATCGCGCCCGCTGGCTCTACACCGCCATCACCCGGGCGGAGAAAGGGCTGGTGCTGCTTGATTGACTTCAACGACACCACGCCGCTGCGCCCCGATCGCATCGACCTCGACGCGGTGGTGGCCCGCCTGCGCGACGACGCCCTTGCTTGGGTACCCCGGCTATTTCCATCCGGACGGCGCGAGGATGACGTCTGGCGGCTGGCCAATATCCGCGGCGATGCTCCGCGCAAGCAGGGCTCCTGCGTCATCACCCTGAAGGGTGAGCGGGCTGGCGACTGGTTCGACTTCGACGGCAACCAGGGCGGCGGTGTACTGAGCACCATCGAGCACGCCTCCGGCCTCGCCGGACGCGAATTGTTCGAGTATGCCGCCGACCTTGCCGGCCGCGCACCGGTGAAGGTCACGCCCCGGCCCGCTCCGGCCAAGCCCCGCGACGATGCCCGCGAGATCGAATTCATCCTGTCCCGCGCCGAGCCGGGCCAGGGCACTCTGGTCGACACCTATCTCGCCGCTCGCGGGCTCGGACCCGCCCGGTGCAGCGATCTGCTGTTCCATCCCGATCTCACCCATTGGGACACCAAGAGCGGCTGGCCGGCGATGGTGGCCATGATCCGCGATGGCGCAGGCACGCCCCTCGGCCTGCACCGCACATGGCTGGCCGCCGACGGCGCGGCCAAGGCGCCGATCCCCAAGAACCGCAAGATGCTGGGCAAGGTGGCCGGCGGTGCCGTGCGGCTGGCCGGACCCGCCGATGGTCTGCTCGGTCTGGCGGAAGGCATCGAGACCACGCTGGCGGTAATGCGCGCCTGTCCCGCTCTGCCGGCCTGGGCGACCCTGTCGGCAGGCAACCTGGAGGCCGCGGTGCTGCCGCCAGAGATCCGTCGGGTGGTGATCCTGGCCGACCACGACGCCTCGGGCACCGGCTTACGCGCCGCCGAGACCGCCGCCGCCCGCTTCCACCACGAGGGCCGGCGGGTGTGGATCGCCCTGCCGCCGCGGGAGGGCGACGACTTCAACGACCTGCTGCTGCGCGAGGGCGCCAATGCCGTCCGCACCGTGGTCGATGCTGCGGTGGAATGGGCGCCGCCGCCCAACCTGCTGCCGGCCGCGCCGCCTGCGTCGGGCCGACGGCGTGATCTCCGTCTTCCGCTCGGCTTTGTCGCCCCCATCGGGTTGCTGCCGCGCATGCGCGCCGACAATGGCGATCTGGCCGACGCCACCAACCGCTGCTGGGACATTGTCGAAGGCGCCAACTCTCCGCCGTGGCTGTTTCGCGTCGGCGGCCATCCAGGTTGGGTCGAATGTGACGACCAGGGCCAGCCCCAGCCCATCGCCTTGACTGAGAACCGCCTGCGTCATGTCCTCGCCCTGGTGGCCGACTGGCGCAAGCTGGATGCCCGCAACCAGTTGGCACCCGCCCATCCGCCCATTGCCGTGGTCAAGAACCTGCTCGCCACCCCCAATCCGGATCTGCCGGTGCTGGCCGGTGTGGTGACCTCACCAGTATTCGGGCGCGACGGCACTCTGGTGACGGCTCCCGGCTACCATCCCTCCACCCGGCTGCTGTTCGAGCCGCCCGAGGACTTCGTGCCGCCGGTGGTGTCCGGCCATCCGACCGCCGCCGACATTGCCGCCGCCCGCACGCTGCTGCTCGACGATCTGCTGGGGGATTTCCCGTTCACCTGCGAGGCCGAACGAGCCCATGCGCTCGCCTTGCTGCTGCTGCCGTTCATGCGGGAACTGATCGATGGGCCGACGCCGCTGCACATGATCGAGAAGCCGACGCCCGGCACCGGCGCCAGCCTGATGGTCGAAGTGATCGCCGAGGTGTCGCTCGGCGCCACACCCTCCTTCATGGCCGAAGGCCGCGACGACGACGAATGGCGCAAGCGCCTCACCGCCAAGCTGCGGTCGATGCCGGCCATGGTGGTGATCGACAACCTCAACCTGAAGCTCGATTCGGGCGCCCTCTCGGCGGCGCTCACCATGCCGGCCTGGGAGGACCGGGTGCTGGGCGTCTCCGAGATGACCCGCTTCCCCATCCGCTGCGTCTGGGTCGCCACCGGCAACAATCCGCAATTCTCCCACGAGATGGCCCGGCGCATCGTCCGCATCCGCCTGGACGCCCATGTGGACCAACCCTGGCGGCGCAAGACCGGCGACTTTCGTCATGCCGATCTGCGCGGCTGGACCAAGGCCAATCGGTCCTGGCTCATCGCCGCCTGCCTCACCCTCGGCCAAGCCTGGATCGCGGCCGGCCGCCCCCGCCAGGGTGAGCGCAGCCTCGGCAGCTTCGACAATTGGGCCGCGATCATGGGCGGCATCCTGGACGTGGCCGGAATCCCCGGCTTCCTCGCCAACCTGGACGAGACCTACGAAACCGCCGATGCCGAGGGCGCCACCTGGCGGGCCTTCGTCGGAGCCTGGTGGGACCGCCACGGCACGGCGGACGTCGCCACCGCCGATCTGCATCAGGTGGCGCTCACCAGCGAGCCGCCGCTGCCGCTGGGTGACGGCGGGGACCGCTCCCAACGGACCCGGCTGGGCAAGGCCCTCGGGCGGATGCGGGATCGTATCTTCGCCATCGGTAGTTTCAGGCTACAGGTGCGCGCCGGCCGCGTGTCGCATCAGGCGCAGCGGTGGTATCTCGCTGTCGAACAGGGAGCGCCCGACCTGGGGGAACGTGGGGAAGGTTTTCCAGGCCCGGTTTTCGGGGAAGGTGGGGAACGTTTTCCCGAGGCTGATTTTCATGCTGGGGAACATGGGGAACGTCAGAACCACCCCGAGATCGCCGAGGGTGGGGAACGTTGTGACGCTGAAAGCAAACGTTCCCCCCAACGTTCCCCGGATTTTCATGAGCGAAATCAATGCTCCGGGGAAGGTGGGGAACATGGGGAACGTTTTTCCATACCTCACATACATACGGGCGCACGCGCACACACGCATGTGAGTGGGGATGCCGAAAAACGTTCCCCATGTTCCCCATGTCCACTACCTGACGGAAATCATTGGGATTTTGCCGGGGAACGTGGTGGGGAACGTGCCCCTGGAACGGGGAGAAACGTTCCCCCCGCCCCGGAATGCTGGTGGGAGGAGGTGATATGACCGCCGCCGCCCGTCAGCTCCTCCAGGAGGTCGCCGATCACGGCGGCATGGTCCATCTCGAAGATGGCAAGCTGCGTCTCGCCGCGCCAGAGCCGCTGCCCGACGACTTGCGCGCCCGGCTACGGGAGCACAAGGCCGAGATCGTCCACCTTCTCGGCACGCCGGTTGACGCCCCGCGATCCCTCCGCCAGCCGCCTCCCAGCTTCGATGCGATCTTCGATGAATTCGGCCTCGACCCGCTGCTGGACGATAACCGGGCGCATGCCGTGCGGATCTGGCTGGGTATGCCGGCCCGCGGCCCGCCCTGCTGATCCGCGTTCCACCACAGGCGGGCGACGGTGGCCTGTCCCGCCAAGAACACGAACCGCCGTCGCCCTGACCACGACATCCCCTTCGCGGAGGCCATCATGGCTATCTCGACTCTGCCCACTCAGGGCGGCATTGCAAGTATCCCGGCGGCAGAGCTGCCACTGGCCATCGACGGCACCGGCTGTGTCTCCGCCATTCTCACCCTCGATCTCGGCACCACCACCGGCTGGGCCATGCGGCTCGCCGACGGCGTCATCGTCTCCGGCACCATGGCCTTCCGGCCTGGCCGCTACGAGGGCGGCGGCATGCGCTACCTGCGCTTCCGTTCCTGGCTCGACCATCTGGAGGCCGGCGCCAAGGGTATCGGCACGGTCTACTTCGAGGAAGTCCGCCGCCATGCCGGCACCGATGCCGCCCACATCTACGGCGGCTTCCTCGCCCACCTTTCCGCCTGGTGCGAACTGAAGCACCTGCCATACCAGGGTGTGCCGGTCGGAGCCATCAAGCGCCACGCCACCGGCAAGGGCAATGCCGGCAAAGACGCGGTGATCGCCGCCATGCGGGCGCTCGGCTTCAATCCCGAGGACGACAACGAGGCCGACGCCCTCGCCATCCTGCAATGGGCCATCGACACCCATGGAGGTGTCCGATGAGGTGGCATCCCCCCGGCTACGGCGGCACTCGCCGCGATCCCGAGCAGGTCAAGCGCGACGGCTGGCAGGAGCGCGGTGTTCTGGTCATCGCCGAGGACGACGACCGTCTCACCTGGCCCGAGCGTGAACTGATCCGCCAATTGGGCGCCAAACTGTACGGCCAGCGCCCC
>NZ_CAINTR010000007.1 GCF_903853455.1 uncultured Magnetospirillum sp.
GGCACCCTCCCTCAAGGTGCCCTCCATAGATTCACATCTCCTCGTCCAAAGGTAGACTCGTTTTCACGCCGAACTCGGCCTCATAGACTCGCATTCCGTGCGCGTTATGACCACACCAGGAGAACTGAACAGCCCTGGGGGTATCGTGGCTCGGGAACGGCCGGTCGGATGGACCGGACCTCGACCGTCATATCCGACAGAGCAGGGTAGCAAGGTCATGACTGAGAGTCGGACCAGCCTAAAGATCGGTAAAGCACGGCTGACCACCCGGCTTCTGCTGGGCGGCGTGCTGCTTTATGCCGGGCTGTGGTGGCTGCTCGACGTCTTCCATAACCGCGAGCTGGCCGACGTCATCGATCATCAGCTGGAACTGCGGCTCGAGCAGAAGGCCGAGCGCGACACCTTGCGGGTCGATACCCTCTTGCGCGCCCACCAGACCCTCACCACGCTGCTGGCGCGCGGCGACGGCGCGCGGCGCGAGGCGGCCTCGCTCCTGACGGACCGCACGGCCGAGCCCAAGGTCATCAATGGCGAGCCGGCGTGGCTGACCCTGTTCGGTGACCGGCGGATGTTCCCGCCGACCAGCATCATCGTGATGACGGACGGAGCCGGTCAATCCAGACGGATCTGGCGGGTGGACGGAGCGGTGGTTCCCGCCGGACTCGATGCCAATCTGCTGGCGATGCCGGTGATGGAAAGGGCTGGCGTCGTCATGGTGAACGGCGCGCCCATGATGGTGTCGGCCGCCAGTCTCGGCGACGGCGCTCCCCCTAACGGGGCTCCGGGGCGGCTGGTTTTGATTTCACAGATCAATTCACAGTTCCTGATGGCGACTTTGGGAAGCTACCTTGATCGCGGCTTCGTTCTGGCGGTCTCGGAGGCTCAGTTCGGCCGCATCCTGGCGTCGTCCAATCCCTCGGACGTTTCCGTCGGTGCCATATTGGGCGAACAGTCTCCGCGATATCTGATCAGTTCTCCCAACCTGATCGGACGGAATGCGGATGGATTCGGGGTCGTCTTCACCAGCATGCTGTCACGGGACCGCCGAGCGGTGATGAAGGAGCCGATCATCGCATCCGAGCTGCGACACCGAATCGCTCTCGCACTGATCACCAGCATTCTGTTCTTTGGGACCATAATCTATGTGGCCTTGCGGATCCGACGGTCGCGCGCGCGGATCGCCAACCTGGGACGGCGGGTCTTCGGAACCGCCGGGGACGGTGTGGGCGGCGACGAACTGGCCGATCTGGAGGCCGAGGTCGAGCATCTGGTCAAGGAGGTGGAAAACGCCCGGACGGCGTTGGCGGCCGAGGAGGTGGCCCGAACGCGGCTGTTGACCGAGCAGATGGCGCTGGAGACCGAGAACGAGCGTCTTATCCTGTTGCAGGCGGTCACCGAGGAAATGGGAGTGGGGGTGATCCGCATCGGCCCCGACGGCCCCCATCCGGAAAACGCGATGATGCGTCGCTTCGCCGAGAGGGTCGGAGGGCTGGAGCCGTTCATTCGCGCCCGGACGCGGGGAGACGAGCTCATCACGGTCGGTGAAGGTGCCGACGAGCGCATCTTCGAAGTGTTGCTTGCCCGTCAGATCGATGCCGGGCTGCTGCTGGTCCGGGATGTGACCGAACGCCGCGTGGCCGAGGCCGCCATCCACACCTTCGCTCAGTTTCCATCGCAGAATCCGTATCCGGTTCTGCGGGTCGACGGCAACGGCGTGGTGACCCACGCCAACAAGGCCAGCGGCCGCCTGCTGGAGCACTGGAACGTGGCGGAGGGGGAGCGGCTGCCGGAGGAGTGGAAGGCCATCTTCATGGAGGTTCTGGCCACCGGTTTGTCGCGAGAGATCGAGGTCACCGTCGGTGAGCGGGTGCTGTCGCTCTATCTGATGCCGCTTCCGGGGGCCGGTGTCGTCAACCTGTATGGCGCCGACATCACCGGCCGGGTGGCGGCGGAGCGCCTGCTGCATATGGTCAACGAAAGCTTGGAGCGTCGCGTCCATCAGCGCACCGAGGCGCTGAAGGCGGAAATCGCCGACCATGTCCGGGTCAGGCAGGAACTGATCGCCGCCAAGGAGCAAGCCGACCTCGCCAACCGGGCCAAGTCCGAATTTCTCGCCAATGTCAGCCACGAATTGCGTACTCCGCTCAACGCCATCATCGGCTTTTCCGAGGTGATGGCGGCGGAGATGTTCGGTCCCCTCGGAAACGAACGCTACAAGGGCTATGTCACCGATGTGCTGTCGTCGGGCCGCCATCTGCTGGAGGTGATCAGCGACATCCTCGACATCGCCAAGATCGAATCCGGCCGTATGGAGTTCAACTTTACCCAAGTGGACCCCGAAGAGGTGACGGCCGCGGCGGTGCGGATCGTCGAGAACCGTGCCGAGGCTGCCGGCCTTCGCCTGGACACCAAGGTCGCCGAAGCGGTGCCGATGATTTGGGCCGACCGGCGGCGGGTATTGCAGATCCTGGTCAATCTGCTCTCCAATGCCGTCAAGTTCACTCCCGATGGCGGCAAGATCGAGGTTTGGCTGACGGCGGAAGAGGACGAGGTCAGCTTCATCGTTCATGACACCGGCATCGGCATGAGCGATGACGAGGTGGTGGTGGCGATGGAGCCGTTCCGCCAGGTGGACGGCAGTCTGTCGCGGCGCTATGAGGGGACCGGCCTGGGGCTTCCCCTGGTCCGCGCCTTCGTCGAACTTCACGGTGGCCGGTTGGACATCGCCAGCCACAAGGGCAAGGGAACCTCCGTCACCGTGCGCCTGCCGGTTCGGCCGCCGTCTTCCGGCTCGGCCTTGCAGGCGGCGGGGGAGTAGTCATCGGCATTCACGTCCTCACACGGGGCTCCCGCCCCGGTCCCCGGCTGGAGGCAGAGCCTCCAGACCTCCCCTGACTCTATTGGTCGATTCCGTCGCGCTTTGAGAACCCGAAAATCCCCAAGGAAGGATGTAGGCTCCGCCCATTCCGCAAATGGGCTCTGACGCTTTGATTCCGTCGGATCAAGTCGTGCCTATCCGGTTAAGACAGGCCCCCACGACATACAGAACGACCGGGGCCGGCACCAACACCGCCTGATCGGCTCTTCGTGACCCGGTCCGGTCATTGAAACCCAACGTTGGCGAACTGCGGTTTGCTTATAGGAATGCCCCAGACATGCAAAATCAACAACCGCCCCCAAACACTTAGTGGTAGAACAGAGTGAAGCTAAGGTGGGGGGGAGGCATGGTCGCTGCGGTATTGGGGGCATTTGCAGAGTGTGATGAAGTCGAAGGGACGCTTGCACTAATTGGTCGCAGAGTTCGCGCGGCCAACACCAAAAACATCGAGATGCTGGGGCAGCTGACGCTGAAAATTCATCAATTAGAGACCTTAAATGATGAATGTGTTATTATGCGTGGCACTCTTGCGCCTATAGATCGGCAGATTGAAGAGTCTCAAGCTGAAATCGTCGAGATCACGATATCTCTGGCACTCAGAACCCAGCAGCTCGCGGAGTCCACCTCCGAGCGCAACGGGGCGCAAGCCGATCTGGTACTCAGAACCCAGCAGCTCGCGGAGTCCATCACCGAGCGCAACGGGGCGCAAGCCGATCTGGTGCTCAGAACCCAGCAACTCGCGGAGTCCACCACCGAGCGCAACGGGGCGCAAGCCGATCTGGTGCTCAGAACCCAGCAGCTCGCGGAGTCCACCACCGAGCGCAATGGGGCGCAAGCTGATCTGGTGCTCAGAACCCAGCAGCTTACGGAGTCCAACATCGAACTTGAGCAATTCGCCTACATCGCCGCGCATGACCTTCAGGAACCGGTGCGGACGGTGGTATCATTCTCGCAGTTGCTGCAACGGCACTTGGGCGACAGCCTCGACGCCATGAGCCGCGAATATCTCAGCTTCATCATCACTGGCGCTAATCGCATGGGCGATCAGCTCCGCGACTTGATGTCCTATTTGCGGGTGTCCGGTGAACAGACAGCCCCCGTTGCTGTAGGCCTCGCCGAGGTGGTCAAAGACGCCTGTGACAATCTGCGTAACCTGATCAATGAACGCGGCGCCAACCTCGAGATCGGCCCTCTGCCTACGGTTGAGGGCAACCGCGTCCTACTGATTGAATTGTTTCAAAACCTGCTCGGCAACGCCATCAAGTTCACCTCTGTCGGCTGTACTCCCCGGATCAAAATATCGGCGCACCGCCACGACGATCTATGGCACCTAGCAGTCAGGGATCAAGGTATCGGCATCGCCCCCGAATACCACCAGCAAATCTTCAATATGTTCGAGCGCATCAGCCTTGGTTATTCAGGCACCGGCATCGGCCTTGCCGTCTGTAAGGGCATCGTCGAGCGACTGGGCGGAAGGATCTGGGTCGAGTCGGAGGAAGGTAGGGGGGCGACGTTCATCTTCACACTGCGGGATAGTCCCACGGCTGTCTGATCGGTAGCGCTTCCTGCTCCGCAGAGGAGCGGGTGGTCTTGGACGGCTCTTCCTGGCACACACCAGCCGCTCAAAGGGTGAAAGCCGCCCCCCACATGGAGTGGGGGCATGCCTTAACCGGATAGGCGCGGATCAAGTCGGGGAGGTCAAGGAGGCGAGCCTCCTTGCGGGTGAAGGGCGGAGCCCTTCGCTCTTTTCGGATTTCGAGGTGAATCGCGAATTCAGCCCTTGTCGCGCAGGACGCGTGCCTTGTCGCGATTCCAGTCGCGTTCCTTGATGGCCTCGCGCTTGTCGTGCATCTTCTTGCCCTTGGCGAGGCCGAGCAGGACCTTGGCGATGCCGCGGTTGCCGAAATGGATGTCCAGCGGAACCAAGGTCATGCCGTCCTTGGCGATGGACATCATGAGGCGCGCCATCTCGCGTTTGTGCAGCAGCAGCTTGCGCGGCCGCCGCGTCTCGTGCGGGAACGGCATCTTGGACTGGTATTCGGGAATATAGGCGTTGAACAGGTAAAGCTCGCCCTTCATCGGGCCGGCGAAGGCTTCGTTGACGTTGCCCTTGCCGGCCCTGAGGGCCTTGACCTCGGTGCCGATCAGCATGATGCCGGCTTCGACCTCGCTCACGATGAAGTAGTCGTGGCGCGCCCGGCGGTTCTGCGCTGCAATATGGCCGGGAAGGACGGTTGTCATCAGATCAGGCCGACGGCCTTCATGGCCGCTTCCACCTTCTGGCGGGCGGCCGGCGAGGCCTCCACCAGCGGCAGGCGGACCTCGGGCGACGACTTGCCGAGCAGGCTGGCGGCGTATTTCACCGGTGCCGGGCTGGTCTCGCAGAACAGGGCGTCGTGCAGCGGCATCAGCTTTTCGTTGAGGGCGGCGCAAGCCGCCAGATCGCCGGCGGCCCAGGCGTTCTGCATCTGGGCGCACAGCTTGGGAGCCACGTTGGAGGTGACCGAGATGCAGCCGACGCCGCCCTGGGCGTTGAAGGCGATGGCGGTGGCGTCCTCTCCCGACAACTGGCAGAACCCCTTGCCCAGCGCGACGCGCATGCGCAGGGGCCGCACCAGGTCGCCGGTGGCATCCTTGACGCCGACGATGTTGGGCAGGGCGGCCAGCCGAACGAAGGTGTCGACGGTGATGTCCACCACCGAGCGGCCGGGAATGTTGTAGACGATGATCGGCAGTTCCACCGCCTTGGCGATGGCTTCGTAGTGGCGGAACAGGCCTTCCTGGGAGGGCTTGTTGTAATAGGGCGCCACCACCAGGATGGCGTCGGCGCCGGCCTTCTCGGCATGCCGGGCCAGGGCGACGGCTTCGCCGGTGGAGTTGGAACCGGCACCGGCGATGACCGGAACCTTGCCCTTGGCCACTTCGATGCACAGCTCGACCACGCGCTGGTGTTCGGCGTGCGACAGGGTGGGGGACTCGCCGGTGGTGCCGCACGGCACCACGCCATGGGTGCCCTCGGCGATCTGCCAGGCGACCAGGTCCTGGAACGCTTTCTCATTCACGCTTCCATTGTGGAAGGGGGTGATGAGGGCGGTGATCGATCCCTTGAACATGACGGTCATCCAGAAATTTAAATTTCAGGCGCTGGTATAACTCGGATTTCCGACCCTGTCACGGGCGCAACAAAACGCGATTCTACGCCCCTCGACGGAGAGGAGGGGCCGGTTCGGCTTGAAAGCTTGTCCCCGTGGCCTTTAGAATGCTCGGCTCTTTTGGAATTTTATGTCAGGGTCCCGCCCCGTGAAGGTATTTTCCGCGATTGTCCTGTTCGCCTTCGGGCTGTTGGTTGGCCAGCCATCGCCGGTTTTTGCCCAGAGCGGTGCGGGAGACCTGGGCATCGCCCGACAGGCGTTGGCGGCGGCCAAGAAGGATCATTTCGACGAGGCGGCGCGGCTGGCGCGGCAAGCCCATAGCAAGGTGCTGCCGCGTCTGGTGACCTGGATGGCCTATGTTTCCGGGCGTTCCAACGCCGACTTCGCCGAACTGACCGCCTTTGTCGACGCCAATCCCGACTGGCCGCTGATGTCCCAGATGGTCAAGCGGGCCGAGGAATCCATCACCGCCGCGACCCCCTCGAGTCAGGTCCTGGGCTGGTTCGACCATCACATGCCCACCACCGCTGATGGCGGCATGGCCTATGCGCGGGCGCTGTTCGCGACCGGACGTTCGGAGCAGGCGGTCAAGGTGGTGCGCGACACTTGGGTGGAGCTGAGTTTCGGCGCCTTGCAGGAACGGCAGTACCTCAACCTCTTCGGGGAACATCTGCGGTATGAGGATCACTGGCGCCGGTTGGACCGGCTGCTGTGGGATCGTCAGGAGACCTCGGTCCAGCGGATGATCCTGAAAGTGGATGCCGGCCATCGCTCGCTGGCCCAGGCCCGCTTGGCGTTGCAGAACGGCAAGAGCAATCCCGAGCCGCTGATCAACGCGGTTCCGGCCGCTCTGCGCGACGACCCGGGCCTGATCTACGAGCGGGTGCGCTGGCGCCGCCAGAACGACCTGGACGACGAGGCCATCGACCTGCTGTCCCATCCGTCGCGCAACAAGGTGCGTCCCGATCTGTGGTGGCAGGAGCGGGCCATCCTGGCGCGCCGGGCGTTGCAGAAGGGGCATGTGTCCAGGGCGTATCAGACCGCCGCCGATCATGGCCTGGAGGGCGGCACCCAATATGTGGACGCCGAGTTTCTGGCGGGCTGGATCGCGCTGCGCTTTCTCGACGATTCCGAGACGGCGGCGATGCACTTCACCCGGCTGCACGAATGGGCCAGTCATCCGCTGTCGCGGGCCCGCGCCGCCTATTGGGCGGGGCGCGCCTTCGATGCCTCCAAGGACCCCCGGGCGCGGGAATGGTTCACCCGGGCGGCGCGCTATCCCACCGCCTATTACGGTCAGCTGGCGGCGTCGCGCCTGGGCGATCACCACTGGCCGCTGCCGGAGGACCCGCGTCCGACGCCCGAGGACGTTGCCCGTTTTCTCGGCCGCGACGTGGTGGCGGCGACCAAGGTGCTGATGGAGACCGGTGCCGCCGACGAGCAGTTGCGCGCCTTCTTCATCCGGCTGAACGACATCGTCCAGACTCCCGGAGAGCGGGCCTTGGTGGCGCAACTGGCGACACGCAACGGCCGCGACGACCTGGCGCTGACGGTGGCGCGGCGGTCGGAGCGGGAAGGGGTGACCCTGGTGGAGGCCGGCTGGCCGGCCTTGCGCATCGATGGCGGCGACGGGTTGCCGGAATCGGCCCTGGTGCTGGCGCTGATCCGTCAGGAAAGCGGCTTCATGGCCGAGGTGGAATCGCCGGCCGGGGCACGGGGGCTGATGCAGTTGCTGCCATCGACCGCCGCCAAGGTCGCCAAGGCGATCAATCTCAAATTCCACCCCGACAAGCTGGACGATCCCGATTTCAATGTGCGGGTCGGCTCGGCCTATCTCGGTGATCTTCTATCGAGCTTCGAGGGTTCCTATATACTGTCTCTTGCCGCCTACAATGCCGGCCCCAGCCGGGCGCGGCGCTGGATCAAGGAATATGGCGACCCGCGCGAGCCCAATGTGGACGTGATCGACTGGATCGAGATGATTCCGTTCACCGAGACCCGCAACTATGTCCAGCGGGTGATGGAGAGCGTCGCGGTTTACCGCCGGCGCCTCGGCAAGTCGGCCGGCCCGACCCTGGAAACCGATCTGAAGCGCTGGGCGCGCCGTACCGCGGAGGCGAACCCATGACTGCCTTTCAAGGCATCAAGGTTTGTATCTTCGATGCCTATGGCACCTTGTTGGACCTGAGCGCCATGATCGAACGGTTCCGCCCCGACCTGGGCGACAAGGCCGAGGCGTTCTTCAAGGCGTGGCGGAGCAAGCAGTTGGAGATCAGCTGGTTGTTCAATCCGAGCATCAGAAAGGCGGATTTCTGGTTGGTGACGCGGGAAGCCCTGGACGAGACCATGACCGCGTTCGACCTCTATGACACAAGGCTGCTCGCGCGGATGATGGATGCGTGGCTTTCTCCCAATCTCTATGCCGAGGTTCCCGTCGTGCTGGCGCGGTTGCGGAGTGCCGGCTTCAAGACGGCCATCCTCTCCAATGGAACCCGCAAGATGCTGACGGCGGGAATCAGTGCTGCAGGCATGGATTCGCTGCTGGATGCGGTTTTGTCGGTGGAAGAGGTGGGGGCGTTCAAGCCCAAGCCGGCGGTTTACAAGCTGGCGGCGGATCATTTTGCCGTCGCCCCTCAATCGGTGTGTTTCGTGTCGGGCAATATCTGGGATATTCATGGGGCGGTCGCCTTCGGATTCAACGTGGTCTGGGTCAATCGCGGCGGGGCGCCGCCGGAAAAGCTGCCGCGCGACAATGCGGCGACCACCACTACCTTGGCCGAATTGCCGGCGTTGCTGGGAGCGTGACTGATGGACGATTTGGAACTGGAAGAACTGCGGGCCGAGAACGAGGCGCTGAAGGCCGAGATCGAGGAGATGCGCCACGAAATCGAGGAACTGCATGCCGATGCCGACATCGACGCCTGTCATGTCGCCGGCCTGACCGCCCAGATCAAGGCGCTGATCGACGAAGGCGACGCCTGCCCTGAGAAGGCGGCGCATCCGCTGTTGGTCCGCGCCCAGTACATTCATTCCCGCACCGGCGAGACTGTCACCAAGACCCGTGCCTTCCCGCTCTACCGCGAGGCTTTCGACGCCGAGGCGCTCAGCCTCGGCATCGCCCATCCCGAGAAGATCAGAGGTTAACGAAGATGCCTCCCTATCGCTCCCGTACCTCCACCCATGGCCGCAACATGTCGGGCGCTCGCGGTCTGTGGCGCGCCACCGGCATGACCGACGCGGATTTCGGCAAGCCGATCATCGCCATCGCCAACTCCTTCACCCAGTTCGTGCCCGGCCATGTCCACCTCAAGGACCTGGGCCAGATGGTGGCGCGCGAGATCGAGAAGGCCGGCGGCGTCGCCAAGGAATTCAACACCATCGCCATCGACGACGGCATCGCCATGGGCCATGCCGGCATGCTGTACTCGCTGCCGTCCCGCGAGCTGATCGCCGATTCGGTGGAGTACATGGTCAACGCCCATTGCGCCGACGCGCTGGTCTGCATCTCCAACTGCGACAAGATCACGCCGGGCATGTTGATGGCATCGCTTCGCCTCGACGTTCCGACCATCTTCATTTCCGGCGGCCCCATGGAAGCCGGCAAGGTGACGGTGAAGGGCGAGACCCATGCGGTGGACCTGATCGACGCCATGATCAAGGGCGCCGACACCTCGGTGTCGGACGAGGAAGCAGCCGAATACGAGCGAAATTCGTGCCCGACCTGTGGCTCGTGCTCGGGGATGTTCACCGCCAATTCCATGAACTGTCTGATCGAGGCGCTGGGGCTGGGGCTGCCCGGTAACGGCACCGTGGTCGCCACCCATGCCGACCGCAAGGAGCTGTTCCTGGAAGCCGGCCGCCGTATCGTCGATCTGGCCAAGCGGGCCTATGAGGGCGAGGATTCTTCGGTTCTGCCGCGCTCCATCGCCACCAAGGCGGCGTTCGAGAATGCCATGACCCTGGATATCGCCATGGGCGGCTCCACCAATACCGTGCTGCACCTGCTGGCGGCGGCGGAGGAGGCGGGGGTCGATTTCCGCATGGACGACATCGACCGTCTCTCGCGCCGGGTGCCCTGCCTGTGCAAGGTGGCGCCCAACATTCCCGACGTGCATATCGAGGACGTTCATCGGGCCGGCGGCATCGTCTCCATCCTGGGGCAGTTGGACCGGGCCGGCCTGATCAACCGCGACTGCGGCACGGTCCACTCCCGCACTCTGGCCGAGGCACTGGACAAGTGGGACGTCAGCCGCTCCAACGACCCCAAGGTGCATGAATTCTACCGTGCCGGCCCCGGCGGGGTGCGCACCATCGAGGCGTTCAGCCAGTCCAAGCGCTGGGACGCCGTCGATTCTGATCGGGCCAAGGGGGTGATCCGCTCGGCCGAGCATGCCTTCTCCAAGGATGGTGGTCTGGCGGTGTTGTTCGGCAATCTGGCGCTGGACGGCTGCATCGTGAAGACCGCCGGCGTCGACGACAAGAACCTGACCTTCTCCGGTCCGGCGGTGGTCTGCGAAAGCCAGGACGAGGCGGTGGCCAAGATTCTGGGTGGCGACGTCAAGGCCGGCGACGTGGTCATCGTCCGCTATGAAGGCCCCAAGGGCGGTCCCGGGATGCAGGAGATGCTGTATCCCACCAGCTATCTGAAGAGCATGGGATTGGGCAAGGTCTGCGCCCTGATCACCGATGGTCGCTTTTCCGGCGGCACCTCGGGCCTGTCCATCGGCCACGCCTCGCCGGAAGCGGCCGAAGGCGGCGCCATCGGACTGGTCGAGGCCGGCGACATCATCGACATCGACATCCCCAAGCGCTCCATACGGGTGCGGATTTCCGACGCCGAGTTGGAAAAGCGGCGCCAAGCCATGGTGGCCAAGGGAGCCGAGGCGTGGAAGCCGCTGAATCGCGACCGTCCGATTTCGGCGGCGCTCCGGGCTTATGCCGCCATGACCACCAGTGCCGCTCGCGGCGCGGTCCGCGACGTGTCGCGGATCGAACGCTAGGCGCGGCGGAGGAGGGAGGCCCGACATGGCGATCATGTGGAGCGAGATGATGAGCGTCGGTGTGCCGGTGCTCGATTCCGACCACAAGACCCTTGTCGGGCTGATCAACCTGCTGCAACGCTCCATCGGCGATCCCGAGGAATACGTCGCCGTCTACAGCGTGCTGGGGTCGCTGGAGGATTATGCCGCCCATCACTTCTCCCGCGAGGAGAAGATGATGGAAGCGAGCCGGTGCCCGCAATTGGAGCCGCATCGGCAGACCCATCACGGTTTCGTCGAGCAGGTCAGGGGGCTGAAAAGCCGTTACGAAGGCGATCCGACCAGCGTGCGTGCCCGCGACTGCCTCACTTTTCTCAATAGCTGGCTGGTCAACCATATCTGTACCACCGACATGAATTACCGAGCCTGGGTGGTTGGCCATGCCGGTGCCTTGGCGGTGGGGCATGATCTGGTTCACAAGGAAAGCGGTGCCACCGATTGGCGTTGCCTCAAGGTCCTGGTGGTCGACGACAACCTGAACTTCTGCGAGATCCTCGGCGCCATTCTCCAGGGCGTCGGCATCACCAGCATCACCGTGATACACGATCTGGCCGCCGCCAAGGCGGCGTTGACCGGCCAGGATATCGATGTCCTTATTTCCGACTGGCATGTGGGGACCGAAAGCGGTCTGGATCTGGTCAAATGGATCCGCCAGGCTTCCTCGCCGCTGGCATCGCTGCCGGTGCTGATGCTGTCCGGGCACGAGCGCATGGTCAATCGCGACCTGGCCCTTCTGGCGGGAGCGGACGAGTTCATGGAAAAGCCCATTTCGGCGCGCGGGTTGCTGATCTGCCTGGCGCGACTGGCGGCCCGGCAATGACCCGTCAACTGGTTGACGCCCAAGGTTTGGTGCCCCCCGAGGTCCATCCCCTGGCTGATCTGCTCAAGCGCGACGTGGAAGGCGTCCTGGCGGCATTCCTGCAAAGCCAGCGCGACGACTTCACCCGGATCGTCGCCAGCGTCGATGATCCTGTTTCGGCGCTTTACGCGGTGTTCGCCGAATTGGACCGGCTGGCGCCCGGCCGGCGAGCCGCGTCGCTGCAGCCGTTGTTTCTCGAGTTGCACCAGCACGTCATGAGCCATCCGGTCTGGCGGCATCCGTTTTTCGCGCGGGTGTTCGCGGGCCGGATCACGGTGGATCAGATCAAGTCTTTCGCCACCCAGTATTTCAACCAGATCAAGAACACCCGCCAATGCGTCGCCCTAGCCATCGGCCGCTTTTATGGATTGACCGAGTTGGCGCACGGGGATGGTGGCGAGAGGATCTCGGAACTGACCCAGATCGCCCTGGCCCAGCTGGTGGCGGACGAATACGGGGTCGGCAGCCATGGACTGGACGATTACCCGGAACTGGGCCGGCTGCTGGAGTCCAAGACCCATATGGTCATGTATCGCCAGTTGTTTGACGGATTGGGCCTCGGCCCTGCCGAGCAAGATGTCCCCATGCTGCCGGCGGTGGCGGACAACGTGCTGATTCAGCGTCTGGTGGCCGGCCACGAGGCCTTTTCGCCGCTGGAGGCCCTGGCTTCAGTGGGGCTGGGAATGGAATGGGGCGTTCCCGAATTCTTCAGCCTGCTGCTGGGCGGCCTGATCCGGGTATCGCAGCGGGACAGGCTGGGCCTGACACCCCATCACCTGGAGGTCTTCATCGCCCATGTGCGCTACGACGTGCTGCACGCGGTGTCGGTGATGCTGGTGACCAGTCTGCACATGCGCCAACCACAAGACCTGTTGGCGGTAAAAAACGCCTGCAACATGCTGATGGTCGGGCGTACCGCCATGATGACCGGCCTCTACGCCCATGTGTTCGGCGAGCCTTGCCCGGAGGTTCGGCTGGAGCCGTGCCATCGTGTCGCCAATTCGCGCATCGAGGCGGCTCTGATCGCCGCCCGCCGCTTCATCGCCCCGCAGCGGGTGGTGGGGGGAGAGGCCTACCGGGATTCGACGGCGACGCCGTTCAGGTAATCTCCACCCACACCGGGGTGTGGTCGCTGGCTTTGTCACGTCCACGCGGGGCCTTGTCGATGTCGCAGGCGACCAGCCGGTCGGCGGCCTGGGGCGACAGCAGCAGATGGTCGATCCGCAGGCCCTGGTCGCGTTGCCAGGCGCCGGCCTGATAGTCCCAGAAGCTGTAGCGGCCCGCCTCGGCATGCAGGGCGCGGAAGGCCTCGGTCAGCCCCAGATTGAGCAGCCGGCGGAAGAGAGCCCGGCTTTCCGGCCGGCATAGGGCGTCGTCCTGCCAGCCGGCGGGGTCGTAAACGTCGTCGTCGGTGGGGCAGACATTGTAGTCGCCGCCCAGGATCACCGGCCGCTCCGAGTCCAGCAAGGCCTCGGCATGGGCCATCAGGCGTTTCATCCAGCCCAGTTTGTAGTCGTATTTGTCCCCCGGTGCCGGATTTCCGTTGGGCAGATAGAGCGAGGCCAGCCGGAGTCCGTCCACCGTCGCCTCGATGTAGCGCGCCTGTTCGTCGCCATCGTCGCCCGGCAGGCGGCGCATGATTTCGGTGGCGGGGCGCTTGGACAGGATGGCGACGCCGTTATAGCTCTTCTGGCCGTGAATGGCGGCGCGATAGCCGGCCGCTTCGATCTCGAACAGAGGGAAGTCGTCGTCCTGACACTTGGTTTCCTGCAACAGCAGGGCGTCGGGGCTGAACGATCCCAACCACTCCAGCAGATTGGGAAGGCGGGCACGGATGGAATTGACGTTCCAGGTGGCGATGCGCATGGGTGATCTCTTGATTGTCCGACCCGGACCATACATGCAGGCGACGGCTTTGGCGATCATCAGGGCGTATTTTCAGCCGTTGTATAACCAGAGGGCGTATATGTATATTCACGGAGTGCGCCATGGTTTGGCGTTGGCTGGTTATGGCTTGGGCGTATGTTTCGGCTTCTGAAGTATTTTTCGCTGACAAGCGCGGTGGCGCTGCTGGTGACGGCTGTCCTGCTGGTGATGCTGTATCGCAAGGACCAGATGGACGAGCATCTCAAGCTCGCCGAGGAGGAGAACGCCCGCTTGGCGACGTCGTTCGCCAATACCTTCTGGCGGCAGTTCGCGCCGTTTTTCTCGTCGTTGAGCAGCATCGAACCGGAACTCATTCGCAAGCGCGGCGAATTGCGGGCCTTGGACATCGCGTTCGAAACCCTGACTGCCGGCCTGCCGACACTGAAGATCAAAGTCTACGACACCAGGGGACTGGTGCTTTACTCGCCGACTCGTGACGAGGTCGGCCAACGCGAGGATGATGATCTCAATATCTTGTCGTCCGCGTTTTCCGGCAAACCCCTCAGCCGGATTGGTTTTCGCGAGTCCATGACGGCAACCACCGGCGTCGTCAGCAATCGCTGGGTGGTGGAGACCTACAGTCCCATTCGGTCGGATCTGGGGGAAGTCGTCGGCGCTTTGGAACTCTATTCCGACGTGACCTCGACCATGGACCGCCTGCGAGCCACCACGTTTCGGCTGGTGCTGCTGATCGGCGGTCTGTTCGCGGCGCTGTACGGCGTCCTGTTCTTCATCGTGAGGCGGGCTGATGGAATTCTGGCGGCTCAACGCCGGGAGCTTGAAAGCAGCCGTTCGGAACTGCGCGAGAAGGAGGAGCGCTTCCGCGCCATCGCCGATTATACCTTCGACTGGGAATCCTGGCTTGATCAGGATGGCCGGCTGCAATGGGTCAATCCTGCGGTGGAGCGTCTGGCGGGCTATTCCATCGCGCATTGCCTCGCCATGGACGACTATCCGCTTCCCATGGTCCATCCCGATGATCGCCCCCTGATGGCGCGGATGCGGTCGGTGTCCCAGGCCGGTGATTTCGAGAATGCCGTGGAATTCCGCCTGATCTGCCGCAACGGCATGGTCAAGTGGGCGATGGCGAGCTTTCAGCCGATTTTCTCCGACCGGGGTGGTCGCATGGGCTCGCGCTGGAGCATTCGCGACATCACGGATCGCAAGGAGGCGGAGGAGGAACTGGCCGAGCGCACGGAAGATCTGGAGCGCTCCAACGGTGAACTCCAGCAATTCGCCTATGTGGCCTCGCATGATCTTCAGGAGCCGCTGCGGACCGTCACCAGTTTCCTGCAACTGCTGCAGCGGCGGTATGGCGGGAAACTGGGCAAGGATGCCGACGAATATATCGAATTCGCCGTCGATGGGGCGTTGCGCATGCATCGGCTGATCACCGACCTGCTGGTCTATTCTCGGGTGAGTACCCACGGCGACAGTTTCGAGCCGGTGGACATGAACATACCGCTGTCAACCGCATTGACGAATCTGAGCGGCGCCATCTCCGAGGCCGATGCCCAAGTCAGCTTCGACCCGCTTCCCACCATCGAGGTGGACGAGATCCAGATGGTCAGCCTGTTCCAGAATCTGATCGGCAACGCCATCAAGTACCAAGCCGAGGGCGTGAGGCCGCGAGTTCGGGTGGGCGCGGTGCCCGAGGGGGAAGGCTGGAGGTTTTCGGTGCAGGACAACGGCATCGGCATTGATGCCGGGCATTTCGACCGGATCTTCGTCATCTTCCAGCGTCTGCATCTGAGGGGAGAATATAACGGCACCGGAATCGGTCTCGCGGTTGCCAAAAAGATCGTCGAGCGTCACAGTGGCAGGATCTGGGTGGACTCCGTACCGGGGGAGGGGGCGACGTTCTACTTCACCTTGCCGGCGCGACATGCACGCAAGCCTTAAGGCCCTCATTCTTGCCGGCCTCGTCGCGGCGTCGGGCGCCAAGGCGGAGACCTGTCCGCCGACCGGTGCGTTCGTGCCGAAGAAAGTGGTCACTCTGTCCACCGGCGTAGGCGATACGGTCTACACGGCGGAGCGAAGCCGCAACGTGATCACCGCGGTCTCCCATGCCCGCGCTGGTCTGACGACCCTTGGCCTGACCCAGAACGTGACGGAAGTCCGGATCTTGCCCCAGACGTGGTCGGTCAACCTTGGTGGGGGCCGCTATTGCGTCGGACTCGGTCGGGTCGAGGCCAGTTGGCGGATCACCAAGCTGTTCGTGGACATCGCCTCGGAATATCCGCCGGGCGGCTGCAACTACCGGATCATCCGCGAGCACGAGGGGCTGCATGTCGCCTTTGCCCATGACACCTTCCGGGAGTGGGCGCCACGGATCGAGCAGGCGTTGCGCGAGGCCGCCGAGCGGATCGCCCCGCAGGTGACCGCCACCGATCCGGCCCGTGTCAGCCGCGAGATCGAAGGGCGGCTCAAGGCAGCCCTGCAACCGGCGTTCGACGGCTTTCGTGCCGACCTCTCGGCGCGAAACGCCGGCATCGACACGGCCGAGAATTACCGCAAGACCCTCGCCCTGTGCCCTCGGTGGTGATTAGACCGAGAACGAACTGCCGCAGCCGCAGGTGGACGTGGCGTTGGGATTCTTGATCTGAAAGGATGATCCCACCAAATCCTCGACGAAATCCACCATCGAGCCGTCCAGCAGGTCCAGCGAGGTCTGGTCGATCACCAGCCGGATGCCCTGGTCCTCGAACACCCGGTCCTCGTCGCCGATGGTGTCGTCCAGCGTGATGCCGTACTGAAAGCCGGAACAGCCGCCGCCGGAAACACCGATGCGCAGCATCATGTTCGGCTTGCCTTCCATCTTGATCAGGGTCAGGACCCGTTCGGCCGCGCTTTCGGTGACGCCGACGCGCGCCGCGTAATTGTGTTCCGTCTCGCTCATCCTTAAAAGTCCTCTGGCAGAAAGTCCCGTGAATTGCCCCGAGCCTAGCATCATCTGCGACCGGCAGGGAAGAGGCGGCCTTGGAATCCTTCCGATATGTGGTTAGGCTCTCGCCGCAATGCGAGGGTAGTCAGGGCGGCCATGCATCTCGACATTCGGACAATGATGGTAATGATCGCGGTGACGGGTGTCATTGCCGTCGGAACTCTGCTGGTGATGCGACGTTTGCATTTGGGCATTCCCGGTATCGGCTGGTGGGTGCTGAGCAATGGCTGCGGCGCCATCGGTTCATTCCTCGGCGGAGCGCGCGGACTGCTGTCGGAAGCGGTCGCCGACCTGCTGTTCAGCATCTTGGTCCTGGCGGCGCCGAGCCTGCTGTTGACCGGGTGCCGCATTTTCGCCGGGCGCGACGGGTGGGGCTGGCTTACCCCGGCGGTGATGTTGGGATCGGGTGCCGTGCTGGCGTGGTTCGATCTGGTTCAGCCGTCGGCGGCGGTCCGCATGGAATTCACCTCGTTCGTCACCGCGACGCTGACTGTGGCGGCTGCCTGGACTCTGGCGGCGGGGAACGCCACCCTGGCGCGGCGGGTCACCGGCGCGGTCTGCCTGGTCCATGGCGTCTTTCATCTGGTGCGGGGACTGATTGTCGTCGGGTCGGGGACCGACGACCTGCTGGCAGCTCCGGCCCTGACCGAGATGGCTTTCATGACCACCTTCGCCTATGTTCTTTGCATCACTCTGGGGCAGGTGGTGATGGTCGCCGAACGTTTGCACGGCGAATTGCGCAGCCAAGCCAGTCGCCGCCGACAATTATCTTGGCCGGTTGAGCGACAACTATGATGGCCGGTATGATTGCCCGCTGGGGCCGGACGTAAGGAGGGGCGGAGCCCCGACTGGAGACC
>NZ_CAINTR010000008.1 GCF_903853455.1 uncultured Magnetospirillum sp.
CAACGGCTCCATGTTCCCCTTGCGCAGCGTCTTCCGAGACGGCATTCGACCCTCCTCCGTTTCTCTTCGCAAAGAACGAAGTGGGTCATGTGGCGGGATTCACCCGCCCTGCGCGCTCTCAAAAAGTGCCAAAGTCGAGCTTATGGCGGGTGCGGTAGGTCTTGAGGTAGCGGGCGAGGCTCCAATGGCTGGCGAACATGTAGGCCGCCGCCTGTTCCAGCGCCAACGGCAGGTAGCCCAACTCCGTCGCCAGCTCCGCCGCCGACTTGGCATCAGGATCGCCGCTGCGCTCGGTCAGCAGCGCCGCCGCGTCGGCCGGGCTCATGACGTCCACGTCCAGCGGCTGGACATGGTGCCATGCCCCGTCGCGGGACGTCAGGATCACCGCCCCCGATCCCTGGGGCAGCCAGTCCTTGACGTCGTCCTCGGTCTCGGCGTTGTCGTAGACCAGCAGCCAGCCGGGATGCGCCTTCAGCCAAGCCAGCGCCGCCCGGGCGCGAGTCTCGGCGTTGGTCTCCTCCGGCGCCACCGCCCCCAGCTCGACCGCCAGCCCGCCCAAGCCGCCCAGCAGTCCCTCGACGCTCTCCGCCCGCAGCCACCACACCAGTTCGAAATCGGCGAGGTGGCGCCAGGCATATTCCAGCGCCGTCTGGCTTTTGCCGATGCCGCCCAGCCCGTGCAGCGCCGTCAGCGCCACCGGTCCCGAGGTCAGGGCCCGCTCCAACCGCTCCAGCAACTCGGCCCGGCCGGTGAAATGGGGATTGGAGGCGGCGAGGTTGTGGCGGGTGGCACCGGGAAAACGCGGCTCGGGCGGCGGCTGGCCGGGAAAGTCCGGCTCGGTGGTGGGGCGGCCGGATGGCCCGATGGCGTCGAGCAAAAGCCGCTTGGCCGCGTCACGGTCCTGGATGCCCACCAGATCGCAATAAACGTTGGTCTTCAGCAGTCCATCCGGCTGGCACTCGCCGACCCGCACCCCCAGCAGCTTGCGGGCGGCACCGACCGGATCGTCCACAAAGATGTTGGTCCATTCCGCCAGACAAAACTTCGACGTCAGGTAGGGCGGCGACAACACCATCACCGTGCGGTCGCACTCCTGGATCGCCTTGTGCATCTCGGCGACGAAGTTGCTTCCCGCCGGAAAATCATAGGCCTGAAGGCGGGTGATATAGCCCTTGCCCCGCAGGACGAAGTCGATCCACTTCGCCCATGACAGGTCGGCCCCGGTATAGCTGATGAAGAAATCCGTCACGCGCCACCCTCCCGCCTTTCTCAACCTTAACAGGCTGGATGGCGTGGGGAAAGGGGGCGCATAACCTCAAGAATCCGTCATGCGCGGGCTTGTCCCGCGTATCCACGCGGTTGGGCGACTTGATCATGCCCTATGGTCCCACCACCGGCGGGGCACTGCGGCGTGGACCCCCGGGACGAGCCCGGGGGTGACGACGGGCGTTGACTCTCAGTGGACGCTCAGCGGCTCCAGGTCGTGCTGGCGCACGGCGGCGAAGGCGGTGGCGCGGTCGGGGGCTTCGCCGATCTGGGTGCCGTCGGCGGCATGGATGGCCCAGCTGCCCTCGCCGGTGGCGCCCTTGTGGCGGACATAGGCGATGATGGGAATGCCCCAGGTCGCCAGATCGGACACGCTCATGATCCCGACGGGGACGGTGGCGATGGCCTTGTCGTCTGTGTTCTTCATGTCAGACCTCCCTGTTCTGGCCGGTTCTGGCCCGGGAATGTGCGGAACCATCGGCGTCGGCCGCGACCGTGATGGTCTGGGCCTGAGTATTGGGACGCGCGCCGCCCTGGATGGGGATGCTGCGGATACGGGGCTCCGGCAGCTGGCGGATCAGATCGATGTGCAACAGACCGTTGTCGAGCGCCGCCTCGCCCACTTCGATCCCCTCGGCCAGCACGAAGGCGCGCTGAAACTGCCGCGCGGCGATGCCGCGATGGATGAAGATGCGACCGGCCTCGTCCTCGTTCTGGCAACCGCGGATGACCAACTGGTTGTCTTCCAGCGCCACCGACAGATTGTCCATGGAGAACCCGGCCACCGCCAGGGTGATGCGCAACCCGCTTTCGCCGGTCTGCTCGATATTGTAGGGGGGATAACCCTCCGCCGAAGTCTTCGAGATACGGTCGAGCACCCGCTCGAAATGATCGAAACCCAGCAGCAGCGGACTATTGAAGGCGGATAAACGGGACATACGGACGTCCTCCTCGAACGATGAGCGAGTACGATGTCGAAGGGCCCGACCATTCGGCACCCTTGCTGTATTATATCTGGGCGGTATTAAAGGATCGTCAAGTTTAATGGATGTCCCCCGCCCGCCGCAGATAATCCTGGTAGGCCGCCCGCAGCCCGTCCTCCAACGACGTCCGCGCCCGCCAGCCTAGGGCGTGGACCTTGGCGGAGTCCATGAATTTGCGCGGCATGCCGTCGGGCTTGGTGGTGTCGAAGGCGAAGCTGCCGGTCCAGCCCACCGCATTGGCGATAGCCTCGGCCAGTTGGCGGATGGAGTATTCATTGCCGCTGCCCAGGTTCAGCATCTCCTCGCCCGAGTAATGCGTCATCAGGAACACCGCCCCGTCGGCCATGTCCTCGGAATACATGAATTCGCGCAGCGGCGTGCCGGTGCCCCACAAGGTGACGCTGTCCAGCCCCTGGCGCTTGGCGTCGTGGATGCGCATCATCAGCGCCGCCGCCACATGGCCGTGGGCGGGGTCGTAGCGGTCGCCCAGGCCGAACAGGCCGGCCGGCAGCGCCGAAATGAAGTCGCAGCCATACTGGCGGCGATAGGCCTGGCACAGCTTGATGCCGGCGATCTTGGCGACGGCGTACCATTCGTTGGTGGGCTCCAGCGGCCCGGTCAGCAACATTCCCTCGGTCAGCGGCTGCTCCGCCAGCCGGGGATAGATGCAGTTGGACCCCAGGAACAGCAGCTTGGACACCCCGGTCTTCCAGGCTCCGTGGATGACGTTGGTCTCGATGGCCAGATTATCGTAGAGGAACTCGGCCGGCCGCGTGCTGTTGGCCAGGATGCCCCCCACCGTGGCGGCGGCCAGGAATACCGCCTCGGGCTTGTGGGCCGCCATCCAGTCCTCGACCTCGGCCTGGCGGCGCAGGTCCAGCGCGTCGCGCCCCACCGTCAGGATCTCGCAGCCCTCGGTTTGCAGCCGGCGGACGATGGCCGAGCCGGCCATGCCGCGATGGCCCACCACCCACACCCGCTTGCCGGTCAGTTGGAAAATCCGTTCGCTCATGACTCAGTCCTTGTCCGCCGCCGGGTCCATGTCGGCCGGATACGGCCATGATTTCAGCACCCGCCACCCCGCCGCCTCGCGCGCCAGCAGATGCGACGCGGCCTCGTCCAGGGGCTGGCCGAGAACCGCCGCCACGGCGGGAGTCTGAGTGCGCACCCAGATGAAATCGGGCTTCACCTTGGCCACTTGGTCGGCGATGGCAGGAGCGTTGAAGGCGGTCATGCTGGACACCACATGGCTGCCGAATCCCAGGTGGTAATTGGCGTAATTGCTGAAGAAGCCGGTGCCGTGGGCGTCGATCACCATCAGCCGCGCGCCCGCCGGCAACAGGCCCGCCATCTCGGCGATGGTGGCGCGGGCATGCAGCTTGACCGGCGAAAGGTCGAACCGGATGTATTTCTGGCCGGCAAAAGGAACCACCACCGCCGCCAGCCCGCCCACCACCATGGCCGCGCGGCCGATCCTCCTGCCGCCGAAGCGCCGCCACAGCCCCCCGGCCAGCAGGGCCGCGACCAGCATCTGCAAACTGCCGAGATGGGTGTTGTAGCGCCAGAACGACGCCGCGTTGGCGCTTTCGTAGCCGCCCAGGATGGCGAGGTAGACGAACAGCAGGAAGGCGTTGTAGCCGACGAAGACCACGGCGAACAGCGGCACCAGCCGATGCTCCGGCCGCCGCCACGCCGCCAGGCCGACCATCACCAGACCGAGGCCGAAATAGCCGCCCTTGGCCGCCGCCACGTGGCGCATGCTGGTGAGAATCTCCGGCAGCAGCGGCCATTGCCAGTCGGACACGGCGCGAATGGACATGTCGCCGCCGCTGCCGGATACGTGCAGCCGCCAGGCCAGGGTCGCCACCACCGCCGGAACCAGGGCGACGGCCAGGATCGCCCAGGACAGCCGCCATCGACCGCCTTGACGCCAGGACTCCCAGTCCAGCGCCAGCACCAGCAGCCCCATCAAGGCGAAGTTGCCCTGCTTGGTCATGGGCAGCAGGGCGAAGACCAGGGCGAATTGCAGGGCGCGCCCCCGACCGCCCTCCCACAACCGCAGGCCCAGCACCGCCGAGAAGCCCACCGCCACGGCGGTGGCGGTATCGGCATAGCTGCTCAGCACCAGCTTGGGCACGAAGGTGGTGGCCAGGATCGTGACGCCGAGCACGCCCCAGGCGGCCCCGCCTCCCACCGTGTCGTCACCCCGGAACAGCCGCACCATCAGCCGGGCGCTGGCCGCCAGCAGCAACAGGTTGAACCACGGCGCCACCGTGTCGGTGAAGTGCCCGATCAGCCGCCCGACCAGATAGAACACCACCGTCACCCCCGGCGGATAGCCGGGAAAGACGCTGTCGCTGGCCGGATGGCTGGGGCCGGGAAAGGCGTCGAACAGCGCCAGATAGCGGGCATTGGGCAGCCACTGGGAGAACTCGTCCCACTGCGACGGCTGCATGGAGGCGGTGGTCAGCAGCAGCGGCAGCATGGCCAGCAGCACCGTCACGCCGCCCCGGTCCACCGGCGGCTCGCCACGGCGCCACAGCACCAGAGCCGCGCCGCCCGCCATGACCAGCGACACCACCGCCAGGACGGTCAGCGGGACGTCGAGGACGCCGCCGGCCACGGTGAACAGGCCCGCCACCACCGCCCAGCCCACCGGCAGGTCGGCCTCGGGCAGACGGTCGCGCCCGCCCAAGGCGGCGCCGATCAGGGTGAAGCCCAACGCCACCGCCAGCAGGCCGGCCAGGGACAACAATTGTGCCGCGCTCGGCACCATGGCGGCGATCACGCCGCCACGCTCTTTTCGATGATCGCCACCGCTTCGGCCAGGTCGGCGACCACATGGTCGGCCTTGGTGCCGTCCACATGCTTGGCGCCATGGCCGGTGCGCACCAGGAAGGTGGCGGCGCCCACCGCCTGGCCCAACTCCACATCCACTTCCTTGTCGCCGATCATGAAGGCCTGGGCCGGGTCGAAGTGATGCTCGGCCACCGCCTGGTCCACCATGCCGGGCAGCGGCTTGCGGCAGTCGCAATCGTCGTCGGGACCGTGGGGGCAGATATACAGGCCGTCGATGGCGGCGCCCTCGGCCTCCAGCATGGCGTAGAGCCGGGTGTGGATCTCGTCCAGCCGCGCCAGGTCGAAATAGCCGCGCGCGATGCCCGACTGGTTGGTGACCACGACGACGCCGAGATTCAGCCGGTTCAGCCGCCGGATCGCCGCCGCCACGCCGGGATAAAGCTCCAACTGATCGGGATCGGACAGATAGTGCTTTTCCACATTGATGGTGCCGTCGCGATCGATCAGCACGAAACGTCGCTGGTTCATCTCAGACCCTTTGCAGCCGCGCCGCGAAGAATGCATCCATGCCGCCCTGCTCGGCAAGATGGCAGGGCAGGGTGCGCAGGTCGCCGGCCGGCGTGATCGCGTCGGCCAAGCCGCCGATCTCGTCCGTGGTGATGGGAATGCGCCGCAGCGGCGCCCCGGCCGCCAACAGGCGCTCGACCTGATCGACGCCCTCCTGGGGCTCCAGCGAGCAGACGCAATAGACCAGAACGCCGCCCGGCTTCAGCATGCCCACCGCCGCCTTGAGCAGGCGCTCCTGCACCATGGCCAGCTTGGTGATCTCGGCCGGATTCTTGTGCCGCGCCACGTCGGGGTGACGCCGCAGGGTGCCGGTGGCCGAGCACGGCGCGTCGAGCAGGATGGCGTCGAACGGCGCCGGGGGAACCCAAGCGCCGGCATCGGCCTCGACCACATTGGCCGACAGGCCCAGCCGGGCCAGATTGGCGGTGAAGCGCACCAGCCGCTTGGCCGAACGGTCCACCGCCGTCACCACTCCACCGGCGGCGGCCAGTTGCAGCGCCTTGCCGCCCGGCGCGGCGCACAGATCGGCGACGGCCTTGCCCGCCACGTCGCCCAGCAGGCGAGCCGGCAAGGCGGCGGCCACATCCTGAACCCACCATGTCCCCTCGTCGAAGCCGGCCAGCCCCGCCACCGCGCCGCCGCCGCGCCGCCGCAGGGTGCCGGTGGGCAGGATCTCGGCCTCCAGCTTTTCCGCCCAGCCCTGGGGGTCGGCGGCGACGGTGATGTCCACCGGCGCCTCGGTCAGATGGGCGGTGGCGATGGCGCGCGCCGTGTCCTCGCCATAGGTCGCGACCCAGGACCGCCACAGCCAGTCGGGCGTGTTCAGCAGGGCGGCGTCCTGGGCCGCCACCATGGCGGCGCCATCGCGGGACAGCCGGCGCAAAACCGCGTTGACCAGCTTGGCGAACCCGGCCAGCGGGGTTCCCTTGACCAGATCGACGCTGGTGGAAATGGCGGCATGGGCCGCCACGTCGAGAAACAGCAGTTGAGCGATGCCCAGCCGCAGCGCATGGGTGGCGGCGGCGGACTTGGCGCCCAGCGGCTTTTCCATGCAGCGCTCGATCAGATCGTCGATCTGCCCCAGCCGGCGTAGCGTGGTGGCCAGCAGCAGGCGGACGAAGCCGCGGTCGCGCTCGTCGAGGGCGGCAAGGCGGCTGTCGTCGAGGACGTCGTCCAGCAGCCGGTCGCGGTCCAGAACGGCGGCGAGGAGGTCGAGGGCGACGGAACGGGGCGTGGTGGCAGGTTTGCGGCTCATGGCGGCACCCTCGCCTCTCGGCTGGCGATTGTCAAATCCCGAGCCCCCGAAAAAGCCAATCTTTCTTGTCAATTCCAGGTGATTGCCGTAGAAGGCTGGGCATCATAAGGGGACGAAATCCGATGAAATACGGTCGCAAGCGGGTTCTGGTGACGGGCGGTGCCGGCTTCCTGGGGTCGCATCTGTGCGAACGCCTGCTGGCCGAGGGCAACGACGTCCTGTGCGTCGACAACCTGTTCACCGGCACCAAGGACAACATCGTCCACCTGCTGGACAACCCCTATTTCGAGCTGGTGCGCCACGACGTGACCTTCCCCCTCTATGTGGAGGTGGACGAGATCTACAATCTGGCCTGCCCCGCTTCGCCCATCCACTACCAGCGCGACCCGGTCCAGACCACCAAGACCTCGGTGCATGGCGCCATCAACATGCTGGGCCTGGCCAAGCGGGTCGGCGCCAAGATTTTCCAGGCCTCCACCTCCGAGGTCTACGGCGACCCCGAAGTCCACCCCCAGACCGAGGATTATCGCGGCAGCGTCAACCCCATCGGCCCGCGCGCCTGTTACGACGAGGGCAAGCGCTGCGCCGAGACCCTGTTCTTCGACTATTGGCGCCAGCACGGCATGCGCATCAAGGTGGCGCGCATCTTCAACACCTATGGCCCGCGCATGCATCCCAACGACGGACGGGTGGTGTCGAACTTCATCGTCCAGGCGCTGGAAGGCCAGCCGATCACCCTGTACGGCGACGGCAGCCAGACCCGGTCGTTCTGCTTCGTCGATGACCTGATCGAAGGCTTCATCCGCCTGATGGCTTCGCCCGACGACGTCACTGGCCCGATCAATCTCGGCAATCCGCGCGAAATGACGGTGCGCGAGCTGGCCGAAATGGTGGTCGCCATGGTGGGTGGCGCCAAGACCGAGATCGTCTACCATCCGCTGCCGGCCGACGATCCGTTGCAGCGCCAGCCCAACATCACCCTGGCCAAGGACAAGCTCGGCTGGGAGCCCCGGATCACCCTGGAGCAGGGTCTCGAGCGCACCATCGCCTATTTCCGCGAGCGCATGAAGGCGTAAGAGGCCTCTCGATTTCGCGGAGGAGGTGACGCGGGAAGCATGGATGTGTGGGACGCGTTCCGCGTGTCCTAAGTCTTCCGCCCGCGTGAGGGGCCATGGCGGCCTCTCCCGTCGTCCCTTCGGGATGACACCCTCGATTCCACCGCAACCACGCCTTATACCGTATCCCGCTGATCGGAACCGATCAGCGGTGCCCTCAATCGGCGGGCGGGCGCGAGCGCCCTTGCCTTCCGCGGCATGGGCCGCGCGTCGCGTTGCTCCTAACCAAGTCCCATCACAGGGGGCGATACCCCCCTGCAGCCCTTGCCATGACTGCGGCATCGGGGCGGGACTGTGGACGAGGTCATAGACGCCACCCCGGCCGCCCCCGAGACTAGATTGCGGATCCGCAATCATCGCGCCTTGCCGGGGACGCGGCGCCCCCGATTATCTCGCAATACGTGATTATTTATCTTTCTATACAGTCTCGGACTCCATATCAATCGCCATACGCAACCTGCAGTGATTGCGATTTCGGCGAACCATGGGCATTCTACGAGAGCTGTCAATCTCTCCCAGGTGCGCCATGCTGCATTTATCAAAAAAACATCTTGTTTTAGTTGCCGGTCTTGTCGCCGCGATGACGGCGGTATCCGAGGCGGCCCTGGCCCAGAAGGGCAATCCGCTGGCCTGCGCCGGCCAAGCCGGTTCGCTGGCCCTGCCCTACCAGTCGACGGTTCCGGCCGGGTACGACCATGACCGCTTCGACACCGAACCGAAGAGTCTGATGTTCACCTATGGTCCGTTCACCAGTTCGTTCGAAACCCCCGACGACGACCGGACGGATTCGCCCTACAAGGGGGTGCCCAAATGGGTCGCCTATGAAATGCGGGCCTTGCTGGGCGAAGACGGCAAGCCCATCCATCCCCAGGGCGCCAAGCGGCCGACCAAATGGTACGAGTTGGAAGACACCGCCTTCCTGTGGAGCGACAAGCCCGATATCCGCAAGCGGGGGATTGATCCGTCCTATCGCGGCTTCGCCGTCTTGTGGAATCGCGGCCACATGGCGGCCCGCAGCCACGCCAACCGCATCGCCTGGCAGGAGGGCTGCAACACCCACGTCTTCGTCAACGCCCTGCCCCAGTTCGCCGACATGAACCAGGGCGACTGGCTGGCGTTGGAGAACTATGCCATCGCGGCGGCCAACAAGTTCGGGCGAGTCTGGACCATCGCCGGGCCGATCTTCGAACCCGAGCGGGAGATCGACATGATCGGTGCGCCGGGGACCGTTCCGGTCGCGATTCCCCATGCCCTGTTCAAGATTCTGGCGGTGGAGATCGGGGGCAAGGTCGAGGCCCGCGCCTTCATCTTTCCCCAGGCCGACGAGGATCAGCGCGGCGTTTACCGCAAATGCGCCGGCACGCCCCAGGCGAAATACGACCTGACGCGCTACGCCGCCACGGTCTCCGAGGTCGAGCAGGCCACCGGGCTGCGCTTCTTCAACGCCCTGCCGGAGCCGGACCGCAAGCGGCTCGACGCCAAGTCCGCCACCGGACCTTGGCCCATGGAAACCCGCTATTACGATGATCGTTGCGGCGGCAAGGGCGACGACGAGGACGGCTGATGGTCGAGCCTTTGCGACGGAGCGCAGCGACTATGCCCATTGAGGGCGCGCCGCCGCCGGCTTCGCCGACAGACATATGAATGCACGCCTGCGCGTGCGTGCGGCGAAAGCCAAGGGTCACGGAAGTGGCCCGCCCGGCGCTTGAGGGGCATAAAGAGAGTCGGGGCGAGCGTTTCCGCTCGCCCCGATCCGTCAGCCGACGATGTGGGCACCGCCATCGATGAACAAGGTGGTGCCGGTCACCGACTTGGCCACGTCGCTGACCAGATAGGCGGCGAACGAACCGCAATCGTTGATGTCGGCCAGCTGATGGGTCGGCGCCTTGGCGGCGGCGGCGTCCATCAACTCGTCGAAGCGGTCGATGCCCGACGCGGCGCGAGTCTTCAACGGCCCCGGCGACAGGGTCAGGACACGGATGCCCTTGGGGCCCAGCTCGTGCGCCAGGTATTTGGTGGTGCTCTCCAACGCCGCCTTGACCGGTCCCATGACGTTGTAATGCTCGACCACCTTGCGGCCGCCGTAGAACGACACGGTGATCAGGGCGCCGCCGTTGGTCATCAGCGGCTCGGCCAGCTTGGCGCAGCGGATGAACGAGAAGCACGACACGTCCATGGCCAGGGCGAAGCCCTCGCGCGAGCAATCGACCACCCGGCCGTGCAGATCGTCGCGATTGGCGTAGGCGATGGAGTGGATGACGAAGTCCAGACGGCCCCATTTCTCCTCGATGGTCTTGAACACCGCCTCGAGCTGCCCTTCCTCGCGCACGTCGCAGGGCATGATGATGGGGGCGTGCAGCTGCTCGGCAAGCGGCCGCACATACTTGTCGCTCTTTTCGTTGAGATAGGTGATGGCCAGTTCGGCGCCGTAAGCATGGCAATGGCGGGCGATGCCATAGGCGATGCTCTGGTCGTTGGCGATGCCGATCACCAGCCCCTTCTTGCCCCGGAGGTCCAGCAACTTGAGCGGAGTGGCGGCGGCGGAAATTTCATTCATGACGGATCAATCCTTCGATGATCATTGTGCATTGCAGCATAGGCGGGTGCCGTCCATTCCTCAAGTGGTATGACCCCGGTCGTTACCAATTTCGCACATTGGTCACATTTCATTTCCGGGCCGTGCGCCTCTAATATTCTTTAGGGGATCGTTAAACGCCTACCCCTATGGTATTGGATCAACGAGGACTCACGAGCGGGAATCCAGAACGGATGGACGCACCAGGCGACAGACAACGGAACCGCGCCGCCTTTGGGGGCCGGGTTACCGTGACATTGGGCCAAGAGGGGCTGGCCGCCTTTCCCGGCCCGGCCGTGGTGCTCGACCGCGACGGCCACATCGTCGCCAGCAACGGCCGCGCCGAGACCCTGGCCGCCGCCATCGCCCAAGGCCGGCTGACCTGCCTGCCGGAATTGCTCGCGGCGCCGGGCGCCACCTCGGTGGAAAGCCTGCCGGTGCCCAGCGGCGGCACCATGATCCTGGATCTGGTCTCCCTGCCAGCCGAAAACGGCCAGATGGTGGTGCTGGCCCGCGACGTGACCCTGGAACGCAACCTGCGTGCCGCCCTGGTGGAATCGCGGCAGCGTTACAAGGACTTGGTGGAAATCTCCAGCGACTTCGCCTGGGAGATCGGCCCCGACGGCCGCTTCGTCTTCGTCAGCCCCAAGGGCGCCATGGGCTTCGCCGCCGACGAGCTGGTCGGGCGCCGGCCGGCCGATTTCATTCTCTGCGAGGAAGGCGGCCAGGGCACCGTGCCGTTCGAGACCAATGTGGAGATGGAGGACGTCGAGGTCTGGATGCGCCAAAGCGACCACACCCAGGTCTGCCTGCTGGCCTCGGCCACCCCCATCCGAGGCGAGCGAGGGGAATGGCGCGGCGCCCGCGGCGTCTGCCGCGACGTCACCCAGGAGCGGCTGCGCGACGCCGCCCTGTCGCGCGCCAACAACCGCGAGCGGCTGCTGGGCTACATCGTGCGCACCATCCGCGACGAGGTCGATCCCGCCGACATGCTGAAGACGGCGGCGGAGGCCACGGCGCGGGCGCTGGGCGCCTCCGGCTGCCAGATTTTCCGCATCCTGCCCGAAAACTCCGATTTCGAACTCTCGGCGCTGTCGGGCACCGCCGGAGACGAAAAGCCGGTGCTGGACTCCTTCCTGGGCTCCGACCACTTCGACGCCGATCTCGACGATTGGCGGGTGCTGGCCACCGTCTGCCGCTATCGCCACTCCATCAACGGCGCCGTGCTGCTGTGGCGGGGCCAGGACCGCCCCGCCTGGAGCGACGACGACCGCCTGCTGATCGACGACGTCGCCAATCAGGTCGGACTGGCGGCCGAGCAGATCACCAACCACGAACGGGTGGTCAAGCTGTCGCGCACCGATGGGCTGACCAGCCTGTTCAACCGCCGCGCCTTCTTCGACGAGATCGCCCGCCGCTTCGGTCGCCTGGCCCGCGAAGGCAAACCGGCCACCCTGATCTATGTGGATCTCGACAACTTCAAGGCGGTCAACGACGTCCACGGCCATCAGCGCGGCGATCACGCCCTGCTGGCGGTGCGCGACCTGCTGCGCCTGCACACCCGACCCATCGACCTGGTGGCGCGGCTGGGTGGCGACGAATTCGCCATCTGGCTGGAAGGCGCCGGCGAGGAGATCGCGGTGCAGCGCTGCCAAGACCTGCTGACCGCCGGCAAGATCGAGTTGGACCCTTTCTCGGGCAGCCCGGACAAGCCGCTGCACTTTTCCCTGGGGGTGGCGGTGCATGCGGGCGGCAGCCGTGAGACCATCGAGGAGTTGATCGTACGCGCCGACAAGGCCATGTATGAGGTCAAGCGAAGCGGCAAAGGCGCCTGGCGGCTGGCGCCCGCCATCGGCGCCGAAGGGGAAGAGGCGTGACCGGATTCTTGAAGCGACTGTTCGGCGGCGGCACCCGGCCGTTGGACTATGATCGGGCCAAGGAGCTGGCGGCCCACCCCGACGCCAAGGTCCGGGCCGATCTGGCTGATCGCACCGACGTCAAATCCGAGATTCTGTATTTCCTCGCCGAGGACGGCGACCCCGAGGTGCGCCGCCGGGTCGCCGCCAACGCCCATGCTCCCGCCCAGGCCAACCTGCTGCTGGCCGCCGATCCGAACGACGCGGTGCGCGGCGACCTGGCGGCCAAGATCGCCCGCGTCGCCCCCGGCTTGTCGGCCCACGAGCAGGACCGCCTGCGCCGCGTCACCTACGAGGCGCTGGAGGTGCTGGCCCGCGACCAGATTCCCAAGGTTCGCCAGATCCTGGCCGAGGCGCTGAAGGATGTGGCCCAGGCCCCGCCCGACGTCATCCGCCGGCTGGCCCGCGACGCCGAACTGGTGGTGGCCGGTCCGGTGCTGCAGTATTCGCCGGTGCTGAACGACGAGGATCTGCTGGAGATCATCGGCGCCAACCCCATCCCGGGGGCGCTGGCCGCCATTTCGCGGCGCTCGGTGGTCAATGTGCGAGTCTGCGACGCCATCGCCGCCACCGAGGATGTGGACGCCATCGCCATCCTGCTGGGCAACCCCTCGGCCCAGATCCGGGAAGAAACCCTGGACCGTCTGGCCGACCGCGCCACCAACATCGAGGCCTGGCACAAGCCCTTCGTCGAACGGCCGAAATTGTCGGCCAAGACGGCGACCAAGCTGGCCCGTTTCGTCGCCGCCAGCCTGCTGCAAACCCTGGCGGCGCGCCAGGACCTCGGCCCCGAGGCCGCCGCCGCCGTGGCGGCGGTGGTGGCCCGGCGCATCGACGAGATCGAAGGCGCCGCCGAGCCCAAGGGCGTTTCCGACGAGGCCGCCCTGCTGGCCCGGATTCGCGCCATGAACACTGCCGGGCAACTGGACGAGGGCGTCATCGGCGCGGCGCTGGCCTCGGGCGACGCCTCCTTCGTGGTGGCCGCCCTGGCCGAGCTGGCCGCGTTGTCGCCCCGGCTGATCCGCAAGGTGGTGGACACCCAGAGCGCCAAGGGAATCGTCGCGGTGGGCTGGAAGGCCGGCATGTCGGCCGACCTTGCCGCCCATCTCCAGATCAAACTGCTGCGGCTGCCGGTCAGCAAGATTCTCAATCCCAAGACCGGCGGCGATCATCCGCTGACCGAGGACGAGATGGAGTGGCAGCTGGAATTCTTCGGCGCCCAGGGATAGGGCGAGGGGTTATGCCCCGTCAGGCCTCTGAATCACGTGATGTCGTCATGCGCGGGCTCGTCCCGCGTATCCACGCCCATCCGCCCCTCGGACGCCGGTGCTATGGCACGGCGTGGATGGCCGGGACTTAAGCCCGGCCATGACGACGGTATGATTCATATCATGAGAAGAGATATCCGAACGCCGTAGCGTCAGGCCTGACGGATGCCGGAAAGGAAGCGGTCGACTTCGCTGCGCAGGGTACTCGCCTGCTGTTGCAGGGCCTCGACGGCGCCGAGCACGTCCTTGGCGGAACGGTCGGTCTCGAGGATGGTCTGCGACACCCCGGTGATGTTCTCGTAGACGTAATTGGTTCCCGAAGCGGCGTGGTCGATGTTGCGCGCGATTTCCTGGGTCGCGGCCCCCTGCTCCTCGATGGCGGCGGCGATGGTGGTGGTGATGCCGTCCATGGACGAGATGGTGGTGCCGATGCCGCGGATGGCGCGGACCGTCTTGTCGGTTTCCTGCTGGATGGTGTTGATCTGGGTCGAAATGTCCTCGGTGGCGCCCACGGTCTGGCGGGCCAGATTCTTGACCTCCGAGGCCACCACCGCGAAGCCCTTGCCGGCCTCGCCGGCACGGGCCGCCTCGACGGTGGCGTTCAGCGCCAGCAGGTTGGTCTGCTCGGCGATGCCGGTGATCATCTCGATGATCTCGCCGATCTTGTCGGCCGCCCCGGCCAGACTCTGAACCCTGGTGTTGACGGAGTTGGCCTCCTTGGTCGCCGAGGCCGCCACCTTGTTGGACATCCCCACCTGCTGGGCGATCTCGTTGATGGACGCCGTCAGCTCCTCGGCGGCGGCGGCGACCATGCGCACGTTCTCGTTGGCTTCGCTGGCCTGGGTGGCCGCCGAATTGGACCGCTCCAACGCCTGATCGGCCGAGTCCACCATGCTGCGCGCCGTATGAATCATCTGCTGCGCCGAGGAGGCGACGGAATCCAGCACCGCCGTCACCGCCTTGTCGAACCCGGCGATCAAATCCTCCAGCCGGTGCATGCGGGCCTCGCGCGCGGTGGCGGCGGCACGGGCCTCCTGCTCCATCTGCTGCTTGGCGATGGTGTTGTCCTTGAACACCTGGACGGCGCGGGCGATGTCGCCGACCTCGTCCTGGCGTTCCAGCGCCGGCACCGTGATGGACACGTCGCCACCAGCCAGTTGGTTCATGCGCCGGGTCATGTCTTCGATGGGATCGGCGATGATCCCCTTGAGAATCCAACGCACGCCGATCACAGCCAGAATGGTGGCGGTGACGCCGCCCAGGATCAGCCAGGTCAGCACCCGGTTGAGGCGCGCCTCGGACTCGGTGGTGGACAGCGACGACGACAGGACGGCGATGACGTCGCCATCCTGCATGCCCATGCCGCCGTGACAGCTGTGACAGATTTCTTCCTTGGCGCCGTCGGTGACGCCCAGCACGATGGGCAGGGAATAGCGGTAGAAACCGTCGTCGGTGAAGCGGCTGACCGGCACCTTGGTGGCGAAGGCCTCGCGGTCGACGTCGTCCCGCGGCAGCTTGGGCGGCCGATTGAAGTCAAGCTCCTTCATATAATCCACGACGTGCGGACCCCAAGCGCTCCACACCTTGCCGGGATAGTGAATGTTACGGCTGTCGAACCAGTTGTTGAAAACAGTGATGCCGATATTGTCGGCGTCTTCCGGCCGCTTGGCCATGACGTTCAGAATCAGGGCGTGCAACGAGGTCATCTCGTTGGCGGAGAGTTGCTGAAGCTGGCGCTCCATCTCCGCGCGCTCGAAGCGAGCGATGGTGGTCACCACGCTTGCAATCAAGGCGATGACGCCCAATCCAACGATAAGCATGAAACGGCTCGATAGCCGCAAATTGCTCCAAGCGTGCGACACGGACACTCCAATCCGATCACGCGGCCGGAAAAGCCCGACCGCGACGCCCCTAAACATTCCCCAAGAAGAAGACTATTACGAACGGTGCGAAAAGAAAATACCGCCCATTCAGCAGATCGCGGAAAAGCCTTGGCGCGCGGTGGTCAACCGCGCGCCTTCGGGCCTGGAATTGAAGTCTTCTAAACTCGCACCAAGGCTTCGTAGTCGGCAATCAGCTGCCGGGTGATCTCGCCCGGCGTGAAGGTATAGCTGCCGATCTCACGCACCGGGGTGACCTCGGCGGCGGTCCCGGTCAGGAAACACTCGCTGGCCTTGGCCATTTCCTCGGGCAGGATGGCCCGCTCCACCACCGTGATCCCGCGCGCCTTGGCCAGGTCGATCACGGTCTGGCGGGTGATGCCGTTGAGGAAGCAATCGGGCAGCGGCGTATGAAGCTCGTTGCCGAACACGAAGAACACGTTGGCGCCGGTAGCCTCGGCGACTTGGCCGCGCCAGTCGAGCATGAGAGAATCCTCGTAGCCGTCGCCCTCGGCCTTGTGCTTGCTCATGGTGCAGATCATGTAGAGACCGGCGGCCTTGGCCTGGGTCGGGGCGGTCTCCGGGTGCGGCCGCTTCCAGCTCGACACGTTGAGGCGGATGCCGCGCATGCGGGCTTCCGGGCTCCAATAGCTGGGCCAGCTCCAAGTGGCGATGGCGACCCGGATCTTGCTGGTCTGGGCGGCGACGCCCATCATCTCGCTGCCGCGCCACGCCACCGGGCGGACATAGCCTTCGACGATGTTGTTGGCCTTGATGGTGGCGTTGGTCGCAGCATTGATCTCCTCCACCGAGTACGGAATCTCGAAGCCCAGGATGCGGCCCGAATCGATCAGGCGCTGGGAGTGTTCGCGCAGCTTGAACACCTTGCCGTGATAGACCCGCTCGCCCTCGAATACGCACGAACCGTAATGCAGACCATGGGTCAGGACGTGGATGCCGGCGCTTCGCCAGTCAACCAGCTTGCCGTCGAACCAGATGAAGCCGTCGCGGTCGTCGAAGGGAGAAACTGCCATGGGAATGTCCGTCCGGAAAGAGGTGGGAAGGGGGCCGAAAGTGTGGGTGGCGGGGGTGGAGACGACTGAAAATTACCATTCGCTCTTGCATGGCGTAACATTTTTAGGGCATATATGTCAATATGACTGACATAAAAACCGGCTTCAATCCCCTTTTTCTCCGCGAGGAGGAACTGCGCCAAGGCATCGAACTGCTGTTCTTCGCCTATCGCGACTTCACCGCCGAACCCGACGCCATCCTGGCGGAATACGGCTTCGGCCGAGCCCATCATCGCGTCATCTATTTCGTCGGCCGCCATCCCGGCATCACCGTCAGCGAGCTGCTGGAGATCCTGCGCATCACCAAGCAGAGCCTGTCGCGGGTGCTGGGCCAGCTGGTGCGGGAAAAATTCATCACCCAGCGGCCGGGAAGCCGTGATCGCCGCCAGCGCCTGCTGGAGCTGACCGAGAAGGGAATCGAGTTGGAACGCCAGTTGACCGAGCGCCAGCGCGCCCGCATCGCCAAGACCTATCGCGAGGCCGGGGCGGAATCGGTCGAAGGCTTCCGCAAGGTGCTGCTGGGCCTGGTGGAAGAGGCCGACCGGACGCGCTTTCCGTCCCGCCCCCAGCAACGGCGGGGATGACGGCGATGACGGTGGAGGACGCCCATATCCTGGTGGTCGACGACGACAGGCGGCTGCGCGAGCTGTTGCGCAAATATTTGTCGGACAACGGCTATCTAGTGGCGACCGCCGCCGACGCCGCCGAGGCGCGCCATCGCATGGCGGGCCTCTCCTTCGACCTCATCGTTCTCGACGTCATGATGCCGGGCGAGGACGGAATGCAGTTGACCCGCTCGTTGCGCGCCGACGGCAGCCGGGTGCCGATTTTGCTGCTGACGGCGCGGGGCGAGGTGGACGACCGCATTCGCGGCCTGGAGGCCGGAGCCGACGACTACCTGTCCAAGCCGTTCGAACCGCGCGAACTGCTGCTGCGGCTGGGCTCAATCCTGCGCCGCGCGCCGCGCGACGAACCCGAGGCGGCCCGCGAACTGCGGCTGGGCGAGTTCACCTGGGACCTGACCCGCTCGGAGCTGCGCCGCGGCGACCAGCCGGTCCACCTGACCCAGGCCGAACGCGACCTGCTGGCGGTGCTGGCCGAAGTCGCCGGCCAGGGCGTGGCCCGCGACGATCTGGCGCTGCGCACCGGCAACTCGGCCAATCCGCGCACCGTGGACGTGCAGGTGACCCGCCTGCGCAAGAAGATCGAGGACGACCCCAAGCTGCCGCGCTATCTTCAGACCGTGCGCGGCATGGGCTACATGTTGCGGCCGGATTGAGGGCAGCCGGGTACGTAGATTCTTGGCCTCATCAGCGAGGCTTTAGCCGAGTGTCGCCGCGTTGAGCGGCCCGGAGTGGCCCCGAGCGCAAGCGAGGGAACAGCCACGGAGGAAAGCCAAGGGGGCGCGAGCCCCCGCCGGCGCTTGAGGACAAAACGACCCGGAGCGTAGCGACTAGCCCGTTGAGGGCGCGCGCCACATGGCGCGAAAGCCAAGGCGAACGGAGTTCGCCGCCCGGCAATTGAGGGACAAGAAACAATGCTCACACCCAGCCAGTGGCTGAAGCGTTTGCTGCCCCAGGGTCTGCTGGGACGCTCGCTTCTGATCATCATCATGCCGCTGGTGGTGATGCAGCTGGTCTCCACCTACGTCTTCTACAGCACCCACTGGGAAACGGTGGCCAAGCGGCTGGCCAAGGGGCTGGCCGGCGACATCGGCACCGTGATCGAGGCGATCCGCGCCTTCCCCGACCCCGATTCCCGCGCCGTCATCCTGGACATCGCCGCCGCCAAGATGGAGTTGGACATCCGCTTCATTCCCGGCGGCATCCTGCCCAACCAGCCGCAGCCGCTGCCGTCGAGCTTTCTCGAACGCGCCATGGCCGAGGCCATGGACGAGCGGGTGCAGCGGCCTTACCGCCTCGACGAGACCAGCTTCGAACGCGAAGTGGTGATCCGGGTCCAGTTGTCCGACGGGCTGCTGGAGATCTTCGCTCCCAAGAAGCGGCTGTTCAGCTCCACCACCTATGTCTTCATCCTGTGGATGCTGGGCACCTCCATGCTGCTGTTCGGCATCGCCACGGTGTTCATGCGCAACCAGGTGCGCAGCGTCCGCAAGCTGGCGGTGGCCGCCGACCGCTTCGGCAAGGGCCTCGACGTGGCCAATTTCAAGCCCGAGGGCGCCACCGAGGTGCGTCAGGCGGCCCAGGCCTTCAACCTGATGCGCGAGCGCATCCAGCGCCAGATCCAGCAGCGCACCGAGATGCTGGCCGGCGTCTCCCACGATCTGCGCACGCCTCTGACCCGCATGAAGCTGCAACTGGCCATCATGGGCGACATGGACGGCCGCGCCGAGTTGGACGAGGACGTGGCCGAGATGGAGCGCATGGTCGAGGGCTATCTCGCCTTCGCCCGCGGCGAGGGCAGCGAACAGCCGGTGGCCACCGACCTGCCGGCGCTGGTGGACGAAGTGGTGGGACGCTACCGCCGCCAGGGCAGTTCCATCGACCTGCACAGCGAGGGCGAGATCGTCATGCCGATCCGCCCTGACGCCATGGCCCGCGCCCTGGGCAACCTGATCGGCAACGCCATCCGCTATGGCGGCCAAGTCTGGGTGCGGGTGGGCTGCCGCCGCGACGCCGCCGAGGTGCTGATCGACGACGACGGCCCCGGCATCCCGCCCGAACGGCGCGAGGAGGTGTTCAAACCCTTCACCCGGCTGGAGGAATCCCGCAATCTCGGCACCGGCGGGGTGGGGCTGGGCCTGACCATCGCCCGCGACATCGTGCGGACCCATGGCGGCGACCTGCTGCTGGAGGATTCACCGCTGGGGGGCTTGCGCGCGCGCGTGAGATTGCCGCTCTAGTTCAGCCAAGCGTGGGCGCGGGCTAGGCCTTCGCCACCAGCAGGATGTTCTTGCCGACCGGCGCGCCGATCAGGCGCTCCAGGCCACGGGTCAGCGGCACCCCCACCCGGTCGTAGAACCGTGCCGCCTCGCGGTTGAAGCCGGTGTTGCCCAGCACCCGGTGAACCAGCCACCACGCGGCGACACCCAGAAGGTCGCGATAGCCGGCGGTCCGCACCGAAAAGCCGGCCTCGACCACCTTGGCCGTCAACTCGTCCAGGGTGTAGCGGCGATGATGGCCCAGCGCCTCGTCCATGGGGCTGAACAGGGCCGGCAGGGCCGGCACGAACAGCAAGAGATGGCCGCCGGGACGCAAGGCCCGCCGCAACTCGACCAGGGCGCCCCGGTCGTCGGCCACATGCTCCAGCACGTTGACCATGACGATGCTGTCGCGGGACGCCGGTTCCGCCGCCGCCAGCCACTGCTCCAGACTGCCGTGATGGATGGCGACGCCGCTGCCGGCCAGAGTCGTGGCCAGCGCCGCCTGCAGGTTGTCGGCCGGTTCCACCACTTCCAGGCTGTCGACCAGCGGCGCGATCTTGCGCGCGATGGTGCCGACCCCGGCGCCGATCTCCACCGCCCGCCCGCCGAGATAGGGGCCGAAACCGTCCAGGATCCAGGCATGATAGTTGGGAAGATTGGAAAGAGCTTCCAGGTCGTGGCCGTGATAATGGGACTCTGCGGTCAACGGATGGGTCCTTCGCCAGGGGCTTGCCGGTATTACAGCCATTGACGGCCCGGATCAAGGCCGCCTCGGCAGGGGACAGCTCTCCGGCACGAACTCCACGACCACGACGCTGGTGGCGGTGGCGGCCTGACCGCCCAGGGTCCGCGACGCGGCGGCCCCCGGCCCGGTCAGCACCTCGACCACCCGGCCGCATCCGGCGGCGACCACTCTGTCGACCAATCCGTAAAAGCCGCCCGCGCCGGCCAATGCGGCCATGCCGGCCGGATCGACGCCGGGCAGCAGGGCATGGGTGACGCCATGGGCGCGCATCTGGCGCCAGAACAACCGCTCGTCCATGTTGTCGAACCGGACGTTGATCTCGGTCTGGTCGATGGGATTGGCATAGAAGGCCTGGGTGTCCAGCAGGTAAAGCCACTGACGGATATGCATGGCCACCTTGGCCGACGGCGGCAGATGGGCGTTGACCCAGGTGGTGGCGAAAGCCAGGGCGACATTGCGCTCGATGAAGGCTTGGCGGCTTTCACCCTGGGTCAGGCGATGGACGAAGTTGCGCGCGAACACCACCTGTCCCGCCGATTGGAGCAGCAGCACCGCCGCCACCCCCGCCGCCAGGGCGCGCCGGACCCCTGGCGCCGCGGTGGCCCGCTCTGCGGCGGCCATCAGCCCGACGAGGATCAGCGGCATGAACGGCAGGTAGTGCCGCACCCGCTGCGACGCGCCGAAGGCGAACCAGATTGCGTAAAAGCCCAGACAGACCAGACCGGAAACCATCCATGTCCGCGCCGCCGGCCGCCGGCGGCAGCGCCACGCCCCGAGGACGGCGAAGGGCGCCAGCAGAACCGGCAGCACCCCCAACCCGGTACGACCGGCATCGACGGAGCCGGGGGGGGCGAAGGTCACCATCACGGGATAGAGCAGGAAATCCACCAGACCGCGCGGCAGCGGGGATTCGATCTGGCCGCTCCATTCGCGGAACTCGGCGTGCTGCGCCGCGTCCCACGCCACGCCGGGATGATAGGGCAGCACGCCGTACAGCACCGGAAACAACGGGTCGCCGGTGTTCCACCAATTCCAGCCATACCACTGCAATCCGGCGGCCAGCGCCGCCGCCGAGAACACCGCCGCCGACAGCACTCCACGCCGCTGCGCCAGCAGCACCAGGCCGCACAAGAACACCACCAGCAGACCGGGGTATTTGCTGGCCATGGCGAAACCGGCGGCAAGACCGGCGACCGCCGCCCAGCCCAATCTTCCCTGCTCACGCGCCCGGGCGGCGGCGACCACGGCGACCACGGTGAAGGCCGCCAGCCGGGTCTCGACCTGCCCCGACCCGGCGCCGTAAAGGACGGCGGGAAGGGTCGCCAGGGCCAAGGCCGCGGCCAAGGCCCAATCGCGGCCCAACACGCCACGCCCCAAGGCATAGGTCAGGGCGACCGTCGCCCAACCGGACACGCCGCACCACAGGGTCATGGCCTGCTCGCCGCCCAAGCCCAAGGCGGCGAGATAGGTCATCTGCAACAGCAGGGGAACCGCCGCGTCGGCGGCGCGCGGCACGAAGACCAGATGATGGTCGCGGAGAATTTGGCGGGGAATGGCGAAATGGTAGGCCAGGCTGTCGGCGTCGGTGGGCGGCGCCAGCCCCTCGACTAGGTCGCCCATCAGGATGGCGACGCCCAAGGCCAGCAGCGCCCAGGTCCAGACGGTGAAGGGCTCGGCCGACACCTCGACCCGGCGCAACTCCCACAGGCCCGGCAAGCCGGCGGCGCAGATCAGGGCGAAGGTCGCCGGCTCGACCCGTCCGGCCAGGGCGGCAAAGAAGCCGAACCAGCCGATCACCCCCATGCCGAGGCCGAACGACCATGCGGCGCGCTCGCGCCAGACCAGGCCGTCGCCGATCCCGGCCCCCCGCAGCGCCAGCGCGCCCCAGCCCAGGCACGACGCCGTCATCAGCAGGACGACCACCCAGCTCATCGCAGCCACACCGCCGCGAGAGCGGGCAGGATGTCACGGAACTGCGCCAGATAGGCGGCCAGAACCACCGCCACCCAGACCCAGGCCAGTGCTGGTGCCGTAAGCCTCACTCCGGCCGCTCCCGACGATCAGTCGAACAGGTTGTAGCGGGCGATGCAGTACAGGGCGCGCACGCCGTCGCGCCAGCCGATCTTCTTGCCTTCCTCGTAGGTGCGGCCGGAATAGCTGATGCCGACCTCGAAGATCCGGGGACGCGGACGCAATTTGGCGATCTTGGCGGTGATTTCCGGCTCGAAGCCGAAACGGTTCTCGACGATGGAGATGCCCTGGATGATCTCGCGCCGGAAGACCTTGTAGCAGGTCTCCATGTCGGTGAGGTTGAGATCGGTGAACATGTTGGAGGTCAGGGTCAGCACCGTGTTGCCGATGGAGTGCCAGAAATACAGCACCCGCACCTCCTCGCCGCCGCGAAAGCGCGACCCGAACACCACGTCGGCGCGGTCGCCGATGATCGGGTTCAACAGCTTGGGATAGTCGTTGGGGCTGTATTCCAGATCGGCGTCCTGCACCAGCACGATGTCGCCGGTGGCCTTGGCGAAACCGGTGCGCAAGGCGGCACCCTTGCCCTGGTTGACCGCATGGCCGGTGGTGACAATCTCGGGATGCCGGGCGGCCAGCCCCTTCGCCACCTCGACCGAACGGTCGCGGGACGCGTCGTCGACGATGACGATCTCGATGCCCAGGCCGCACCGGTCCGCCGCCAGCACCCGCTCGACAATCGCCTCGAGCGTCTTCTCCTCGTTGTAGCACGGGATCACGACAGACAGTTTGGTGACGCTCATCGACCTGCTCCTGGGATTAGTGCCGGAAGTGACGCATGCCGGTAAACACCATGGCAAGGCCCTTTTCGTCGGCCGCCGCGATCACCTCGGCGTCGCGCATGGAGCCGCCCGGCTGGATGACCGCCGTGGCGCCCGCCGCCGCCGCCGCCAGAAGCCCGTCGGCGAAGGGGAAGAAGGCGTCCGAGGCGACCACCGAACCGATGGTGCCGGCCTCGGGCAAACCGGCGGCGTCGGCCGCCTCCTTGGACTTCCAGGCGGCGATGCGCGACGAATCGACCCGGCTCATCTGGCCGGCGCCGATGCCCACCGTGGCGCCGTTCTTGACGTAGATGATGGCGTTGGACTTGACGTGCTTGCAGACCCGGAAGGCGAACAGCAGATCCTTCAACTCCTGCTCGGTGGGGGCGCGCTTGGTCACCACCTTGAGCTCGGCCAGGGTGATGCGGCCGTTGTCCTTGGTCTGGAACAGGTAGCCGCCGGCCACCGGCCGCAGGGTCATGCCCGGCTCGGACGGGGCGGGCAGGCCGCCGGTCACCAGCAGGCGCAGATTCTTCTTGGCGGCGAAGGCGGCCACGGCGGCCTCGTCGGCCTCGGGCGCGATCACCACTTCGGTGAACAGCTTGGCGATCTCGGTGGCCGTGACGCCGTCCAGCTTGCGGTTGATGGCGACGATGCCGCCGAAGGCCGAAACCGGGTCGGTGGCCAGGGCGTTGAGATAGGCCGACTTGATGTCGGCGCCGGTGGCGACGCCGCACGGATTGGCGTGCTTGATGATGGCGACGGCGGGCTGGTCGAACTCCGCCACCAGCTCATAGGCGGCATCGGTGTCGTTCAGGTTGTTGTAGCTGAGTTCCTTGCCCTGAAGCTGCGTCGCGGTGGAAACGCCGGGGCGATGGTGGCCGGTGACGTAGAAGGCGGCCTGCTGATGCGGGTTCTCGCCATAGCGCAGGCTCTGCTTCAACTCGCCGGCGACGACGACACGGCGGGGGAAGGTGTCGCCCAGTTCCTTGGCGAACCACTGGGAGATGGCGGCGTCGTAGGCGCCGGTACGGGCATAGGCGGTGGCGGCGAGACGCTTGCGCAAGGCCAAGGTGGTGGCGCCCTGGTTGGCCTCCATCTCCGCCATGACCACCGCGTAATCCTCCACGTCGACCACCACGGTGACGGCGGCGTGGTTCTTGGAGGCGGCACGGATCATGGCGGGGCCGCCGATGTCGATGTTCTCGACGCATTCGTCGTAGCCGGCGCCCTTGGCCACGGTGGCCTCGAACGGATAGAGGTTCACCACCAGCAGGTCGATGGGGGCGATGCCGTGGTCGGCCATGGCCTTCTCATGCTCGGCGTTGCCGCGGATACCCAGCAAGCCGCCATGGACCTTGGGGTGCAGGGTCTTGACCCGTCCGTCCAGCATCTCGGGAAAGCCGGTGTGGTCGGCCACGTCCTTGACTGGAATGCCGGCGTCGCGGATGGCCTTGGCGGTGCCGCCGGTGGACAGGATCTCGACGCCTTTGCCCGCCAGGAAGCGGGCGAAGTCGAGCAATCCGGTCTTGTCCGAGACCGAAAACAGGGCGCGGCGAACGAGGGACAGGTCGGACATGGGCGAGGCCTCCGGGCAGGACGGGATGGGTGGGGGATATAGCAAATTGGCGCCGCCGTAAACGCTGGATTCACACCAATGCAGCGGCTATATACAGCCGGCACTGCAAAAGGTTTCCTGATGCCGAAGCGCTCCAGAACGGTTGTCTGCGTGGTCGGGGCTCGCCCCAACTACATGAAGGCGGCGCCCATCGTCGCCGCCCTGCAGGACTCCGTCCGCCTGTCGCCGCTGCTGGTTCACACCGGCCAGCATTACGACCCCGACATGAACGAGAAATTCTTCGCCGAGCTGGGCATGCCCGCCCCCGATTCCAATCTGGACGTGGGCTCGGGCAGCCATGCGGTGCAGACCGCCGAGGTGATGATCCGGTTCGAGCCGGTGCTGGACGCCGCCGCCGATCCCGTCGTCCTGGTGGTGGGCGACGTCAACTCCACCATCGCCTGCGCCCTGGTCGCCGCCAAGAAGGGCATTCCGGTGGTCCATGTGGAGGCCGGCCTGCGCTCGCGCGACCGTGCCATGCCGGAAGAGATCAACCGGGTGCTGACCGACCAGTTGTCGGACCTGCTGTTCACCACCGAGCGTAGCGCCGCCGCCAATCTGGCCGCCGAGGGCATCGACGCCGCCCGCGTTCATTTCGTCGGCAACGTCATGATCGACACCCTGATCGCCAACCTGCCCCGCGCCATCGCCCCGGCCGCGACCCTGGCCGCCGCCGGGTTGCCGGCACCGGCCCAATTCGCGGTGGCCACCTTGCACCGCCCGTCCAACGTGGACGATCCGGCGGTGCTGCGGCGCCTGCTGGAGTGTCTCGCCGAGATCGGTGAAACCTTGCCGGTGGTGCTGCCGCTGCATCCGCGCACCCGCGCCCGTGTCGACGCCGCCGGCCTCGCCCCCATGCTGGACGGACGCCGCATCCTGGCCCTGGGGCCGCAAGGCTACCTCGCCATGCTGGGGCTGATGAAGAATGCGCGGCTGGTGCTGACCGATTCCGGCGGCATCCAGGAAGAGACCACGGCGCTGGGGGTTCCCTGCCTGACGCTGCGCGACAACACCGAACGGCCATCGACGGTGGAGTTCGGCACCAACACCCTGGTCGGCCGCGATCCCGGCCGCATCCTGGCCGCCGCCCGCGAGAGTCTGGCGACCGGCGGCAAGGCCGGCCGCATTCCCGAATTCTGGGACGGCAACGCCGCCCGGCGGATCGTCGCCGTGCTGGAGGACAGCTTCTGACATGACCGGTCGCCGCTTCGACGAGTCCCACGTCCTGGCCCTCGCGGCCCTGTTCGGGCCGCTGCTGGCGCTGTACAGCGCCCTGGGCATGGCGCCGCTGTTCACCGTCGTGGCGGTGGCGGCCCTGGTGCTCGCCCGCTCGCGCCGGCCGTGGCTCCGGGTCGCCAAGCCGGCGGCGGTCGCCCTGGCGGTCATCGTGGCATGGGCGGCCGCCTCGATGATCTGGACCATCGAGCCGCATATGGGCCTTTACACCGTGCCCAGGATGGCGGGCCTCGCCTTCGGCGGCCTCAGCCTGGTCGTCGTCGCCGGCGACCTGGACGAGGCCGGGCAGCGGCGGCTGCGCCTCGCCCTGGCGGCCGGGGTGACCATGGCCCTGGTGATGGCCGCCATCGAGATCTTCTGGCGCGGCCCCGGCGGCATGGTCTTCTACACCCGCAACCCGTGGTTCGATTCCTACATTCCCCGGCTGGGGCGCGGCTTGACCGTCGCCGCCGCCCTGCTGGTTCCGGCCATGGTCGCGGCGTGGCGGTGCGGTTTTCGCCTATGGTCGGGCGTCATCCTGGTCCTGGCCGTCCTCACCTTCGTCGCCGGCCACACCTTGTCGGCCAAGCTCGCCCTGGTGGTCATGCCGGTGGTGTTCCTGGTGACCTGGAAGTGGCCGCGGCTGGGCGGCGGCGCCGTCAGCGCCGCCATGGCCGCCGTCATCCTGGCCTTTCCCCTGCTGGCCCTGGCGCCCTCGCCCCAGGAAACCTCCGACGCGTTTCCCTTTCTGCCCAACTCCTCCCACCACCGCCTGACCATCTGGACCTTCACCGCCTCCAAGGTGATGGAACACCCGCTGCTCGGCTGGGGCATCGAAGCCTCGCGCTCGATCCCCAACGGCGAGGACATCGTGGTGGTCTTCCGCCCCGACCTCCGGCGAGGCGGGCGGGAGCATGTGGACGAGCAGTTGATGCCGTTGCATCCCCATAACGGCCCCGGCCAGATCTGGCTCGAGTTGGGCGGGGTCGGCGCCCTGCTGGTCTGCGGCCTGATGGTGGTGCTGGGCCGGATCATCGCCACGGCGCCGACCCGGATCGACGCCGCCATGACGGCGTCGCTGACCGCCAGCGCCTTCATCGTCGCCTGTGTCAGCTATGGCGTCTGGCAGAGCTGGTGGCTGGGTTCGCTCGGCCTGTCGGCGGCGCTGTGCACGGCGGTTTCGACCCGCCGCACCGACGCCGCCGAGACGAAAATGCTCTCAGGGGGGCTCTCATGACGTTTCCAAGCAAACCCTATTCCAGCGTCGCCGCCTTCTTCGAGTCCTATTCCGGGCAGATCACCCAGGCGCTGGCCTCGGTGCCGAAGAGCGCCCTGGCGGCGGCGGAGATCCTGTTGGCGGGGGCGCTGGAGGCCGACGCCCATGTCTACGCCTGCGGCAACGGCGGCTCGGCGGCGATCTCCAATCATCTGGTCTGCGACCACGTCAAGGGCATCCAGACCGACACCTGCCTGAGGCCCCGGGTCCACAGCCTGTCGGCCACCATCGAGATGATCACCGCCATCGCCAACGACCTCGACTATGCCGAGGTCTTCGCCTACCAGCTGAAGACCTTCGCCCGGCCGGGCGATGTGCTGATCACCATCAGCTCGTCGGGCGATTCCGAGAACGTGGTCCGTGCCGTCCAGTGGGCGCGCGACAACGGCGTGCGCACCATCGCGCTCACCGGCTTCACCGGCGGCCGCACCGCCAAGTTGGCCGAGGTCAACCTGCATGTGGACGCCGACAATTACGGCGTGATCGAGGACGTGCACCAGTCGCTGATGCATGTGCTGGCCCAGTTCATCCGCATGAACCGCATGCCCAAGGACCTGGTGACGGCGCGGAAGTTTTAGGGTCTTTTTTGTCCCTCAGGCGCCGAGATTACACTCCCACGAACTCCCCGGCGAGGCGGTATTCCTCGCCGTTCATGCCACGCTTGAAGGCGGCGATGCCCGGCGTCAGCTTGTCGTCGATGCCGCCGAGGTCGAGCCAGCGCACGCCGCGCCTGGGCAATTCCACCACCGCTTCCCACAGCAGCCGGTTGTTGGCCTTGCGCTTGCGGCCCTCGTCGCCGTTCCAGCCGATCAGATAGGTGGCGGCGTCGCCGTGCCGCGCCAGCAGGATGCCGGCCACCGCCTCGGTCTCGGCATGGGCGCGCAGCACCAGCAGGTCGTCGGGACGATAGGCCTGGGCGGCCAGCGCCTCCACCAGGGCCGGCGGGGTGGCGCCGAAGCCCTTGTCGCGCAGCAGCTCGCAATAGCGGTCCAGCAGCCAGGGCAGGGCGTTGGGGGTCGCTTCCACCACCAGGGCGGCCTTTTCCGAGGCGTTCAGCATGTTGCGCCACTTGCCGTCCAGCCGTTTGCGCAACGCGTCGGCCCCAAGCGACAGGTCGATCCAGGCCGAGCACCAGCTGTCGCCGGCGCGGCGGCGGAACCCCGGCACCTGGGCGCCTTCGGGCAGCTCGGGAGCCAGCGACAGCCCGGCCAGATTGAACCAGCGCCAGCGCGACCGCAGCGCCGTGATCACCACCAGCCGGTCGTTGGCCGACATCTCGCGCAGCCAGATGGGGCCACGGTTGAGCCGCCCGACCCGGGCCAGCCCGCCGATACGCTTTTCCAGCACCTGGGCCAGCGCCACCGGCTGCCCGGCCCAGCTCACCACCGCCCGGCACGGCCGCCAGCCCTCCACCGCCCGCTTGGCCTCGCCATAGGCCCAGCTCTGCACCAAGGTGGAGCGCCCGGCGCCGGCGAACAGCGCCTCCCACCCGTCGCGCTCCATCAGGTTCCACTCGACTCTTAAACTCACCGGGACCCTCTCACTTCAACACCTTGGCATAGGCCCGCGCCAGCCGGTCGGGCGACAGGGCGGCGTGAACCGGCAGCAGCAGCACGCTGCGCCGCAACGCCACCGCGCCCTCGGCATGGAGGGGATCGGCCGTCACCTCGGGCGGCAGGTCGGGCCAGCTCTCCACCGGCAGATGGGCCTGGCGCAGCGCCCGGTAGCGCTGGACCGCCGCCTTGGGCGAGGCGCAGCGCAGCGCCAGCCGGTAGGGCACGGCGGTGTCGGAGTGAAACAGCGGCCGCAGGTCGGGGGTGTTGCGCACCACGTCCCGCAGCGCGGCGGCATTGTCGCGCCGCCGGCTCGCCTCGCGCGCCAGATCGGCACCAGCCAGCAGACGCCGCGCCAGCCCCGAGGGCGCGGCGGCCGGCGGCACCGGCTGGGTCGCCGGATCGCCGCGAAAGTCCGGCTGCCCCCCCTGGGGCAGGCGCGGGCGCAGGGCGTCGGGCACCAGCATCTGGGCCAGCCGCTTGGCCAGCCATTTGAACGACCCCGCCGCCGGCAGCGGCCGCCCCAGCTCACGCGCCAAACCGTCGGCCCAAGCCTCGGCGCGGGGGTTCAGCACCACCACCCCGCCCTCCGGCACCGGCAACAGCTTGTGGGGGCTGTAGAAGGTGGCGTCGCCGGCCTCGCCCACCCCGGCGATGGGCGCCAGCACATGGGCGGCATCCTCGATCAGGAAGGCGCCGCGCCGGGCGCAGAATTCACGCGCCTCCAGGGCATCGACCGGATAGCCGAAGGTGTGGACCACCATCACCATGTCGATGGTGCCCAGCGCCTCGGCGGCCTGCCAATCCGGCCGCCCATCGGGCAGCACCGGCAGGAACACCAGCTCCGCCCCGGCCTGACGCAACGGCCATAGCGACTGATTGCAGATCCAGCCGGGCAGCAGGATGCGGGCCGGCAGGCCGAGACGCTCGCTCGCCGCCGCCACCAGCGCCGCCAGCGACCAGGTGGAGCGCCCCACCAGCCAGGCGACATCGCCCGGCCGCCGCCACGGCGCCGTCACCTCGTCGTCGTCGCCGGGCGTGTCCACCACGGCCCGCAACAGCTGCGACCAGTCGGGAAGCGGCGCGGTGGTGATCATGCCGCCGCCTGCCAGCGTTCCAGCACCAGCAGCGCCCAGACCGGCAGCGCGCAGTCACGACGGCCGGCACGGTGCTCGGCCAGCAGGCTTGCCACCGCCGTCCACTCCAGCCCCAGCGCCGCCATGCGGTCGGGCACCAGCCGCTCGGCCACCATGGGGGCCAGCTCGTTCCTCAGCCACAGCCCCATGGGCGGGTTGAAGCCCAGCTTGGGGCGATCGACGATGGCGGCCGGCAACAGCTTGCGCGCCGCCGCCTTCAGCAGGGTCTTCTTGCCGCTGGCGAAGCGGCAGCCGGCGGACAGCGCCTGGACCAGCTCGATCAGGCGGTGGTCCAGCAGCGGCAGGCGCAATTCCAGGGCGTGCATCATGCTCATGGCGTCACCATAGGCCATCAGATTGCCGGGCAGGAAGGACAGAAGATCGGTCTCCTGCATGGCGTCCAGCGCATTCGCCCGCCCGGTGGCGCGGTACAGCTCGGCGATGGGGCGCGGCGGCAGCGCCCCTCCCAGCAGGGCGCGGCGCTCCTCCGGGCTGAAATACTCCACCCAGGAGGCATACATCTCGGCATCGGGCCGGCCGGCGCCGGCGACGAATTCACGGATGCGGCGCAGGGTATGGTTGCCCGAACTGCTTTCCGGCAGCAACGACACCAGCGGCTCGATCAGCCCTCGCCGCAGCGGGGCCGGAATCCGCCGCCACTTGGCCGCCAGCAGGCCGCCCTGGTAGCGGGGATAGCCGGCGAAGACCTCGTCGCCGCCATCGCCCACCAGCGCCACCGTCACATGCCGGCGCGCCTTGGCGGACAGGTCGCCGATCAACAGCGCGGTGGGATTGCCGAACGGCTCGCCGAAGGCTTCGATCATGCGGTCCAGCCCGGCCACCAGCCCGGCCGAGGCCGGCAGTTCGGTGTGCCGCGTGCCCACATGCTCCGACACGGCGCGGGCGGCGTCCCGCTCGTCATAGGCGGCTTCGGTGAAGGTCATGGTGAAGCTGGACACCGCGTCCCGGCCGCGCGCCTCCGCCATCAGGGCGGCGATCACCGAGGAATCCACCCCGCCCGACAGGAAGCATCCCACCGGCACGTCGGCGACCATGCAGGAGCGCACCGCCGCCCGTAAAGCCGGCATCAGCTCCTCCACTGCCTGATCGGTGGACAGGGCGCGGGTGCCGGTGAAGGCCGGTTTCCACCATTGCCCGATCTCCGGCGTCTGACCGGGGCTCCAGCGCAGCCAATGACCGGGTGGCAGCTTCTTGATTCCGGCATGCATGGTGCGCGGCGCCGGCACGTAGAGGCAGGCGAGGAATTCGCTGAGAGCCTGGGAGTCCAGCACCAGATCCACCCCCGGCACCGCCTTCAGCGCCCGGATTTCCGAGGCGAAGGCCAGCCCGCCGCCGGGCCGCGACGCCCAGACCAGCGGCTTGATCCCCACCCGGTCGCGGGCCAACAGCACCGAACCGGTCTGGCGATCCAGCAGGGCGAAGGCGAACATGCCGACCAGCCGGTCCAGCGCCGCCGCGCCGTGGGTCATCAGCAGGGCCAGCAGCACCTCGGTATCGCTGGTGCTGCGAAACGACTGGCCGCGCGCCTCCAATTCGGCCCGCAGCTCGGCGTGGTTATAGATCTCGCCGTTGAAGGTGATCACCCAGCGGCCGCAGGCCGAAGCCATGGGCTGACGCCCGCCCTCGGTCAGATCGATCACCGCCAGTCTGGTATGGGCGAGGCCGAATCCCGTCATGTCGCAAACGAAACGATCCGCGCCGTCGGGGCCGCGATGGGCGAGGCGCGCCTGCATCTCGGCCAGGATCTCCGGGGTGGCGGCGGACAGGCCGGCTATGCCGCACATAGCGGGACCTCCTCGGCCTGGGGCTCCAGTTGCGCCAGAAAGTCGGGCCGCTCCCCCGTCGCGACGGGCAGGCGCAGCAGCATTTCGGCCGCCCGCAGCGGCAGACGCAGCACCTGGCCCAGCGCCGCCAGGGTCTCGCCCCGGGCGCGATAGCCCTGCACCGCCTCGTAATGAATGATCAGCAGCCGCAGCAGCACGGGGGCCAGCACGGGGCCGGGCAATTGCTTCAACACCCCCATATGGCGGCGCAGGATGGCCAGGGAGCAGGCGACCTTGCGGTCGATGCGGCTGGTGATCCCGTCCGGCGCCAGGGTGTAGCGCAGCAGCGGATCGGCGAAGGTTTCGAACCGCTTGCCCGCCTTGGCCAGCACCGCCAGCCACAATTCGTAATCCTGGGCCGAGCGCAACGTCACGTCGAAACCGCCCGCCGCCACCACCGCGTCGCGCCGCACCAGCACCGTCGATGACGAGATGAAGCCGCGCAGGAACAGCGTCCGGTAGGGATCGTCCGGGTTGCGCAACCAACGCGCCCGGCTGTCGTTCAGGGTCTCGCCCGCGGGGCTAACATTGAACAAATTGTGCGACGACATGATCAGGTCGCCGGCCTCGCTGACCGCCAGACTGCGCTCCAGCTTGGCCGGCAGCCATTCGTCGTCGGAATCCAGGAAGGCCAGCCAGTGTCCGGTCGCCACCGCCACCGCCCGGTTGCGCGCCGCTCCGGCGCCAAGGTTGCGCTGACGAAACAATCGCAGGGAGACACCGTTCATCCGCCCCGCCATGGCCGCGACCCGCGCCACCGTGTCGTCGGCGGAGCCGTCATCGACGACGATGACCTCCTTGGGTTTGACGCTCTGGGCGGCGATGGAGGCCAGGGCGCGCTCCACCGTCGCGGCGGCGTTGTAGGCCGGCATCACCACGGAAACATCGGCAAACTCATCCAGCATCGGCCATCTCCGCCAGACTGGCGCCGGGGGCTTCCGGATACGAGGCCTCGCCATGCAGCCGGACGGTCAGCTCCAGCACCAGCAGGGAATACAGACGGAAGGCGTGGCGCTCCGGCTGGGCCAGCAGACGCTCGATGCCCTCCTCGCTCCACCAGCCGCGCTCCAGGCTCTGCTTGCGGGTCAGCATCCGCCGGGCCAGCGGCGCCAGCCCACCGGTCGTGAACCAGGCCGGCACCGGCGAGGCGAAACCCTGCTTGGGGGCGTTGAGCAGCGATGCGGGCAGGAAGTCGGCGGCGATGTCGCGCTCCAGCGCCTTCTGACGGCCGCCGGGGGTGCGGATGGCCGGCGGCACCGCCAAGGCGGCTTCCACCAGCCGGTGATCCAGCAACGGCACCCGGCCCTCCACCGAATGGGCCATGGTGGTGCGGTCCAGCAGGGTCAGCAGATCCTCGGGCAGATAGGTGTTGAGTTCGGCATACAGCGCCGCCGAATCGGCGGGGCCGGCGAACTCGGCGAAGAAACCGACCTGGGCTGGCGCCGGCATCGTGAGGGTGCAGCCCAGCAGGGCGCGCATGGGCGGCGGGAACAAGGCGCAGTGGTCGTGGAGGTAGCCGCCGCGATCACGGTCGAACTTCTCCGCCCGCGCCAATTGCCAGGCCAGGAAGGGGTCGGCCAGCCCCACCGCCGCCTCGATCATTTTGCGCAAGGGGCGCGGCAGCCTGAGATAGCGCGCCTCCACCGGCAGCCGGAAATAACGGCCGTAACCGGCGAACAACTCGTCGCCGCCGGTGCCGTTCAGCACCACCCGGGTCTCGCGGCCGATCACCTGGTTGATCAGGTGATTGGGCAGCAGCGAGGCGTCGGCCAGCGGCTCGTCGGCATGCCAGCACAGCCGGGGCAGCAATTGGGCGGCGCTGTCGGTGGACAGCTCGAACACGGTGTGATCGGTGCCATAGCGGGCCGCCACCTGGGCCGCCAGCGGCGTCTCGTCCACCTTCGCCCCCAGGAAGCGCACCGTATAGGTCTTGAGCGGCCGGTCCACCTGTCCCGCCGCCAAGGCCACCAGCAGCCCGGAATCCAGCCCGCCCGACAGCATGGCGCCCACCGGGACGTCGGAGCGCAGTTGCAGCCGCACCGCGTCGCGCATGATGTCGGTGAGATGGGCGCGGATACCGGGCGCGTCCTTGGGAAGATCCGGGGCGGCGGTGGCGCGCCAGTAGCGCTGGATATCCACCGTGCCATCGGCCGCCACCGTCATGATCGAGGCCGGCGGCAGCTTGAACACGCCGCGATACAGGGTCGCCGGCGCCGGCACATAGCCATGGGCGAGATAGGCCGCCACCGCGCCCTCGTCGATGGTGGCCGCGACCAGACCCGACGCGAACAGCGCCTTGATCTCCGAGGCGAACACCACGCCGCCGCCCGCGATCCGCGCCCAGTACAGCGGCTTGATCCCCAGCCGGTCTCGCAGCAGCACCAGTCGGTGAGGCTCGCGCTCGTACAGCGCAATGGCATACATCCCATTCAAATCATTGACGAAATCGAGACCTTTCGCCACGTAGCTTTCGAGCGCCGCCTCCATGTCGCCCTGGGTTTTGAAGACATGGCCGCGCCCGCCCAACTCCGTCCGCAGTTCACGGTAGTTGTAAACCTCGCCGTTTCCCAGCAAGACCATTTCGCCCCCGTTTCGGATCAGCGGCTGATCGCCGGTGGCGAGGTCGATGATGGCCAGACGGGTGAACCCGGCCTGAAAGTGTTTATTTTCAGAGGCATAGTGGCCGATTCCATCGGGGCCGCGATGGCGCATCACCGCCAGCATGGCGGCGATATCCGCCTCAACCACGTTCGCAGACTTGGGGAGAAAGAGGCCGGCGAGGCCGCACATGTCAGGGATTTCCGGCCTGTTGTGTATTAACTAGCTTGTACCCCGCCGCCGCCTTGGCCGGCAAGGCCATGGTGGAGCGCTTGTCCCGGCCCGAACATCTGTGCTAGTGCACGCAAGCCAGTATTCATGGAGGGATGCAGTGACCCATCGCGATGATGTCCGCGACCGGCTCCAGACGGTTTTCCGCGAAACCTTCGACGACGATTCCATCGAGCTTGCCGATGAAATGACCGCCGAGGACCTGGACGACTGGGACTCGGTGTCCCACATAAGCCTGGTGCTGGCGGTGGAGCGGGAATTCGGCGTGACCCTGAACGCGGCGGAAATCGGTTCGCTGGAGAATGTGGGCGCCATGATCGCCATGCTCCGCGCCAAGAAATAACACCAGAGGTGCCGTCTTGTCCGAGGCCGTCGTGATCGCCGCCCTTCGCCCCGAGGATATCGCGGTGGGAGCCTCCGCCTCCTTCGAGCAGCGGGTCGATGCGGCCGACATCGACGCCTTCGCGCTTCTTACCGGCGACGTGTCGCCGCTGCACATGGATGCCGCCTTCGCCCGCTCGCGCGGGCATCGCGACCGGGTCGCCCATGGGGTGCTGCTGGCCGGCTATGTGTCGCGGCTGTTCGGGGTGCACCTGCCGGGCCGCGACTGCCTGCTGCAATCCCTTAACCTGAAATGGCTGCACCCGGTCTGCGCCGGCGACACCGTGCGCTTCACCGCCACGGTGTCGCAGATCTCGGCCCCCGCCCGGGCGATGATGGCCGAGGTCGTGGTGGAAAACGCCGAAACCGGCGTGACGGTGGCGCGGGGCAAGGTTCAGGCGGGCTTCACCGGAGACGAGTCATGAGCAAGGCCCCGGCGCTTGAGGGACGTGACCGGAGCGAAGCGACTAGCCCGTTGAGGGCGCGCGCCTCATGGCGCGAAAGCCAAGGGATGCGGCACGCATCCCGCCCGGCGCTTGAGGGACATAAACAATGAGCGACGTGGATCTGATCCTGGTCTGCCAGTCCAACGTGCTGGATTACGACAGCCTGTCGGGTTTCCCGCTGGACCGCCTGGACCTCTACAAGACCCTGGTCTATCCCCGCATGGTCCGCGACGGCGACCGCTTCATCGGCCATCTCGACGTCCTCAACAGCCTTGACGGCGGCACCACCTATTTCGACGCCGACTATCCCCAGCGGCGCGAATTGCTCAATATCTGGAACCTGCCCTCGGCCAGTGGCCTGCACTTGGCCAATGTGCTGCTGGCCAGCGGGTTGCGGGTCAAGATCATCAACAACCTGGATTCCGAGTGGGATTGGTTCGAGACCGCCTATGCCGCCAACCGGACGCCGCCCCTGGTGGGCATCTCGTCCACCTTCTATCTCGGCATCAAGGAAATCGGCCGCATCGCCAAGCGCCTGCGCAAGCTTGATCCCGACATGGAGATCGTCCTGGGGGGCGCCCATGCCAACGGCAGGGCGGTGGGCGCCGGCGTGGCCTCGTTCGAGGCGCCCATGCGCCGCTACGGCATCAATTACGTGCTGCACGCCTTCAACTCCGACAGCGATCTGCGCGACCTGCTGCTGGCGCGCAAGGGGGCCAAGAGCCTGGACACGGTGAAGAACCTCTGCTTCTTCGACCAGGGCCGCTTCACCGCCACCCGCTCGGAGTGGAACACCCCGCTGCTGGACGAGGTGCCGGCCAACTGGGACAAGGTGGACACCCCCTTCCTCAACCGCACCATCCAGATCCGCACCGCCTCCGGCTGTCCGTTCTCGTGCTCGTTCTGCTCGTACCCCACCACCGCCGGCGGCTGGAAGACCATCGAGGCCGAGCGGGTGCGCGCCCATCTGGAAAGCATCAAGCGCATCCCCGGCATCGACCGCATCATCTTCATCGACGACACCTTCAACGTGCCGCCGCACCGGTTCAAGGACCTGCTGAAGATCTTCAAGGACTACGATTTCGAGTGGTTCTCGTTCCTGCGCGTCCAGTATGTGGACGACGACATGGTTCGCAGCATGAAGGAATCCGGCTGCGCCGGCGTCTATCTCGGCGTCGAATCGGCCAGCGACCGCGTGCTGAAGAACATGAACAAGAAGGCGCGGCGCGCCGACTTCGCCCGTGGCATCGAGCTTCTGAACAAATACGACATCCGCTCGCTGTCGGCCTTCGTGCTGGGCTTCCCCGGCGAGGACGACACCTCCATCAAGGACAGCATCGACTTCATCGAGAATTGCGGCGTCGATTTCTACTCGCTGAAGGAGTTCTTCTACATGGAGAACACCGAGATCCACAATCAGCGCGCCCAGTTCGGCCTGACCGGCATGGGCACCAAATGGTCCCACGACACGATGAGCTACGACGAGGCCAGCCAGATCAAGCTGGAGATGTTCTCCTCCATCAAGAACGCCACCTCCATCGATCCCGACACCAGCCTGTGGTACCTTGCCTATCTCTACGACCGTGGCTACGGTTTCGACGAGATCAAGCGGTTGCAGCAGGGCATCAACGCCATCATGGCCGACCAGATGAACGGCGACATGTCGCGCGACAGCGCCGCCTATCGGGCCTTGACCGACATGATGGCCAAGGCGGCGGAGTAGGCATGACGGATTGGGGGGGGATCAAGGCGCGGGCGGCGGCCGGCGATGCCAAGGGGGCCTTCGCCGGTCTGGCCGCCCTGGCGCGCCACGAAGACGATTTCGTCACCCAGCGCAAATACGCCCGCCTGCTGGACAAGCTGCCCAAGGACGGGCTGGAGCTGCGGCCGCTGAAACTGGCGTTGCTGGCGTCGTCCACCACCGACCATTTCGCCGAGATCCTGCGGCTATGGCTGGCGCTGGAGGGGTTCGACGCCGACATCTTCCAGCCGAGCTTCGGCCAGACCGCCCAAAGCGTGCTGGACCCGGCCAGCGACCTTTATGCCTTCGCCCCCGACATGGTGTGGTTCTTCGGCAACTGGCGCGACGTGCGCATCGAGGTGGCTCCGGGGGCCGGCCGCGCCGAGGTCGATGCCGCCATCGAGGCGGCGGTGGCCGAGGCCGCCGGCTTGTGGCATGCGCTGCAACGCCACGCCCCGGCCCTGATCGTGCACAATAACGCCGACATTCCAGCCATGGACGTGTTCGGCCATCTCGAGGCCAATGTGCCGTGGAGCCGCCGCTCGCTGCTGCGCCGCTACAACCTGGCGCTGGCCGACGCATTGCCGCCCGGCGTCAGCCTGTTCGATCTGGAGCATGTGTCGTCGTGCTGGGGCAAGGACCGCTGGACCGATTCCCGCTACTGGTACCATTCCAAGCACGCCTTCGCCTTCGACGCCGCCGGCACCCTGGCCTTCCAGTTCGCCCGGCTGGCCGGCGCCGCCAAGGGGCTGGCCAAGAAATGCCTGGTGCTGGACCTCGACAACACCCTGTGGGGCGGGGTCATCGGCGATGACGGCATGGACGGCATCAAGCTGGGCAACGGCGCCGCCGGCGAGGCCTTCGCCGATTTCCAGGACTATGCCCGCGAGCTGAAGGAGCGCGGCGTCATCCTGGCGGTGTGCAGCAAGAACGAGGACGCCAACGCCCGCGAGCCGTTCGAGCACCACCCCGCCATGCGCCTGCGCCTGGACGACATCGCGGTGTTCCGCGCCAACTGGAACAACAAGGCCGACAATATCCGCGAAATCGCCGAGACCCTGAACATCGGCCTCGATTCGGTGGTCTTCGTCGACGACAACCCGGCGGAGCGCTCGCTGGTGCGCGACTTCCTGCCCATGGTGACGGTGCCGGAACTGCCCGAGGACCCGGCGCTCTACGCCGCCGCCCTGCATCGCGAGCGACTGTTCGAGACCCTGTCCTTCTCGTCGGAGGACCGGGTGCGCAACGATTATTACCGCGCCAACGCGTCGCGTTCCGAGCTGCGCCACGCCTATGCCGACCTGGGCGAGTTCCAGCGGAGCCTGACGATGGTGGCCGCGGTGGGTGCGATCGACAGCTTCCACCTGCCGCGCGCCGCCCAGCTCATCAACAAAAGCAACCAGTTCCATCTGACCACCACCCGCTACGGCGACGCCGCCATCAAGGCCATGCTGGAAGATCCCGCCTGGCAGGGCCGCCATTTCAGCCTGAAGGACCGCTTCGGCGACAACGGCCTGATCGCGGTGGTGTTGCTGCACCGGCAGGGCGGCGACGCGCTCGTCGACACCTGGGTGATGAGTTGCCGGGTGCTGGGGCGCGGCATGGAGGAGTTCATCGCCAACGACCTGGTCCAGACCGCCCGCGCCATGGGCTGTCGTCACCTGATCGGCCGCTACATCCCCAGCAAGAAGAACAAGCTGGTGGCGGGATTGTATCCCCGCCTCGGCTTCACCTTGGTGGAAGACCGCGACGGCGAGACCGTCTGGCGGCTCGACCTTGACGACGCGCCGCCCCTGACGACGTTCATCGCACGGGGTTGATTCCGACGAGCAAATGGAAACATCCGTTTGCTCGGAGTTGCGGCCTCGCCGGCTTCGCCGGCAGATCAGGTTTAATGCGCGCCTGCGCGCGCAGGGCCGGCGCGGCTCGTGCCGCGAAAGCCAAGGGCCACGAAGGTGGCCCGCCCGGCGCCTGAGGGGCATATGGACGAGCCGATTTATCGGCTCGCGGGGATAACCCTTTCCGCTTTCAACCCTTCGACCAGCCGCGCCGCCCAGCGGGTGGTGGTGGTCGGCTTGGGATGGGTTCCATCGACGAAATCGGCGGCGGCGTTCATGTCCTGCATATTGACATAGGCACCGCCGCGCGCCTTGACGGCGACGATCATGGGCAGCTTGGCGCTCTGATAGCGGGCCCAGCGGGGGTCGCGGCTGCTGACCGTCTCGTTGACGGGCAGGTCCACCAGCACCAGCTTGCCGCCGCCACGGGCGACCTTGTCGGCGATGGCCACCACCCCGTCGAACTGCACCGACGGCAGGGGAACGTCCTCTTGCGGCGGCGGCGGCGGCGGCGGCGGAACCGCCGGAGCCGCCGGCTCGCCCCCCTGGGCCTGAAGCCAGCGCATGACGGCACCCTGCGAGCTCAGCGTGTTCTGCAACAGGAAGAACGGCCGCAGTGCCTGGACCACCAGATCGAAGCTTTGCGGCCGCACCGCCAGGGCGAAACCGTCGCCGCTGCGCCGGAACAGTCCGAACCGCATCATCTGGCGGGCCAGCGGCGTCGCCATGGGATTGCTTTCGCTGTGCAGGAACTCGCCGTGCCACAGGCCGAGGACGAAGACGAGACCGTCGCGGCTGCCCGGCGGCCGCTGGGCGTAGGCCAGATCCACCGCCACCCCCATGCCGTCGATATTGGTCCCGCCCACCGCCAGATTGTGAACCCGGATTCCGGGCGGCAGCAGGGCGGCAACCTGATCGGGACGCAGCCCGACCTCCACGTTGGACGGCCCGATGAGCAGGATGGCGGGATCGTTGCCAGCCAGCAACGAACTGCGGAAGGCCACATAGGCCGGCTCGACCGCCAGGAAGCTGGCGGTGGCACGGGCCGAGTCCAACTGGATCTCCTCCGTCCTGGCCGCCGGTTCCAACAGCATGGCCGCGGCGAACAGCGCCACGAAGACCGCCACCGCCGGCGCCACGATCTTGGCCACTTCGCCCAGGATCAGCCGCACCATCTCAAAAGCCCTTGTAGACGAAGTCGGGAACCGACCCGGCATGGGTCAGCCCGACGAACAGCAGCAGGATCAAGCGCACCGACAGACCGGCGCGACTGGGCCCCGGCCGCTCGGGCGTGAGGTCGCGCAGACCCCAGGCCAGCAGCATCAGCCCACCGCCCGCCGCCGCCTTCATGGCGTCGGGCAGGCCGATGCCGATCAGCGATTCCAATCGCGACCCCAGTCCCAGCAGGTTGCCCCAGATCACCGCCAGATAGAGGAAGCCGAGATAGGTGGCCACCGCGCCAGCCGGCATCCAGCGCCGGGCCAGGGCGATCAGCCAATCCCATCCCGACAGTGCCACGGCGCAGAACACCGCCATCACCACGAACAGCCGGACCAGACCCGACGCGCCGTAGAACCGGATCAGCTCGCCCCACTGGCTCGCCTCCAGCCACAGGCAGGACAGGGACAGGACGAAATAGGCAACCCAGATACCCCGGCTGACGGCGCCGTAGAGCGGCCGCGCCGCCAGGGCGGCATAGCGCTTCTTGCCCAGCCGGCCCTGCATCACCAGTTGGAACAGCTTGTTGACGGCGACACCGACGCCGAGGAAGGCGCCGTAATACCAGAACACCAAGGTGGTGCCGTGCCACACTCCCATCACCAGGAAGGTGACCAGGAAGGCCGGAACCGCCAGATAGGCCGAGGCCTTGCCGCGCCCGGCATGCTTGGCCGCCAGCTTCAGCAGGGTGTTGAACAGGTAGACCTTGAACCAGTTGGACAGGGTCATGTGCCAGCGCGACCAGAAATCCATGAAGTTCCGCGCGCTGAACGGCCGGTCGAAATTCTCCGGCAGGCGAAAGCCGAACAGCGCGGCGGCACCCAGCACGATATCCATGTAGCCGGCGAAATTGGCGTAGAGATAGACGGTGAAGGCCGCCCCATGGAGCAAAAGCCGCAAGGTGGTGCGCAGGGCCAGCTCGCCCTCGGCAGTGCCGAACACCAGGCCAATCCCCTGGGGGAATCCGCGTAGGACGCTGAGGCCGAACGCCGAATCCGGCGCGATGGTCAGCGGCAGGCTGTCGGCGATGTCGTTGGCCACCACCGCCACCACCATGACCTTGACGAAGCCGGCGAGCATCCGTTCCAGGGCGACGCGGACCAGCGCCCGGTCGGGCGGCGTGGCGCTGTCGGCGACGAAGCGGACATGGTCCTCGTAGCGCTGGATCGGACCGGAAACGAAGGTGAGGAAGCAGAACAGGTAGTTGAAGGTGGCGGCCGGTCCCGGCACCGTCCGGATGGCGCCCTGACGGATGTCGACCACCAGATGCAGCACCCGGAACAGCACATAGGACAGGCCGACCGTGGTGTAGGAAAAACCCAGCAGAAGCGGCTCGGGCACGATGGTGTAGCGCTTGACCTCGATAAAGGCGGCAACCAGCACCAGCAGGACCAGCGGCAGCCCCCAAGGCCCACGCAGCCGCGCCGCCAGATGCATGGCGGCCCAGCCGGCCAGGGCGAAGGCGGCAAGAGGCAGCGCCGCCAGCGGATTGGCGAAGAAACTGGCCACGAACAGGAGGTTGACCGCCAGCAGCCTGAGGGGGCGCGGCACTCCGGGAAGGCCGTGGTAGACGACCAGAGCCCCAAGCAGATAGGCGAGGAAGGTTAGTGAGCTGATATCCATCCGGTCCTCAGGGCAATTCCCGCAGTGGCGAAATCAGCCTCTTTCCTCGTCATGCGCGGGCTTGTCCCGCGTATCCACGCCGTTCAGCACCGCAACCGTCCGAGCTTGTGGCACCACGTGGATCACCGGGTCAAGCCCGGTGATGACGGAAAACCTTAGTCGGCGTCCACGCTTAAGGCGCCCGACCAGGGCAGCCCGGCGGTCACGGTGATCTCGATGCGGCTGGCCGGCTCGCCCCGTCCATAGGCGGTCCAGTTGCGGGTCGGCAGCACCGTGACCACCGCCCCCGCCGCCGTCACCAGGAACCGCCGCCCCCCCGGCGCGGTCAGCCGCACGCCGTCGGCCACGCTCTCCACCCGGCAGGTGGTGTGCAGCCGCCGGACGATGGTGTGAGTGCCGCTGCCCTCGACCCGGTCAGAGAGGACCAGCCGGCGGCCACTGAAACTCCAGCGCCGCTCCACCCGCCCGACCCCGCCCAGCCGGCCGAACCCGTCGCAGGCCTGCGTCACCGCGTCGTCGGTCCGCGCCAGCCGCGGCGGCTCGCCTCCCACCTTGCGGCGGAAGGACGGGGCGTAATAGGGCTTGTTGGCGGGATAGGGATCGGCCCCGTCCACCGACACCCCGTTATGGGCACGGGCGGTGACGGTCTCCTCGGCTTCGCCGGCCAGGGCGTAGGAGCCGCGACCGGGATCGATGAATACCGGTTCCGCCTCGAAATGCAGCTCGAACGACCCGCAATCCTGGTGGCCGTGACCGGGCATCGGGCTCCAGCCTTCGGGATCGGCGTGCCACAACCCGGTCCAGTCGCCGAAGCCGGCCCGCAGCCAGCCGGCGGCGGTCAGGGGAGAGGTAACCTCGCCCTGGCCCAACAATCCGGCCAGCCGGGTCCGCTCGTCGGGACTCAGCAGGCTCATCCACCCGGAACGGCGGTCGCCGCCGGGCAGCAGGCAGAACAGATGCTCCGGCGGACAGTCGGGCGACACGTCGCCCACCAGGGGAAACCGCCCCGGCAGCACGATCTGGGGCAGCACCGCCACGGCGCGGCGCAAATACGCTTGGAACGCCTCCGCCTCGGGCCGTCCGTGACTCGCCAGCCAGATGCTGGCCAGCGAGCGGGTCAGCAGCAGATGGTAATGGCTCGACCCCTCGCGCAGGACGCCACTGGGGCGGAAGATACGCTCGGCCTCGGCCAGCAGCAGCGCCGTCCCCGCCTTCGTCGCCTGGGGCAGCCCCAGGGCGAGACCCAGCAGGTAAAGCCCACGGCCGTTGTTGAATAGGTGGTTGGAAGTGTGGTGCTCGCCGAAATATTCCAGCCGCGCCGCCATGGCCGGGGCATGAGCGGCCAGCACCGCTGCCGTGTCCTCGGCCGGGCCGGGCAGGCCGTGGCGGCGGGCGAAGGTCAGCAGGTTGACGGCGCGCTCGGCCGCCGTGTAGGGGTGCCAGGCCCAGGATTCGTCGGGAGTGCCGAACCGCCGGCGCCATTCCCGCCACACCGCGCCGACCCAGCGAGGATCGTCGCCGTTCTTCATCAGCGGCACCCAGGCGAAGCGGTGCAGCCCCAGCTGGGTTTCGGGATCGTCGAACACGCGGGCCGCCAGCGCCGCCGCCTCGCCCGGCTCGATCTCCACGGTGACGCCGGGCAAGTGGACGGACAGCCGCCCCTTGGGCGCTCCCTCGGGCAACGGCGCGAACACCGCCGTGGCGGTTTCCCGCTCCAACCCGGCCCAATCCCCCCCCAGCGACGGCGGATGATGGGGGGTGAAGCTCGGCTCGGCCGGCGTCAGGCGCAGGGCGCGCAGCAGCAGCCAGCGCCGCAGCACCGGGTCTGCGGCCAATTGTCGTCCTTTGCGGATCAGGGCTCTCAACATGAAATTGCTTGTAGCCGAGACAAAGGCCGGAGGCTATAGAGGATCATCATGACCGCCCCCGCCAAAACCGACATCCAAGCCTTCTGGAAGGCGCTGTACGACTCGCTCTACGAGGACGTGGACGCCTCGCTCACCCGCGACGCCCTGTTCTCGTCGCTGGACGACCTGGAGGACATGTTCCGCCTGCGCAAGCATATGGCGGTGGTGGAGATGCCGCTCGGGGATCTGGCCGGCAAGCGGGTGCTGGAGGTCGGCCCCGGCGCTGGCGGCCATTCCGCCCTGTTCGCCAAATACGGCGCGGTGATGACCAGCCTGGACATCACCCCGGCGCGGGCCCGGGCCACCGAGGCCAAGTTCCGCCTGATGGGGGACACGGCCGCAGGCTGCCACGCCGTCAACGGCGATTCCGAGGCCCTGCCCTTCGCCGACGCCACCTTCGACATCGTCTATTCCAACGGGGTGCTGCACCACACCCTGGACACCGAGCAGGCCATCGCCGAGGTGTTCCGGGTGCTCAAGCCCGGCGGCCGGGCGGTGATCATGCTCTATTGCAAGAGCTCGTGGCACTACTGGATCAACATGTTCCTGCCTATCGGTCTGCTGATGGGCAAGGCGTTGCGCGACCCTAACTGGCTGGGCAAGGCCACCGAATGGGGCGGCAAGAACAAGCAGAGCGTCGCCAATCCGGTGACCCGCTGCTACACCGGCTCCGGCATCGCCCGGCTGTTCGCCGCCTTCAACGACGTGCGCGCTCGCAAGGGCGAGTTCTACTGGTATCTGGTGCCCAAGCTGGGCCGCCTCTACCGCAAATACCAGATCAAGCGCTACGGCACCCATCCCGGCGGGGTGCTGGTCTATGGCGAGCCCTGGCCGATCCAGTCGCCCTTAGAGCTGAAACTGGGCGAGATCATGGGCTTTTCCTGGTTCATTTCGGCAACGAAACCGGACTAGAGCAATTCGCGATCTGACTGAATCGCAGGGGATTCACAAGCGCGGCTAAAGCGGTTTGCGTTTGATCAGAATCGCCGGGATTCCCTTCGTGGGGTTAACGTGATTCACTTCCATCTGGAGGTGACGCATGGGCAAGCCGTATTCCTTGGATCTTCGCGAGCGCATTTTCAACTACATCGCGGCGGGACATTCTCGACGGGATGCTGCGCGGGTGTTTGGCGTCAGCCCGAGTACGGCGGTGCGGCTGGCGGCCAGCCATCGTGACCGGGGCAGCATCGCGCCGAAGCCGCAGGGGCGTGCGCCGGGTACGGCAGGCAAGCTCGTTCCGCACATGGATTTCCTGGCCGAGATGGTGCGGACAGAGCCGGACATCACGCTTCAGGAGTTGGCAGGAGCTTTGGCCGAGACGCACGATGTATCGGTCGTGCTTTCGTCGATACATCGAGCGTTGGTGCGATCTGGATTGTCATATAAAAAAAAGGCCTGATCGCTCAGGAGCGAGAGAACGCTGACCTCCGGCAGTACCGGCGAGAATGGGTCTCCCATCGTCAGCCCCGAATGCGAGAAGCGCCGCAACGAATTGTATTTATTGATGAAACCTCGGTCAAAACCAACATGACCCGGCTGCGAGGACGGAGCCCCGTCGGTGAGCGCCTCTTCGGCGTCGCCCCCTTTGGGCGCTGGCAGACTCAGACCTTTATCGCCGGGCTCACTTTCAACGACTTCATCGCCCCCTGGGTCATCCCAGGCGCGATGAACAGGGATGCATTTGATACGTACATAGAGACCCAACTCGCCCCAGCCCTGGAGCCGGGTACGGTGGTCATCCTCGACAACTTGGTTACCCACAAGAGCCCAAAGGCCGTCCAGGTGCTCAAGGCGCGCAGATGCTGGATGCTGTTTCTTCCTGCGTATTCGCCGGATCTCAATCCGATCGAGATGGCGTTTTCAAAGCTGAAAGCCCATCTCCGCAGAATCGGAGCGCGAACCTACGACCAACTGATCCAGGCGCTCGGCGACATATGCGATCTCTTCGAGCCCCAAGAGTGCTGGAACTTCTTTAAGGCCGCCGGATATGCGCCATATTAAACGCAAACTGCTTTAATCGTGATTCACTTCCTGTGGAGGTGGCCCGCGATGACTCGAGCTTTATCCGTAGATCTGCGCGATCGTGTTGCGCGATATGTTCTGGCCGGCCATTCGCGCCGACAGGCGGCCAGTGTCTTCAATATCTCGGTGAGCTCGGCGGTACGCTATGTGGCGCAATATCTGTCGAGTGGGACGGTGGCGCCAAAGCGGCAAGGCGGTGATCGGCGCAGTAAATTGGGCGATCATCGGGCCTATGTGCTGCTGCGTGTTAAGCAGGTTCCGGATATCTCCCTGGTCGATTTAACCAAAGAACTGGCCGAGCGGGGCGTTCAAATCCATCTTTCCAACCTTGCCCGGTTTCTACGGGCACAGGGGCTGACCTATAAAAAAAACTTTGGTCGCGTCCGAGCAGATGAGGCCGGATGTCCGGTTGCTGCGCGAGGAGTGGATTAAGGGCCGCCAACCGCTGATGCGCCGTCAAGCCCATCGTCTGGTGTTCCTCGACGAGACCGGAACCAATACCAAAATGACCCGTCTGCGCGGCCGCTCACCCAAAGGGGCGCGGTTGAAAGCCTCTGTACCCTTCGGGCATTGGAAGACGGAGACTTTCATCGCCGGGCTGCGTCATGATGGCCTGGTGGCCCCCTTTGTCATCAATTGCCCGATGAACCGGAAGATGTTCGAGGCCTATATCGAGACCCAACTGGCCCCAACCCTGGAACCGGGCGACGTCGTGATCCTCGACAATCTCGCGGCCCACAAAAGTCCTCGGGCAGAACGGATCATCCGAGATCGTGGCGCATTCATGCTGTTCCTGCCGCCGTATTCTCCCGACCTCAATCCCATCGAAATGGCGTTCTCGAAGCTCAAGGCCCACCTCCGGAAAAGGGAGGCCAGGACAATTCAGGACCTATGGGACGCCATCGGCCGAATCTGCGATCTCTACGAGCCCGAAGAGTGCCGGAATTTCTTCAAGGCCGCCGGATATGAACCAGTATGATCGCGAATTGCTCTAGGCCAACCCCGCCGCCCGCCAGACCTCGGAGCCCGGCTGCGGCACCACCGCCTGGACCAAGCCGGCAATGGCGGCGCGGCCCATGGCCAGCACCGCTTCCTCGGCGCTGCCGCCGATATGGGGCGTCGCCAGCAGGTTGGGCAGGGCCAGCAACTCGCGATCCTCGGGCGGCTCGCCGTTGAACACGTCGAGGCCGGCCCCCGCCAGCTTGCCGGTCATCAGCATGGTCTTCAGCGCCGCCTCGTCCACCAGCCCGCCCCGGGCGCAGTTGATCAGGATCGCGTCGGACCGCATCAGCGCCAGCTTGTCCGCCGACAGGATGTTGACGGTGGAGGAATCCAGCGGCAGATGCAGGGTGACCACGTCGGCACGGCCGAGCAAATCGTCGAGGCCCACCTTCTCCACCCCATGGGCGGCATAGAAATCGGCGAAGTCGCGGATGTCATGGGCCAGCACGGTACAGCCGAACGCTTTCAGCAGCGGCGTCAGGTCCTGGCCGATATGGCCGCAGCCGATAATACCGACGCAGCGCCCCGACAGATGGCGGCCCTGCAACTGGCGCCAGCCGCTGGCGCGCACCTCCAGATTGCCCTGGGGGACATGGCGCAGCAAGGCGATGGCCATGGAGATCACCAGTTCCGACACCGAGCGCCTGTTGACGCCGCCGGTCCAACCCAGGCGGATGCCGCGCCGGCGCATGGCGTCGAGATCGACCATGTCGAGGCCGACGCCATACTTGCCGATCACCGTCAGCTCGGGCAGGGCGTCGAACAGGGAATCGTCGAGGCGCTCCAGGGCGGTGACGGCGGCATCATGGCCCTGAAGGAAGGCGACCAACTCCGCCCCCGCCAGACTCTTGCCGGCATCGTTAAAGGTCGCATCGGGAAAGCGCGCCTGCAACTCGGCCCGCAGGACGGGATGCTTGGAAAACGACCGCGACGCCACCGCGACTTTCATGACAACAGCTCCCGGATCACCCCTGGCAGCTCGGCGAAATGGGAGATCAGGCGGTCGGCCCCCAACTGTTCCACCGGCATGCGGGCATAGCCCCAGTCCACCGCCACCACCGGCAGGCCGGCATCGCGCGCCGCCCGCACATCGGTGATGGAATCACCCACATAGAGCGCCGGGCGGCCTTCGGCCCCCATGCGCCGCAGGGTTTCGCGGATATGCTCGCCATCGGGCTTGCGGCGGGGAAAGTCGCCACCCAACAGGGCGGCGAAGTGGCGCGACAGGCCGAGCGCGTCCAGCACGATCTCGGTCATGCGATGCGGCTTGTTGGTGCAGATCCCCAGCAGGGCGCCTTCGGCCCGCAAGCCCTCCAACATGGCCACCACCCCGTCGTAAACCACGGTGTGGTCGGCGGGGCAGGCGCGGTAATGGGCGAGATAGCGCTCCACCAGCGCCGCCACCGCTTCGGGCGCCGCCGTTTCGCCGGTGACGGCCCAGGCCCGCTCGATCAACGCCGAGGCGCCCTCGCCCACCAGATCCTGCACCTGGGGCAGGCTGAGCTGGGAACGGCCTTCCTCGGCCAACAGGCGGTTGAGGGCGGCACGCACGTCGGGGGCGCTGTCGATCAGGGTTCCGTCCAGATCGAAGACGATGGCAAACGGGGCAAACGGGGCAAACGGGGCAAACGGCATCTAGTACTTGCCCCACAGCGGGTCGGCCCGCATGTGCCGCTCGACGGTGTCGGCGTCGGCCGGGCTGTCCACCGAGAAGTAGCTCACTCCCGGATAGGGGGCCATGCGCTGGAACCAGCCATTGTCGGGGATGCGGTTGGAGTCGCAGGATTCCTTCTTCTCCAGCGGCGATTCCGGGGTCTCGGTGAACCAGCGCAGCGCTTCCCAGCGGAAGCCGAAGATGCCGCCGACCCGGCGCGCTTCCAGCTCGGGGGTGAAGGTCTTAGCGTAGGGAACCGGGCTGCGCGAGGTATAGAGCACGTTGCCGTTGAGGTCGTGGATGATCTTGACGATGTCGGGATTGTGCCACATGGCCTCGTCGGTGATGTGGACCCCCAGCATGGTGCCCCGCACGGTGGGATCGTCGTCGAACGGCTTGACCACGGCTTTGATCATGTCGGGGTGCAGCATGGGCTCGTCGCCTTGGACGCAGACCACGATGTCGTCGTCGGCTAGGTCGATGCCGCATTTGCCGGCCGCCTCGGCGACGCGGTCCAGGGCGCGGGTATGGGTGTTTTTGGTCCAGATCACCGGCCAGCCCTTGGACTCGGCGAACGCCTTGATCTCGTCGTCGCAGGTGCAGATGGCCAGGGCGTCCCAGCGCGGAAACAGGCTGGCCCGCGCGAAGCAATGCTCCAGCATGGGGCGGCCGCACAGGGGGAACAGCGGCTTGCCGGGAAAGCGGCTGGCCGCCATGCGGGCGGGAACGAGGCCGATGATCTTGGTCATGACGAGGATACCTTCTTGGTTCCGACAAGACTCCAGCTCACCCCCACATAGGGCCGGATGGAGACGCTGCCCGGTTCGAACCGGTCCGGGCTCATCCACTCCCCGGCCTTGGCGCGGGTGGTGAAGCGGGTCTGGGGCGCGTTGAGCTTGTCGAACACGTTGAGCATGTTGCGCTCGAAGCCCATGCGCCGGAAATTGGCGAAATACTCCCAATAGGGCAACATCTTCAACGGCAGCCGGTAGATGCTGTAGACGATGGGGTAAAGCAGGGCGGTGACCGCGCTGGAGACGCCGACCAGGGCCTTGCGCGACAGATGGCGCAGCACCAGCTTGCGCACCGGCTCGACGCCGTAGCGCACCAGGGCGTTGCCCTCGGCGCTGTAGGTCCAGATGATCACCGTGCCGCCCGGCTTGCAGTGGCGGTAGAGGTTGCGGAAGGTGGCGTCGGGATCGTCGGTGTGATGGATGACGCCGATGCAGATCACCACGTCGTACTGGCGGCCCAGATCCATGGTGGCGAGGTCGGCATCCACGAAGGAAACGTTGGCAAGCGAGGCGCAGCGCTGCCGCGCCAGATCGGCGCAGTTGAGATCGACCGCGGTGACCGAACGCGCCACCGCCGCCATGTGGGGGGTGTGGTGGCCGCCGCCGCAACCGCATTCCAGCACGTCCTTGCCGCGGAAATCCTCGGTGGTCGCCGGCCGGATCCATTCGTCGAACAAAAAGCGTTCATCGTCGGAAAACATGGCCCATTGCTCGGCCCATTCGCTCGAACGACTTTGCTGGACCGGTGAAACCGACATGAGTATCCTGCCCCGCTTGAAATGATTGGCGTCGGCGCGACTTTGCCCGATGCCAGGATGGGGCGCAAAGGTTTCGTGCGCACGCTTGAGGAGGTTTTATGGTTGGTCCTGGGGCGAAGCGACAGGAAACCGCCTTGATGATGGCGGCCTTCGCGATCTTCGTGTGCGCCACGTATTTCGGTTACCAGCCTCCTTATCAGCACTACCTGCCCATGCTGGCCAAGGCCCGCGATCCCGGCCTGTTCCCGCTGGACATCCACCTGCAGAATTCCACCTATATGCGGGCGTCGATCTTCTATCCGTTCCTCCATTTCACCCAGCTTCGGATCGAGGACGATGTCGTCGGCTTCGGTCTGCACCTCGTCCTCAACACCCTGCTGTTCGCCGGAGCGGTCGCGGTGGTGCGCCAGCGGCTCACCGATGGCGACCGGGCGCTGGCGCTGCTGGCCGCCCTGGTCAGCTGCTTCTTCTACACCAAGCTGGTGGAAGGGGCCCGCGCCACTCCCATCACCTTCATCACCTCGACCCCCACCGGCATCGGCCATATTCTGGGCATGGCGGCGCTGTTCCTGGGACTGGGGCGGCGGCCGGCCCTGGCGGCAATCCTGGCCACCCTCTGCGTGGCGGTGGCGCCCAAGGGCAACATCCTGATCGTGCCGGTTTTGGGACTGTGGATGCTGCTGGACCGGTCGCTGCCGCGCCGGGCGGTGCTGTGGATCGCCCTGCCGCTGGGCTATATCGGCTACATGGCTCTCAGCACCACCAGCAGCATTCCGCCCGACCAGAAGTATCAGATGCTGCAGATGCTGATGTCGCGCGAGCAGGAGGACGGCCTGTTCATCTACCAGCCGCTGCTGACCAACCTGCTGTTGCCGGCGGGTCTGGTGTTCGCCGGCTGGCTGGCGCGAAAGTCCGCCGATCCGACCGTGCGCTCCATGCTGTGGTCGCTGATCGTGGTGACCGGTGGCGGCTGGCTGGTGATGCTGATTTATCCCTTCGGCCTCGACCGGCTGTTGCCCATGCCGCTGCTGGTGATGCTGTCGGTGCCGCAGGCCACCAAATACTTTATCTGGCTGACCCTGACCGCCGGTCTGGTCATGGCGCTGAAGACCGAAAAGCTGTCGTGGTACGAGAAGGTGGGCGTGGTGCTGGCCCTGATCGCCTTGCGCCCGGACCCGCTCCACGCCGTGCTGGCGCTGGGCATCGGCGGCGCGGTGGGGCTGTCGGCCGGGCTGCGACGCCGCGCCGGCACGAAACCCTCCCGACGGATTCGCCCCACCTTGGCGATTCCGGTGATCCTGATCGTCTTCCTGTTCTCACGCATCGGCCACAGCTATGTGGGTCCGAACTGGATCGACCGGATCGGTTTCGCCCATTCGGGCAGTTGGACCTCCATGGTGTTCGCCGACGAGGACACGTGGAAGGCCTGGGAGTCGTTGCGTCCGCTGCCGGACTTCCAACTCCTGGCGATTTACCGAACCCATCCGGGAAAGATCGGTGGTTTCAGTGACGGAACTCCCCATCTGAGCTTCCACCCCGCCGCCAACATCGCCGCCGGCAAGTCGCAATTCTGGTCGGTGGCGGTGCACGGCTACAACGACCCGCCGCTGATGAAGGAGATCCTGCTCCGCAGCGAGGTCGTCTTCGAAATGGTCCATCGCCTGGACACGGGCGAGAGCCTGGACGGCTTTCGCATGGGCACGGTGCCGGCCAGCAAGGAAGGCATCGACGTGGTCATCGAGCAAAACGTGGTGGACTTCCTGATCCAGCGGAAGATGATGCTGATGGTCCCCACCGACGTCGTGCCGCTGTTTCCGGCCGATCTGCCGCGCCGGCAAATCGGCGGCCAGACGCTGATCGGCTTCGGGCTGACCCCGTGACCGCGATTCCTTTCCGCCTTAAGCCCATGGAGCAGCCATGATTTCCGTTGTCATCCCCGCCTATAACGAGGAAGGGGCCGTCGCCGAAACCGTGGCGCAGGTCGGCGACATCCTGGTGAAGGCCGGATTCGAAGGCTTCGAGATCATCGTGGTCGACGATGGCTCGGCCGACCGCACCGCCGAGGTCGCCGCCGCCGCCGGCGCCAAGGTGGTGCGCAAGCCGCAGAACATCGGCTATGGCCACTCGCTCAAGGTCGGCATCGCCGCCGCCCGTCACGACACCGTCGTCATCACCGACGCCGACGGCACCTATCCCATCGACCAGATTCCGGCGCTGGTGGAGCGCTATCGCCAGGGATTCGACATGGTGGTGGGCGCCCGCACCGGCGAGCACTACCACGAGTCATGGCTGAAGTCGCCGCTGCGCCATGTCCTTACCTGGCTGGTGGAGTTCGCCTGTGGCCGCTCGGTTCCCGACGTCAATTCGGGCCTCCGGGTGTTCTCGCGCGACACCATCACGCCGTTCTTCACCCATCTGTGCGACACGTTCAGCTTCACCACCTCCATCACCATGGCCTATATCCTGCGCCGGAAATATGTGGAGTACATCCCGGTGCCCTACCACAAGCGCATCGGCGCCACCAAGGTCCGGCTGTTCCGCGATTCGCTGCGCACGACCCAGTACATCGTCCAGGCCATCGTTTTCTACAATCCGCTGAAGCTGTTCCTGCTGCTGTCCATGATCCTGGCGCTGGGCGCGGTGCTGGCGCTGGGCGCCAGCCTGGTCGGCTTGGCCGGCGGAGCCATGCTGGCGGGTCAGGCGCTGATCGGCGCGGTGGTGGTGTTCGGCCTGGGCCTGGTGGCGGAAATGCTCCGCCAGATCGACCTCAACCAGAACTAACCCTTCTTCTTCCAGCGGGCGACGAAGTAGGGGAACCACACCTTGCCGGGCAGGTGGTTGTAGAGGCGCTCGGCGGCGAACAGGGCCGGGGCCATGCTGGCCTTGCGCTCGACGCTGATGCGGAACAGCAGGCTGTTGAGAATCAGGAAATAGGCGGGGCCGCCCATATGGCGGCTGTGCTCGACCGCGAACCAGGGCTCGCCCAGCTTGGCGACCTTGTCGTGGTTGAGGGCGGCCTCGGTCTCGGCGTCGAAATACCGGTCCATGCGGTACCAGATCTTGCGGCCCAACTCCAGGAAGCACTGGCTGCTGGGCTCCACCATGAAGAAGTGCCCGCCCGGCTTGACCATGGCGGCGACGTTGCGCAACGCGGCGGTCAGGTCGCTGACGCAGTGGTGCAGGCCGACCACGATCATGGCCGCGTCCACCTGGATGTCCGGCGGCGTCGGGCTGCACAGATCGAACTGGCGGCACTCGGCCCCGACATTGTTGCGGCGGTAGTCGTCGCAGGCCCGGTCGGAGAGGTCGAAACCGATGGTGCTGACCCCCGGATAACGCTGCTTCAGCGACACCGAGTTGTGGCCGCTGCCGCAGGCCAGGTCGGCCACCAGCTTGCCGTTGAGGTCGATGTCGCCGAACATGGGGTCGTAGATGAACTCACGCCGATAGGCCATGGACGAGGCGTCGTAGTAGTGACGCTCATAATCGTCGTGAATGGACTCGTAGAGTTCCTTCTGGACTTGATTCGGCGTGGTCATGATTCACCTGAAACAGGGTGCGGCGCGGCCGGCAGTAGAGAGGAAAGCCCCTTGCCTGTCAACGCTGGGCCAGATGCCGCCCGATGCGGTCGGCGTTGGCCATCATGGTGAAGGTGTGGTGCTTGGCCGACACCCCCGGCAGCGCCGCGCCGTCGGCGACGAACAGGCCGGGAGCGCCGACGAGCTGACCGTTACGGTCGCTCGGCCCGCCCATGGCCAGGGTGCCGGCGTAATGCACCTCGGTTCCCGGCGAGAACGGCTGGACCGAGCCCGGCAGCATCCAGGCGCCGAGGCGGCGGAAATGACGGTCGATCTCGCGCGCGGCGGCGCGCAGCGCCGGGCCGTGCCCCTCCGCCACACCGCCTTCGATCTCCAGGACTCCGGCGGCGGACAGCCGCACCCGGTTGCGGGAATAGCGCCCCGGCAGATAGCCCAGCCCGACCAGCAGGGCCGGCATCAGCGCCCCGAACAGGGCGGCGGAACCGCGCCGGGTCAGCGGCAAGCCGGCCACCAGATCGGCGACGGCGAAGCCGTCGGCCTCGTAGAGCGAGCCGAACACCGAGTCCTCCGCGTGGCCGAGATGGAAGGCCAGTTGAGCCATGCCGAAGCCTTCGGCGGCCAGCGGCGATCCCAATCGCGACGGCAGCAGCGCGGCGAAGGCGAAGCACGGCGCGGTCACCAGCGGCCGGTCCTCGCCGACCCGCCCCATGGCCGCCAGGGCCAGCCGGGTGGTGGCCAGGGCGCCAGCGGCCAGCACCACGCGCGGAGCCCGGAAGCGGCGTTCCGCTCCGTCGCGGCGGTCGCGCGCCGTCACCGCCCAGCCGTCGCCGTCGCGGTTGATCGCTTCGACCATCACATGGGTTTCCAGCCGCAGATTGGGCCGCCGGATCAGCGCCTCGGCATCATCGGCACTGTTGTAGATGGCGCCGCGCGGGCAGCCCCACATGCAGCCCTTGCACAGGTTGCAGCCCTGCCGTCCACCGAGGTCGGCCGACAGCACGGCATTGCGGGCGAAACCGAGGCGGAACGCCCCTTCCTTCCGGCGCAAACGGTAGCGCTCCAACACCAAAGCCGCCGCGCCGCTGGCGGGAAGCGGCGGTTGCAGCGGCAGCCCGGCGCCTTGCAACACGGCGAGATCGTCGTCGGAACTGCCGGACAGGCCGATCCGCGCCGCCACGGCGCGGTAGGATTCGGCCAGATCGGCGGCGGTGACGGGCCAGCCCGCCATGTCGGAATCGTCATAGGCGGGCGCCACCGCTCCCCACAGATTGGACAGCCCCCCCAGGGCGAAGGCGCCCACCGGCCGGAAGCCGGTGGCATGGATGCGGTTCTCCGCCGCGACGGTCTCCCCGAAACCGGGCGGCGCCGCCGTGCGCAGCTTGGGCGAGGCGAAGCCCACGTCGCGCAGCGCCGACAAGCGATGCCCGAGCAGGCTGGACCAGCCCTCCTCGGAGGCGCGCAACTCGGCCAGGGACTGACGCTCGCCGGACGGACGCGGCAGCCGGCCCTCCCCCGCCTCCAGCAGCAGGACCTGGAGACCGGCCTCGGCCAACGGCCAGGCCGCCGACACCCCGGCCGGCCCCGTCCCGATGACGATGATGTCGGGCTCGGTCACCGGCGCCGCCCCAGAACGAGGCGCCCCAGAACGAGGCGCAACGGCAACAGCACCGCCTCGGCCAGGACGATGACCGCCAGCCGGAACAGGGTCGGCACCAGCCCCGCTCCGGCGGGATGGGTCAGCGCCGCGCCGCGCGGCGTCGCCTCGGCCACCCGCAGGGCCAGGGCCAGCCGATGGCCGAGCCGCGAGTCTTTCGCCCCCACCGGCTCGAAGGCGCGGATCAGGGCGGGGCAATGGAAAACCACGCGCGGCAGGCGAAGCGGAACACCGTCCTGGAACCGTTCGGCCCCGGCCGCATAGCGGCGCAGCGCCCCCGATCCCGGCGGTCCGCCCAGGATGGAGCCGACCAACACCCGGCCCTCGGCGATCAGGGCGCGCCGCCGGGCGATCTGGGGGCCTGTGCTCATCTCGGATATGTCCAATCCATCGGGGTTCTTCCTTCGCCCGTTTCGCGCCGCATTGTCAATCTCTTCCCATGCCGCTAAGAAGGCATGAGGCTGGCGAGGTTATCCAACATGTGCGGAATTTGCGGTGTCGTGGACCTTGGGGGAATGCCCGCCCCCCAGATGGCCGCCCTGGTGGAAGCCATGGCCGCGACCATGACTCATCGCGGTCCCGACGGCTTCGGGCAGTGGAGCGATTCCGGCGTCGGGCTGGCCCATCGGCGGCTGGCCATCATCGACATCGCCGGCGGCGCCCAGCCCATGGTCGGCCGCTCCGGCCGGGTCGTCACCTTCAATGGCGAGATCTACAACTTCGTCGAGATCAAGGCCGAGCTGGAACAGGCGGGTGAGATCTTCGACACCCACTCCGACACCGAGGTGCTGCTGCGGGCCTTCGAGCGCTGGGGGCCGGATTGCCTCAAGCGGCTGGTGGGCATGTTCGCTTTCGCCGTGTGGAACCCGGCCGACCGATCGCTGTTCCTGGCCCGCGACCGGTTGGGCAAGAAGCCGCTGTTCATCGCCCGCGCGGAAGGGCGCATCGCCTTCGCCTCCGAGATCAAAGCGCTGCTGCGTCTCGACTGGGTGCGTCGAGGCGCGAAAGTGGACTACCGCGCCATCAGCGACTTCCTGTCGCTGGGCTACGTCCAGTCGCCCAAGACCGCCTTCGCCAATGTGGAAACGCTGCCCGCCGCCCATTGGGCGCGCTGGGAAGCCGGAAACTGGCGCGACGGCGAATACTGGTCGCTGGCCGAGACGGTCAAGGGGCCGAAGCGGGCCATGTCGGTGGGCGTGCGGGAGGAATTCCTCGACCTGCTGAAAGATGCGGTGCGCATCCGCCTGCGCTCGGACGTGCCGGTGGGGGTGCACCTCAGCGGCGGCATCGATTCCTCGGCGGTGATGGCGGTGGCGGCCAAGGTGGCGGCGACACCGCCCAAAGCCTTCGTCGCCCGCTTCGACGACGAGGAGTTCGACGAATCCGGCTATGCCCGCAAAGTCGCCGCCCATGTGGGAGCCGAGATCGAATCCTGCCTCGGCCATTCCGACCATCGCGATCTGCGCCACATGCTGTGGCATTACGACGAGCCCTTCGCCGACACCTCGCTGGTGCCCTGTTTCCACCTCAACGCCATGGCGCGGCCCTTCGCCCGGGTGGTGCTGGGAGGAGACGGCGCCGACGAGCTGCTGGCCGGCTATTCCACCTATGGCGCCGACCGGGCCTATGACCTTTATCGCCTGCTGCCGCAGCCTGTGCAGAAGGCCGCCTCGGCCCTGGCCGACCGGCTGGTGCGTCCGCGCTACAAGAAGGTGGGCTGGGACTACAAGCTGCGCCAGTTCCTCAAGAGCGGCGGCCTCAGCCGGGAAGAGGCCCATTGCTGGTGGCGGACCCTGTTTTCCGAGGACGAGAAGCGCCGCATCCTGTCGCCCGAGGCCCTGGCCGAGATCGGCGACTACCGGCCGGTGGACACGTCCCTCGCCCATTTCCGGGATGTGGAGGGCGGCGAGGCCGGCTTCCTCGACCGCTCGCTCTACGTGGATATCAAGACTTGGCTGGCCGACGACATCCTGGTCAAGGTGGACCGGGCCAGCATGGCCAGTTCGGTGGAGATCCGCTCGCCCTTCCTCGACCACCGGCTGGTGGAGTTCTGCTTCACCCTGCCCGAGGCGGCCAAGATGGACGGCGGCGAGCAGAAGGTGCTGCTGAAACAGGTGATGCGCGACCTGCTGCCGGCCGAGATCATGGCGCGCAAGAAGCGCGGCTTCAACGCCCCGACCCGGCCCTACTGGCGTCCCGACGCCGATATCGGCGGCCATGTGCCCGGCATCCGGGCCGGTCTCGCCCTGGACGAGACCCGGGAAGACGTCACCTTCCGCCGCTTCGGCCTCAGCGTGCTGGCCACCTGGCTGGAGATGGTCGACGAGCTCGGCCGCAGCGGCGAATGGAAATAGTCAAAGACCACATGCCGCCAGGGCGGGGCCGGCCCGCTCGGTGAAGCTCTTTCCCCAGCGCTCGGCCTCCGGCACCGTCATGTGGCTGCCGTCGAAGCCCCAATAGCCCTCGGTCGGCACGTCCACATAGGGCGCACCGATGGCGGCGGCGATCTGGCGGGAGTATTCGGGATTGCCGTCCACCGACGGCACCGTGGTCAGGATCAGGCAGCCGCCGCGCTCTTCCACCATGCGCTTGAACTCGCGGCCGGTCTCGATGATGTGGGTCAGGCCGGTGGGCGTCTCGGTGAGCGGCCGGATGAGGGTCGCCGGCACGTCCGGCAGATCGACGGTCAGCGCCCGCCCATTCAGCCGGGAACGATACTGGGCCATGGCCTTGCCGCAGATCAGGTCGGACAGCCGGTTGCGGTCGTCGCGGCACAGCTTGCGATGGATGCCCAGCGCCATGGATTTGAGCTTGTACTCCAGCTCCACCTCGGGACGGCCGGAGATGATCCGGCGGCCCCACAGATTGATGGAGTTGAAGAAGAAATAGTCCTCGTTGACCACGACGACGCGCGGATGCAGGTCCAGCTTCTGAACCACCAGCTTGGCGAACAGGTCCCATTCGCCGTTGATGGAGGCGTTGAAGGTCTTCAGGCCGCGCTGCTCGAACGGCTGGCGGAAGGAGTCGGCGGAAAAGCCGATCACCGCCCGGCTGTTGCCGAGAAACAGGGCGTCGGCCGCCTTGACGTTGGCGACCGCTTCCGGCTCCTTGCCCAGCCACAGCGCCGCGTGCTCGTAATCGCCGAAACCGCGGTCGGCGCAGGTCCCCATGAAGAACTCGTCGGAATAGCCGGCCGGCGAACAGCGGAACACCCAGAAATTGGCCGACAGCCGGCCGTCGACGGCGCTACCGGCCAGGGACAGCACCAGGGCCAGCGCTCCCCAGCCCAGCAGAATGCGCAGATAGCGAACGGAATTGCTGCTCATGGGTCAGAACTGCCAATAAATGAATTCAACGGGCTGCATCGACTGGATGAAGGCGACGCAGCCGACGACGATCATGACCACCGCCCAGGCGATGTTGGGCGACCACGCCCCGATCCGCGCCAACAGGCCGGGAGTCGGCCGCTCTCCCAGCGCCGGCTGGTGGGCGTGCAGCCATTCCTGGGTGTTGGGCAGCACCAGGGCCAGGGCCAGCACCAGCAGGGTCACCGCCAACTGATGGAAGCCGAGGAAATAGGGCAGCGACTGCCCGGCGTTCACCGTCGCCGGCCCCAGCACCGGCGCCAGGATGCGCGCCACCGATTGCAGGCCGGGGGTGACCACCAGCCGCCCCTCGGCGGCGACCATGCCCTTGAAGATGTTCAGCGCCGCCTCGAAGCTGGCGGCGCGGAAGAACACCCAGGCCAGCATCACCGCCACGAAGGTCACCAGCCAGCCCAGGGCGCGGTACGGGAAAGCCGGCCCCGGCATCCGCCAGCCGGTGCGCTCGACCAGCATCCGCCAGCCGTGGTTGATCATCAGATAGATCCCGTGCAGCCCGCCCCAGACCGCGAAGGTCCAGTTGGCGCCGTGCCACAATCCGCCCAGCAGCATGACCACCATCAGGTTGACCATGCGGCGGCTTTCGCCGTGCCGGTTGCCACCCAAGGGGAAATAAAGGTAGTCGCGCAGAAAGCGGGACAAGGTGATGTGCCAGCGCCGCCAGAAGTCGATGATGCTGGTGGCCTTGTAGGGCGAATTGAAGTTGACCGGAAAGCGCAACCCGAACATGCGGGCCAGGCCGATGGCCATGTCGGAATAGCCGGAGAAATCGAAGTAGATCTGCAGCGTGTAGGCCAGGGCGCCTGGCCAGGCTTCCAGGAAGGTGATGGGGTCGCCCGCCGCCGCGCCGTCGAACATGGGCGAGGCGTAGCGGGCCATGGCCTCGGCGATCACCACCTTCTTGAACAACCCGGCGATGAACAGGGTCAGGCCGACCGACACGTTCTCGGCATCCAGCCCGGCCTTGCGCGCCTGATATTGGGGCAGGAACTCGGCGTGGTGGATGATCGGACCGGCGATCAACTGGGGAAAGAACAGCACGAACAGCGAGAATTCCAGCATGTCGTAGGGCTTGGTCTCGCCGCGCCAGCAATCGACCAGATAGGCGATCTTCTGGAAGGTGAAGAACGAGATGCCCAACGGCAGCGCCACCGTGACGACGAAGCCGTCGAGACCGGTCAGGCTGGCGAGGGTGTGGCTGAACAGCCCGGCATACTTGAACCAGCCCAGGACACCCAGGTTGAACGTCAGTCCGAGGATCAGGACGGCGCGCGACCGGGTCTCCGCCAGGGCCTTGCCCAGGCGGTAGTTGACCAGGGTCGAGCCCAGGATGAGGGCGAGATAGCCCACGTTCCACCAGCCGTAGAACACGATGGAGCACAGCACCAGCCAGCCGGTGGCGGCGCGGCGTCCGAAACGGCCGCACAGCGTATAGCCGCCCAGGGTGGCGGGCAGGAACACCAGCATGAACAGGTAGGAGTTAAACAGCATCGGTCAGGGCTTTCGGCTCAGCAGGCTTTCCACATACGGCGCGATCACCGTCTCGGGCGGATGGACGGCGTCGGTCCACGAATTGGGCTCGCCCGGCACGCCCAGCACCGGCGCCAGGGCGCATTGCAGCCCCTCGCGGGCGCAGGCCTCGATGAAGACCTTGCGCAGGGCCTGCGGACCGGAGCGGGGATGGGCGGCGTAATGGGCGGCGGTGGCCGGCTCCAGCGGCAGCTCGATCACCACGACCCGCGGCCGGCCCGCCAGGGTGGCGAGGCGATGCAGGTCGTAGGCGAGGAAGGAGGGCAGCACCTGCGGCTGCTCCGGCAGGGCCTCCGCCACCGGAACCAGGCCGGGCCGGGCGGCGGTCATGGGTCCGCCGGCGCCGTCGGTCTTGTAGCGGCCCCACACCCGGTCGCCCGTCACCTCATAGGGAACATCCAGGACCATCTTGACATGCTCGGCCACGGCCGCCGGCCGCAGGGCAGAGATCCACATCCCGACCTCCTGCTTGCCCAACCGGGCCGCCATGCGCAGCCAGTCGCGGGCCGGCACCCTGGGATCGCGCAGACTGCCCGCCAGCAGGCGGACCGTGTCCGGCCAGCGGGCGCGCAGGGGCAGGGTCTGGACCTGCTGGGTGAACAGCTCGAAATTCTCCACCAGCACCACCAGGATAGGGGCCAGCGCGCCCTCGGCATCCAAGGTTTGGGCCAGCGACGCCGACGAGCCCAGCGACGAGCCGGGAACCGCCATGCTGAACACCGTGCCATGGGCGGCAAGCTGCGCTTGGCCCAGGGCCAGGGTGGCGTTGTCGCCGAAGATCAGCAGGTCGAACGGCCCGGCTTCCACGACATGGCGCAGCTTGTGGGCGATCAGCAGCGGAGTGGATTGCAGCATCACCCGCGCCAGCCGCCGGTCCTGGCCGGGGGCGAAGGGGTCCGGCCCGATGGCGCCCCACTGCTGGAACGCCTCGACCGCCAGCAGCAGACCGGCCAGGGCGAGAAGGAACCGGCGAAGGATGGTCATTGCCCCGGCCCGGCCCCGGTCAATTCGGTCAGCCGCTTGGCCGCCGCCTCGCCGGCCAGACGATGGCCAAGCGCCGACCAGTGGCCGTCATGGGCGAAATGGATCTTGGCGGCGCCTTCCGGCTCGAACGAGGGATAGGGATCGACCACCGCGATTCCCTTGGCGGCGAGGCGCGACGCCAGCCCTTCGCGCAGGGAGCGGAAATAGGGGTCGGCCTTCATCAGGTCCAGGCGCGCCGGGATGAGCACCACCGCGAAGGGGGTTCCGGCGGGAAGCTCCTCGTTCAGCCGCCCGATCTCGGCGACGGTGGAGTCCAGCACCTCCTCGACGCGATCCTCGGGGAACTGGTGCAGCTCGGCGGCCGGCGGTGCGATCAGGTGCAACCCCACCAGCAGGCTCTCCAGGCTGGAGATCTGCTTCACCGACACCGCGACGAAGTTGTACAGCGCCGAAATGCCGGTCAGGCCATGCTTGAAATAGATCAGGGGCGGCAACCGGAACGACCGCTTTTCCGGCACCGGCTCCGCCGCCGACGCGGCCGTCCGGGCCGGGCAGTCGTATTCCATCAGGTCGTTCTCGATGGTCAGGCCCATCAGAACCGCCTTGGGCCGCGCCTCCTTGGGCATGCGGGCCACCAGGGTGCGATAGCCGCACACATCGGTGCCGGGGCTGGCGACGCTGTACCAGGGCCAGCCCAATTGGCCCGCCGCCACCGCGCCGAAGCTTTCCTCGTTGGCGACGCCCCAGCCGAAGGTGAAGGAATCGCCCACCTCCCACAGCCGTCCGTCGGCGGCGGCCACCGGGTCGAGGTCACGCAGGCCGGACTCGTTGATCTGAAGATGGGCGCGGAAATCGCCGTTGTTCTGCGAGAACCAGCCGTCGAAACCGGGCCGCGCGATGGGAACGTCGGGCCAGCCGGCGACCTTGGCGGTGGTGATGAAGCGGGTGCTGTCGAACTCGGCCCAGCGGGGGAACATGACCCGCGCCGCGCCCTCCGCCAGCCCCAGCGCCACCACCAGCCCGATCAGCGCCGCGAACAGATTGCCCAGCAGCGAGCGCGGCCCGGACTCGTGGTAATGATGACTGCGCCGCCGCCTTTTCATACCAGTCCCTCCGGAACCGAATCGGACAATCCCCAACGCGCCTTCCAGGCCGGATCGGCGCAGTAGATGCGGTAGACCATCTCCATGGTCTTGAACGCTTCCCGCGACGAGCCGTTGACGATGGGCTTGGCGGTCTTCACCGCCTCGGCGAATTCGGCGATCTCGTCGGCCCAGCTGGGGTCATGGTTGTAGCGGGTGGTCTGTTCCTTGGGGTCGCCGGCGTCGTCGGGATGGGCCCAGGCCACCGTCAAGGTCTCGGCGCCATAGGATTTGGAGCCCGACAGGATACCGGCCAGCACGATGGTTCCCTTCGACAGGGTGATTTCCAGGTTGAAGCGATGCCGCCACTGGGTCGCCGAGGAATGCAGCATGGCCACCACGCCCTCGGTGGAGCGCATCAGGGCGAAGGCGTTGTCCTCGACGTCGTGGTTCCAGAAGTCGTTGGACACGAAGGAATGCACATCGGCGAACTCGCCGCCGAACAGCCGGATCAGGTCGACCATGTGGATGCCCTGGTCCAGCAGGACGCCCCCGCCGGCGATGGCGCGCTTGGTGCGCCAGTGGTCGGGCGAGCGGTAATCGATGATGGTGGACTTGCCGTAGACGCCGCGCAGGTTCAGCACCCGGCCCAGTTCGCCCGACTGCACCAGCGCCAGGGCGTCGCGTACCGAATCGTGGTAGCGATGGTTGAAGCCGTATTTGAGCCGCAGATCCGGATGATGCTTCTCGCAGGCGATGACACGGGCGACGTCGGCCAAGTCGCGGCCCGGCGGCTTCTCGCAGAAGACATGCAGACCATGCTCCAGGCCGGCGATGGTGACCTCGGCGGCGATGTCGTTGGTCAGGCAGACGAACAGGATGTCGAGCTGTTCCGCCTCCAGCAGGCGCTGATAGGTGGTGTAGTGGCGCACGCCATCAGAAAAACAACCTTCACCCTCCAGCCGGCGGTCGCACACCGCCACCGTCACCAGATCGGGATGCAGGTCGATACATTGACGGCGGCGCAGCCCGACCACGCCGTAACCGGCGATGCCCACCCGCAACCGGTCAGCCATGGGCGGGGGTCCGGTAGAGATTGGACAGGGCCTCGTTGACCCGGCCCAGCCGGCTCGACTGCTCGGGCGAGTCCACCGCCACCCAACCGCCCGCCGCCTCGTCGGAGCGATAGAAGGCGTGCAGCAGCTTCAAGGTGCCGAGGCAATCCTCGCGGCTGACCGGATAGGGGGTGCCGTTGTGAAAAGTATTGGCGATGTCCTGGTACATGGTGGCATGGCCGTAGCCGTAGACCGCGCCATGGCCCTCGATGCCCTTGAAGTCCTCGGAGTTGACGGCGCAGGCGCCAGGATCGGGGGTGAAGACCTGCAGCTCGTTGACGGCGATGCCGCCGATCTGGGCCAGACCCTTCTCGCCGACGATGGAGATGGAAGCCTCGAAATCGTCGGGCCGCGCCGCCGTGGTCACTTCCAGCACGCCCACGGCTTTTCCGGCGTAACGCAAGGTGGCGACGACGGTGTCCTCCACCTCGATATCGGCCCCCAGGGTGCGCATGGTGGCCGAGACCTGATCGACCTCGCCACCCAGATGGCGCAGCAGATCCACATGGTGGATGCCCTGGTTGGTCAAGGCGCCGCCGTCATGGCTGAAGGTGCCGCGCCACGGCGCCAGATCGTAATAGCGCTGCGGCCGGCACCAGCGCACCCGCACGCTCATGATGCGGATCTCCCCCAGCTCGCCGGTCGCCAGTGCCTGGCGGACGCGACGCACCGCCTTGTTGTGGCGGTTCTGGAACACCGGGAAGATGGAGAGTTTCAGCCGGTCGGCGGTCTCCCAGGCGCGCACCAGCTGCTCCGGCCGCATCATGGTGGGCTTTTCCAGGATGATGTGCTTGCCGAAGCGCTCCATCATCTCCATTCCGTGCTCGAAATGCATGCCCGACGGCGTGATCACCGCCACCACCGCCACGTCGGGGTGCTCGGCCAGCATGCGGCGGTAATCGGTGTAGAACGGCACGGCGAATTCGTCGCCATAGGCCTTGGCCTTGTCCTCCACCAGATCGCAGACGGCGGCCAGTTGGACGCCCTCGGTGGCGACGATGGAGCGGGCATGGTGGCCGGCGATACGGCCGCAACCCACCAGTGCGATTTTGACGGTGTTACTGGCCAAGGACGGTCCCCTGCTGATCGGCTGCAGGGTGCATATCACCAAACAGCAGGGATTTCCAGGCATCCATGTCCGGCGCCGCCAGCAGGTCGGCATAGGACAGCGGCGGCGGCGGCGGCGTGTCGGCCAGGGCCTGCGGCAGCTCGTCCGGCGTCACCGCCACCGCCTTGATTCCGGCGGGCAGGATGTCCACCGCCAGCCGGTCGTCGGGCAGCAGCCGGAAGGTGGGCAGGCCCAGCAACAGCCCCTCCAGGCTGGAAGTGCCGGTGGCGGCGATCACCGCCGACAGCGCCGGATGGCCGGTGATGCCGGTCTCGGTGCGCTCCAGATTGGCCTCCTCGGCGAAGTCCAGCGGATACATGGGATGCAGCTTGACCAAAACCCGGCGGCCGCTTCGCGCGATCTGGCGCCCGGCCTCCACCTGCATGCGGGCGATGGCGGGAATGGCCGACAGCGGCACGAACACCGGCGCGCTCGCCTCGTAACGGCCGCCGCTCACCGGCGGCAGCCGCCAGGCGCCGGCGACGACCAGGCGCTCGGCCGGCATGCCCCAGGCGATCAACTCGTCGCGGTAGGCGGGACCGTCGGGGATGACCACATCGGGTATACTGACCAGTCCATCCACATTGGCGCGGACCGAATAATTGATCTGGTGCGGCCCGATCACGGTGTGCTGATAGCCCAGGCTGCGCACCCCCAGGCTCCGGGCGGCGCGGCAGAGGTCGCGCTCCCAGGCGTGGTTCTCCCACGGCCAGCACACCGCCGCCGGCTTGACCCGTTCGAGGAAGCGGCGCTGGCAGTGCATCTGCCAGGCGTTCATGGCCGGGCCGCCGCCGCCGTTCTCGCGCGCCGCCGCCCGGCGGATCAGCCAGCCGAACTCCCCCGAAACCTCTTCGGCGGTGGGGCGCCACGCTTGGAACGGCATGGAAAGCGCGAACAGCACCGAGCCCCAACCGTGCAGCGAAGCGGTGCGGCCGTCCGCCGCCAGCTCGGCGGCACGGGCCGGCGGGCAGTCGCAATGCAGCAGGCGCTTGAGCGCCGGCAGTTCCCGCATCAGCGTGCCGAAATAGACGTCGAAACCGTCGGTGCGGCTGCCGGGATGGCCGTAGACCAGCAGCACCCGCGAACCTTGCGGAATCGCCGGCTTGAACCGCCGCGTCTTCAGCACCGAGGCGATCAGGCGAGCCGCCAGCTTGCCCCGGGCGGCGAAACCGCGCAGCGCCCGCTTGGCTTCCATCCCCCGCAGCGGCGGCGGCGTGCCGGCATCGACACCGGGACGCGACGCCAGTTGGCGGAAGGCCCAGGGATCGTCGCACACCATCAGATGGGTCTCGGGCAACGCCGCCAGCTCGCGGGCGATCAGGTCCCAGGCCAGCATCAACCCGAAATCCGAGCCGAAGGCGCCGCAGGCGACGCTGTGGGACAGCTCCGCCGTGGGAGTCCGGCCCAGCCGACGGGCGAGGTCCCACCAGGTCTCGCGGCAGGCCTCGAACGCCGCTTCCAGGCCATGGGCCAAACGCGGCAGTTTGCGCGACGACTCCAGGCCGGAGACGTCGGATTCGGTGACGGCCAACCAGTGTCGCCACTGGGCGTCGGACGGCAGGTCGCGGGAGGTGCGCAGCAGGATGGTCATGGGTGAATGGGTTGTGGCATAGTGCCGTCCGCCGCGCAAGACAGCGCGGAGGATGCGTGCCGGAGCGCGATTTCCGGAGCGCAGCGACTAGCCCGTTGAGGGCGCGCCGCTCATGCGGCGAAAGCCAAGCGGGCGGAAGCCCGCGCCGGCGATTGAGGCGAGATAAAGGGAACACCATGGGCACTCAAGCATTCTTCCGACAGGTCCTCGCCGCCATCGCCGAGGCCGATCGCAACGGTCTGGTCTCCGACAAGGGTTCGTCCGTCCTGGGCGGGTTGTCGGGCCGCGCCACCGTCGGCCTGCTCCAGCGTCTGGTCGGGCTGGTGGAGGACCGCAAGAGCCTGTGTTACCTGGAAATCGGCGTGTTCCAGGGCCTGTCTCTGCTGTCGGTGGCCATCGAGCATCCCGAATTCGCCTGCTTCGGCATCGACAACTTCTCCATCCTCGACCCCAAGGGCGAAAACCTGGGGATCGTCCAGGACCGCACCCGCCGCCTCGCCGCCACCAACGCCCATCTGATCAACCGCGACTACGAAGCGGCGCTGGAGCATCTGCCCGAGCATATCGGCGCGCGCAAGGTGGCGGTGTTCTTCATCGACGGCGCCCACGACTACCGCAGCCAGTTGATGGCGCTGCTGCTGATCCGCCCCTATCTGTCCGAGCGCGCCGTGATCATCGTCGATGACGCCAATTATTTCGACGTCCGCCAGTCCACCCGCGACTTCCTGGTGTCGCATCCCGAGTTCAAGATGGTGTTCGAGGCCTATTCCCCCGGCCATCCCGCCAACCTGGACGATTCCACCCGCGAGACCCACGAGGCCGGCTGGCTGAACGGCGTCAACGTGCTGGTGCTGGACCACGAAAACGTGCTGCCGGTGATGCTGCCGCGCGTCGAGCCCCTGGCCCGCGACCTCTACGTCAACGAGTGGCTGGCCCATCGCCACCGCTTCGCCGAACTGGCGCCCCAGGCCCTCGACCTCGCCGCCGCCGTGCTGAACGGAAGCGACATGGTCGGACCGACCGACCGCATCACCGGCGCCTACGCCAAGGACAAGGCCAAGTTCGACGCCCGTCTGGCCGACCGCAATCTGCATTGCGCGGGACTGCCGGCCCGACGTTTCACCGAGTGGGAATAGGTTATATTGCCCCTCAAGCGCCGGGCGCCGCCTCCGGCGGCTTGGCTTTCGCGGCACGAGCCGCGCCGGGCCTTGCCCGCAACTCCTCGCCTTCGGCTCGTCAGGCCTACAGCCAGTCGCCGCCGGTCAGCGGGATCATCTGACCGGTCAGGAAGCTGGACCAGCCCGACAGCAGCCAGATCATCAGCGCCGCCGCCTCGTCCACATGGCCGCCGCGCCTTAGCGGCACCAGGGCGGCGCGCTCGTCCATCTGGGCGGGGGTGCGGCTGTGCCACCGCTGGTGGAAGCCCGATTCGATGAAGCCGAACCGCAGCCCGTTGACCAGGATGGAATGGCCGGCGCCCTCGCGGGCCATGCCCTGGACCATGCATTCGGTGCCGCGCTTGGCGATGGCGTAGGGAAACGAGGTGGCGGACCCGCCGTGGATGGCCGATTCGGTGCCGGTCAGCAGCACGCGGCCGCCGGCTCCTTGCGCCTTCATCAGCTCCATGGCGGCCCGCGCCAGGAAGAACGGCTGATCCAGGTTGATCTCCTGCTCGCGCCGCCACTCCTCCTCGCTGATGTCCTTCCAGTGGCCGGTGTAGAGGATGCAGCCCGACAGCACCACCAAGGCGTCGATGCCGCCGGCCTTGTCCGCGAACACCTCCACCACGGAGCGGCAGTCGGCTTCGCAGGTAAAGGCCCGTTGCAGCGGAATCAGGTTGGCCGCCGGTTCGAACGACTGGCTGGCGCCGTGGGCGCCGATGATGCAGTCGCTGCCCGCTTGCAGCATGGTGACCAGGGCGCGGCCCAGCCCGCCGGTGGCGCCGGTGACCAGGATGCGCATGCCTTTGGGCACGGCCGGCACCCAATCGGGGCGGATGAAGGGGCTGCGGGGTTCGGTCATGCGGAAAGTCCTCTTCCGATCAGAGCGCGACGCCGCGCCAACGCCGGCGCAAGGCGGCGAAGGGCTGCTCGACAAGGCGATGGAGCCCCCAGGCGGCGACCAGACAGACGGCCAGCTCGGCCGCGAACGGTCCCCATCCGCCATGGGAGCCCCACCCGAAGGCGTAGTCCATCAGCGCGATCAGCGGCACATGCACCAGATACAGCGGATAGGTCAGGTCGCCGGCCAGGATGTCGCCGTCGTGCAGCGACCGGGGGATCCTGACCTGGATCAGCGCCACCATCAGCGCCATCAGCGCCAGGAACAGCAGCAGCGAATTGACCCGCGTGGGCTCCAGGGCGAAGGGCGCATAGGCCGAGGGCGAGCTCAGCGACAGCAACAGGTGGACGCTTTCGGCCAGCGACAGCAGCACCAGCACCAGCGGCGCGCCCCGGAACCGGTTGCGCTGGGCGTAGAACACCGAGGCTCCCAGCATGAACAGCGGCGACCACCGCAGCGAGCCGAAAAAGCGGTAATGGCTGTGGGTCGCCTCGATCAGCACATAGGCGGCCAGGAAGCCCAGGCCCAGGGCGAACAGCACCGGCCCCCGCCGGCGCCCGGCCCGCTCGGCCAGCATCACCGCCACCGCCGAGGCCACGTAGAACTGCGCCTCGACGCTGAGCGTCGCCGCCGGCGCCAGCGGCGCCCAGGCGTAGCCGTCGGCGAAGCCGCCGATCACCGACGCCGCCAGCACCGCCTGCCTGAGTCCCCAATGGTCCAGTTCCGGTCCGCCGGTCACCAGCACCTGGGCACAGCCCAGGGCCAGACAGACCCACAGCAGCGGATAGATGCGCAAGGCCCGGTTGACCGCGAAGGCCCCGGGCTTGCCGCGATAAAAGATCTCGTGGGCGGACAGGATCACATAGCCGGACACCGCGTAGAACAGCCAGACCCCGACGCCGCCCCACAGAATGTGGTCGCGCAACAGCGCCACCTGTTCGCAATGGGCGACGAACACCAGGACCGCCAGGGTCAGGCGAAAGCCGCCGAGAAACAGGTAGTTGGCCGGACCGGGCGACGCCGCGCTCATGAGTAACACCGCGTCAGCACGTCGCCGCCGCGCGCCACGTCGGCCAGGGGGTCGGCCTCGGACAGCAGGCGCTGCTCGGCCGAGACCCAACCGGTATAGCCGATCGCGCGCAACCGGCGCCCCAGCAGGGCGTGATCCACCGCGCCGGTGCTGCCGGGCGGTACCAGTCCGGGATCGTTGGCGTGGAAGTGGTCGAGTCGGCCCCGGACGGCGGCGAAGGTCGCCGCTCCGGTCTCGCCATTCTCCATCAACGCCTTGGCGTCCAGTTGCAGGCCGAGACTGGGATGGCCGATCTCCTCCACCAAAGCCAGGCACTCGGCGGCGCTGTTGAGGAAGTCGCTGTCCTTGGGTCCCAGCGGCTCGAAGCACAGCTTGGTGCCGTGACCCTCCATGCGCGGCAGCAGCTCCGACAGGAAGTGCCGCGTCTCGGCCCGCGCCGCCTCGGCCGACAGCTCGCCCCGCTTGCGGCCGCCGCCATAGATCAAGGTGACGCCGCCCAGGTCGCGGCACAGCGCCGACAGATCCACCATGAAATCCAGGGTCCGGGCACGCAGCTCCGGCGCCTTGAACAGGCCCAGCTCGGGGCGGTCGAAGAACAGGGAGTGCAGTCCCACCACCGTCAAGCCGGCGGTTTCGACGGCGCGGCGATAGGCCTCGACCTTGGCCGCATCCCAACCGTCCCGCCACACCCGGCTGGGCGCCACCTCCAGGCCGGTGAAGCCGAGGCCGGGCAGGGCGGCGAGGGCGGGCAGGTGGTCGAAGGCGGGCAAGGCGATGTTGGAGACGGCGAAAGGCACGGGCGAGATCCCAGATGGCGTCGGGTCGGCCAGCATGCTAGTTTGCCCGCGCCGAAGCAACCGGACTTGCACGACAATTCCCGCCATGACCGACGTCATCGAAACCCCGCGCCTGATCCTGCGCCCGTTCCACCCGGTGGACGACGTCGCCGACTTCCAGCGCATCTACGGCGATCCGGTCACCATGGAACACATGAACGGCGCCAAGACGCCCGAGGCCGCCAGGATCTCGGTGGAGCGCAAGGCCGCCAAATGGCAGACCCAGGGCTACGGGCTGTGGTGCGTGATCCACAAGGCCGACGGGCAGGCCATCGGCCATTGCGGCCTCGACCTGCTGGAACCGCTGGGCGAGGTCGAATGCGCCTATCTGATCGACCGCCCCTATTGGGGCCAGGGGCTGGCCACCGAGGCGGTGCGAGCCTCCATCGCCTACGGCTTCTCCCGCCTGGGCCTCGACCATGTCATCGCCATCTCGGAGCCGGAAAATCCCGCCTCCATGGCGGTGATGGCCAAGGCCGGCATGCACCGCGCCGACGCGGTGACGGTGTGGGGCCGCCCGTTCATCCGCTGGGTGATCAACGCTGCATAACGAAAAGGAACCGTCATCGTGAGCCAAGTCACTTCCCTCGTCACCGGCGCCGCCGGTTTTCTCGGCAGCCACACCGTCGAGGCGCTGTTGGCCAAGGGCCATAAGGTGGTCGCCCTCGACCTGCCGGGAACCTCGTTCGAGGCCAATCTCGGCCCGGTCCTCGCCAATCCGGCCCTGACCACCGTAGCCCGCGACCTGATGAGCATCCCGGCCGACGATTCGTTCTTCGCCGGTATCGACTACATCTTCCACTGCGCCGGCATCCCCGACCACATCGCCTCCATGAAGACGCCCGAGCCCTATATCCAGGCCAATGTGGCGGCGGTGGTGCGCGTGCTGGAAGCCGCCCGTGCCCACGCCATCAAGAAGGTGGTCTACCCCTCCTCGGCGGCGGTCTACGGCACCGCCGTGCCGCCCACCCGCGAGGACCATCCCATCAACCCGGACAATCCCTATGCCCTCACCAAGTGGATGGGCGAGGAGGTTTGCCGCCACTGGAGCAAGGTTTTCGGTGTCGGCACCGTGTCGTTCCGGGTCTTCAACGGCTATGGCCCGCGCTCGGCCATCAGCGGCCCGGTGGGCTTCTTCCTCAAGCGCAAGAAGGCGGGCGAGCCCCTGACGGTGACCGGCGACGGCAGCCAGACCCGCGACTTCATCTATGTCAGCGACATCGTCGACGCCCTGATCGCCGGCGCGCTGAGCGACCGCTCGGGCGAGGTTTACAACCTGGCCACCGGCAAGCCGGAATCGGTCAAGCATCTGGCCGAACTGGTGGGCGGCGACATCGCCTTCATCCCGCCTAGGCCCGAGCCGCCGGTGATCCTGGCCGACGTGTCCAAGCTGAAGACCGAACTGGGCTGGGAGCCGAAAGTGTCCCTGGCTGAGGGCATCGCCCGCATGGTGGCGTTGCAGAGCTGAAAATCAGGGCGGAGTTGACGAAAAAGGGGGCGCCTTCCGGCGCCCCCTTTCATTTTCATTTCGGCCAGTTGACCGAAACCTCCTTGAACGCGCCGATGAAGCCGTCCAGCACGTAATCCGCCTGCTCGCGGGTCAGCGAATAGGGCGGCGTGAACGAGGTGCGGTGCCACTTGGCGTTGATGATCACCTGATGGCGCTCCAGCATGATCTTGGACACCGCCTGGGCGAACCCGTTCTTGTTCTCGCAATCGTGTTCGATGGAGAACAGCAGGCCGCGGCCACGCACATTGCGGAAGAACGGGTGGTCGCCCAATTCGCCGGTCAAGCGGTCGCGCATGTGCTGACCCAGGCTGGAGATATGGCCCAGCATCTCCGGGGTGTGGACGATCTTCTGCACCGCCAGCGCCGCCGCCGCGCCGAGGGAATAGCCCTGGTGGGTGTGGCCATGCTGGATGCGGCCCTGGCCGGTGGGGCTGACCACGATCTTTTCCAGGCTGTCATTGGTGACCACCGCCGAGAGCGGGGCGTAGCCGGCACCCAGATTCTTGCCGATGGCGACGAAGTCGGGAGTCACGTCGTCCCAACTGCAATTGTAGATCTTGCCGCTGCGGCCCAGGCCGCAATAGATCTCGTCCAGGATGAGATGAACGCCGTATTTGTCGCAGACGGCGCGGATGGCCTTCCAGTAGCCCGGCGCCGCCGGCACGTCGCCCACCAGGGAGCCCAGCTGGGTCTCGCCGATGAAGGCGGCGACATTGTCGGGTCCGATCTCCAGGATCTTGTCCTCGAGCTCCTGCGCGCCGCGCGCCGAATACTCCTCCAGGCTCTCGCCCTCCTTGCGGCCGAGATAGGGGTTGTGCTGCTGGATCTGCGCCAGCTGCGCCGGCAGCAGCGGCCGGTAGAAGTTCAGGATCGGCAGCTCGGAGACCCCGACCCCGTGCAGGGTGGCGCCGTGGAACGATTGCAGCCGCGAGATGAACCAGGTGCGCTGCTTGTTGCCGGCGTCGTGATGGGCCTGATAGCTGAGCTTCAGGGCCGCCTCCATGGCCTCGGAGCCGGAATTGCCCACGTAATAGACCCGGTTCAGCCCCTTGGGCGCCTGGGACAGCAGCAGCTCGCCCAGTTCCTCCAGCATGGGGTTGGTCCAGACGTTGATGTCCACGTGGCAGAACTTGTCCATCTGGGCCCGCATGGCGTCCAGCACGCCCTGGTGACCCCAGCCCAGCACCGCCAACGAGGTGTTGCCGGCGGTGGTGTCCAGCAGCTTGCGGCCGTCGGCGGTGTGAATGTAGTTGCCTTCGGCCTTGACCACGACGGGGCCCGGGGCGTCCTTGGGGAACTTCCTGAGAATATGGTGCATGATGGGTCAGGCCTCTATGAGATGGCGGTACTTGACGGCGAAACGGGCGCCGATATCGGGCATGTCGTCGACGTCGCGGACATGCCCGAAAAAACGGCGTTTGTACAGGGCCTGCAACGCAGCCCCGTCGCCGGGCGGCGCAATGCCGTCCAGCAGATCGGACATGTCCCGGCAAAGGTCGAGGATGTCGTCGGGATGGTTTTCCTCGGCGGTCAGGCCGATCTTTTCCAGGTTGCCGGGATATTCCCACCGCCGGGTGTTGGCGAGGTCGTCGTAGTCGTAGGCCCCCAGCTCGGCGCAGCGAGCATAGGTCAACACCGTGCCGACGGCGATTTCGCGAATCATCTTGGGGATATAAAGGCCGTTGCGCCCCACCGGGGTCGGCCGCAGCGGCATCATGTTGGCCTTGGCCACCGGCCGGTCGAACAGCGGCGGAATGGACTCGGTGCCGGTGCCGGCGCACAGCAGGAAGCGGCAGTTCCCCAACAGGTAGATGTCGCCGAAATCACTGCGATGGCGGGCGGCGTAGTCGACGATGCGCCGCTCGCCGGTCTCCGGCAGCGGCCGCTCGGCGGTGGCGCCCATGCGCAAGGCCCAGCCGCCGCGCGCGGCGATGGCGTGGGCGGCCGGCAGGTAGTTCTCGATGCCGCAATTGCGGTGGGACCCGCTGTCGCCGAGGCCGCGCTGCTGATGGAACAGCGCCTCGCGCGCCTGGAAGCACACCCACCATTCACCCGGCCCGACACCCATCTCGGCCAGCAGGCGCTGGCCGCGCGCCTCGTCCTCGGCGTTGAAGCTCAGCACCGGCTGGTGGCGCAGCGCCCGGTGGTTGGCGAATTCCTGCGGCAGCGGCTTGAAGAAGCGCGTCCCCGACGCCGCCGGGCCGGCATAGTGATAAAAGGCCGACAGCCAGTCGCTCTCGACGACGGGCAAGACCCGCTTCCACATGTCGAAAAGCTGGCGGTTGGCGGGACGGGCGCCGAAAAAGACGCGGGTGGTGCGCTGCTCCGCCCCCTCGGTGGCCAGCTTGCCCAGCCACAGATGGGTGTTGAAGGCCAGCGGCCCGAACCGGGCGCACCACAGATGGGTGAAGCGCAGGCGCCAGAACGGCTCGATCAGCCACAGCAGCGGCAGGATCACGACAACGGTGACGGCTCGGCACGCGATCTGGAGAACAGCCTGTCTCATGGCCGCCTTACCAGAGCGGATAGAGATCGTCGCCTGCCCGCTTCTCGCGGCGGATGCGCCGGAGGAGAGCCATGGTCTTTGCCGGCTGGAAAAGGAATCGGACCAACAGCCTGGGACCCCACGTCCACACGGACGGGCTGTCTCCCGACTCAGGAAAAGCGGCGCGGATCAGGTCGTGGAGCATATGGTCCTCTCAAAGCCTCGGGGCGAGGGCCGTCGCCAGTGCCCCGGCCACGGCGTCGGCCATGGCTCTCGTATAGTGGCATACGTCCAGATACAGCACCGCGTCCAGTCCCTTTCCGGCACGGGACACCTCGATGAAGTCCGATCCGTTGCTCATGCCGGGAAAGCCGTTGGCGTGCAGCCAGTGATAGACCGGAGCGCTGAATGCTCCGGCGCGGAACAGCCGGTGCATGGAATCCATGACGCGCTGCTCGGGGCGGGTGGCGAAGAACGGGGTCGGCTGCCACGCGAACACCACCGGAACCCCATGGCGTTCCGCCGCCGCACGGATCAGCGCGACGCTGTCCAGATAGCGCTTCCACACCAGCTTGGCGACACGCTCTCCGGCCTCGCCGAATACGGCCGGGTCGGCGGGACGGTCGCTGGCGGCAAGAGCGACCTGGACCGCGCCCTGGGTGATCAGGGGGGCGGCGAAGACCTGATCGGCCGCTTCGTAATTGGACGCCGACGGCAATCCCCGGGCGCGGATGGCCTGGGCCTCGCGCCAATAGTCCAGCGTGGCGGCGATCAGTCCCTTGCGACGGCGGCGCTTCTCCGACTGATACAGGCCGTCCAGCGCCTCCACCAGCTTGGGATTGCCGAAGGCGTAGAAGGAATCATTGTAGCCGTCGATGAACAAAGCCATGTCCGGCACCTCGCCCTCGTCGAGCAAGGCCAGGAACCGCAGCATTTCATGGCGGCTGGTGTAGCTGCCGCTGCCGAAATTATAGACGCGCCAAGTGTCGTGACCCGCCAAGCCGAGCGCGGCTTGAAGCCGGGCCGGGATCGTGTCGCCGTCCGCCACGGCAAACCCGAAGGTGGTCGATCCGCCGAACACGAACAGCCGCTTGCAGTCTGGCGGCACCGGCCAGGGCTGGCCGGTGCCGTCGTCGCGAAAGCCGGCGGGATGAACATTGAGATGAGGGGTACGGCAGGGGTGAACGCCCAGCAGGCCATAGGGCATCACCGGCCGGCTGAGCGCCAGCGCGGTGTCGCGCAACACAGCATCCACATAGGCGAGGTCCCGGCCAGGGAAGGCGGGCAGCAGGTCTTCCACCCGAGCCCCCACCGCCTCGATTTGCCCGACCAAGGCATTGGGATGGGCGGTCACGGTTTCCCGGTCGCCTTGTAGCAGCACTTGCAGACGGCCGGGATGTTGCCGTCCAGGTGATCTTGACGGAACTGCCGCCAGGTCTCGCCGAACCAGGTGGCGTTGAAGTCCCGCGCGTCGCCCAGATCCGAGGCCTCGGGACTGGCGATGATGCAGCACGGCACGGCGCGCAGATCGGACGAGACATAGCCGCGCTCGAACGGCCAGGGGCACAGATGCGCGGGGGTGTCGGTGTCGTATTTGTCGGTGACGCTCCAGAACCGCACCCGCACGCCGACCGCCTCGCCCAAGGCGATCAGCTCCAGACCCTCGGCGTAGGAAAAACTGCTTTCCACCGTGACGGCGTCGTTGCGCTCGCGCCAGATCTCGCTGCCCCAATCGGTGAGGTTGAGCGAGAACACCATGTTGGTGAAGCCCAGCTCGGCCGACAGCCGCACCAGATCGGCCAGCTGATGGCGGTTGGCCTTCTGGACCACCGTCCACATTTTGGTGCGGTCGATGCCCAGTTCCCGGCAATAGGCGTTGATCAGCTTGCAGTTGGCCATCACTTGGGCGAACACCGCGCCACGGCGGATGGCGGTGAAGGTTTCCGCGTCGGCCCCGTCCACCGAGATCTGCAACTCGTTGATGCCGGAATCGATCAGCTTCTTGTAGTTGTCCTTGAGATGCAGCAGCGAGGCGTTGGTGACCGAACGCACCCAGATGGCCTGGGAGCGGGCATAGGCGATCATGCGGAAAAAGTCGTCGCCCTGGATGGTGGGCTCGCCCATGCCCTGGAGCTTGATCTCCACCAGACCGTATTGCTGGTCGACGATGGCCTTGAAGTCGTCGAAGCTCATATCGGCGGCGCGGCGGCCCTTGGGCCAGTCGCTGACCTGGCACATGGTGCAACGGAAATTGCAGCGGCTGACATTCTCGAAGTCGAGGCGGACCGGCATGTAGTCCACCACCGCCGAACGCCGGTCCGACGCCATGTAGCGTTCGTAATTCTCCCGCCGCCGGGCGGAGAAGGCCAGCGCCCGCTCGCGCTCGCTCTGGTAGGCGGCGCCGTTGGGCACCGCCTCCGGAACGGGGAGGTCGGAAAGCGGACGGTCCTGGTCCCCGGTGGCCATGGGCTAGAAGTCCGAGAACATGCCGAGACACTGCTCGACGATATTGCCCACGTCCAGGTAGCGGTAGGTGCCGGAACGGCCGATGGAATGGACGTTCTTGGGCATGGCGTCGAAGTACAACTGCGCCTGGGCCTGATCCTTCTTGGTGGTGAAGGGGTAAAGCTTGTTCTTGGTCGAGGGAATTTCCAGGCCGATGATGGAATTGGGCGACTCGTTGAAGAAGAACTTCTTGTAGTCGACGATGCGGGTGAAGGGCTCGTCGTTGGCGTAGTACAGGAAATACACCTCGTCGGGGAACACCTTCTCGATGGGCAGCACGATCTTGAAGAAGTCGCGGCCCATCCAGCGCAGCGGGCCATAGGCGTTGTTCATCAGCACTTCCGGGAAGATGGTGCTGATGATGACGTCGTATTGGTGCCACTCGCCGGCCACCTTGACCCGATAATTCTCGATGTCATAGGCCTCGATGGTGGTGTCGAGGTGGACCTTGATGTCCTTGGTGGCCAGGGCGAAGTAATCGTCGTAGCCGTTCTGGGCGTAGGGGAACGCCGACATGATGCTGACATCGCCGGCCCAGGCGGCCTTGCCGCCGGTCGCCAGCGACACGCCTTTGGCGGTGTAGCCGAACTCGGTCAACTCGGTGTTGGACTCGATCTGCCACATCTTCTTCGAATATTTCTTGACGAACTTCTCGTAGAGGATGTTGCCCACCGACATCTGCCAGTACTCTTCGAGGTTCTTGGCGTTCTCGGGTCCCTTGCACTGGGCCAGTTCGGCGATGACCTCGGCGGCGTCGGGCATCTCGTCCACTTCGTCGCGGTGCATGGGGAAGTGGTAGAAGCGCTCGTCGCCCTCGACGAAGGTCAGGAACTCATGGCCCTGATCGAAGTGGCGCAAGGGGCAATACTGGTTCAGCCAGGCGAAATGCTCTTCCTTCTTGGTCAGGAAGTGACGCGGTCCGAACGTGTAGGGCAGGCCGCCGTAGCGGAAGGTCTTGCACCCGCCGCCCAGCCATTTGCCCTGCTCGATCATCGTGATGTCATGGCCCTTGCCGGACAGCAAATGAGAGGCGATGCAGCCGGCGAAACCGCCGCCGATGACGAGAATCTTCGCCAATATGGATTCCTCCGAGATTCGCGATGCCTGGCATGTCAGGAATCGCCTGAATAAAGTGGGGCGTTCATTCGAAGGCCCGCAGCGGGCCTATATTTATCCTGGGGGGGATTGCCGAGGCAATAGCTTCATTCAAAACAGCGCTTTTCCATATCCGGCGCCACGAGGTGGGCGCCGAAGCCGTTGAGGTGGGTGGGATTCTCGAACAGCTCGTCGCCCAGCGGCGCGTCGATCAGATCCACGTAGACCGCGCCGGTCCGCCGAGCCAGGTCGGCGAAGCCGGCGCGCACCTCGCCGTATTGGGGATGGGCGGCGATGGCGGCCTGCATCTCCGGAGCGTAGGGGAAGGCCACGAGGCAAACCCTGGCGCCCTTGTCGCGCAGAAACCGAACCATCTCGGCATAGCCCTGCCACAACCGGTCTCGCCGCGCCGCCGGAACCGGCAGCAGCCCCGCCGCCTCGCGTACCGCCGTCACTTGGCGCGTCGCGGGAGCTTCCTGGGAGAACCGGGTGTCCTTCAGCCGGGCGCCGTCGCTTTCGAAGCCGTATTTGGGGACGAAGGGCTGGCCGGTCAGCGCCAGCTTCCAATAGGTCAGGGACTCGGCGCGGTACACGCCCTCGAACACCTTCAACCCATAGCCTTGGCCCGCCAGTTGGCGGGGAAACTCGTCGTCGTCGTGGCTGGCCAGATAGCTCTGGGAGAAATGGTGCAGCCCGGCCTCGATGATGACCCGGTCCGGCCGCCGCTGGGCGAAATAGAGCCGGACCTTGCGGTCGATCTGGGGAAAAGTGTCACCTTCCCGCGCCAGGTTGACGAAGCCGGCGACGCCGGTGAAGCCGCCGGCCGCCATGGAATCGCCGAACACCACATTGGCGGACTTGGTCTCGCGGAACAGCCGGACATATTTCTGGAGGGGATGAACGCCATCGACGCGGCTGCGGATGATGGCCTCCGTGCCCCCCAGGAACACGGCCGCCACCGCCGACAGCCCGACGGCGAATCCAGCCAGGAACCGCCTAAAACTGGAAATAGATGAAGGCATTGGGTTTGACATAGGCAAGGATGAGGGAAAGGCCGCCCACAAGGCCGGCGAAGAGACCTGCCGTCAATCCGGGACGCCAGCAAAGCCGGGACAGGGTGGCGCTCGGCCGGGTCTCCTCCAGGTGCAGCACCGGGGTGAAATGACGCATCAATTGCTGGGTGTTCGGGGCCGTCAGCGCCAGCACTCCGAACGCCGCCACCAGCATCATGTCGATCCGGTTGGGATATCCCGGCACGAACTGGGAATCGAAGGTGACGCCGGCCGGCAGCAGCCCGGCCAGAACGGCCTGCAGGCTGGACGGCAGAACCATGCCGTTCAACCCGGCCATGCCCTTGATGAAGCCCAGCCCGACCGCGAAATCCGGCGCCCGGAAAAACACCCAGGCCACCGCCACGGCGAGCAGGGTCAGCACGCGTCCGCCCACGATCTCCGCCGCCGAACCACCGCCGAATCCGAGCCTGCGCTTGAGGGCGCGCCAGCCCCAATTCACGCAGAGATAAAGACCGTGCAGCCCGCCCCAGATGGCGAAGGTCCAGTTGGCACCGTGCCACAGCCCCCCCAGCAGCATGACCGCCATCAGGTTGACGTAGCGCCGGGTCACGCCGCGGCGACTGCCCCCCAGGGGAATGTAGAGGTAGTCGCGCAGGAAGCGCGACAGGGTGATGTGCCAGCGGCGCCAGAAATCGATGATGCTGGTGGCCTTGTAGGGCGAGTCGAAATTGGCGGGCAGCCGCACCCCGAACATGCGTCCCAGCCCGATGGCCATGTCGGAATAACCCGAGAAGTCGAAATAGATCTGCAGCGCGAAGGCCAGGACTCCGATCCAGGCCGGCACGAAGCCCACCGGACCGCCGGATTCCGCGACCTGGAAAATGCTGTCGGCCACCGGTTTGAGGGAATCGCCCAGCAGGACCTTCTTGGCCAGCCCCATGACCAGGATGTTCAGCCCGACGCAGAAATTGGTGAACTTGGGCGTCCAGGTCTTCTCGTCATCGAACTGGGTCAGCATTTCCCCGTGATGGAGCAACGGCCCGGCGATCAGATGGGGGAAGAACACCACGAACAAGACGTAATGGGAAAAACGCTTGGCCGGAGCGACGCCGTTCCAGATGTCGACGATGTAGGCGATCTGCTGGAAGGTGAAGAACGAGATGGCCAGCGGCAAGACGATCGCCCCGAGGGAATAGCCGGTACCGGCCAGCGCGTTGACCGTATCGACGAACAGACCGGCATATTTGAAGATTCCCAGCAGCGTGAGATTCAGACCGATGGCGCCCAGCATGATCGGCCGGCTGCGGGTGCTCGCGACCGCCATGCCGGCGAAATAGTTGACGACCACCGAGGCAACCAGCAGGCCGATCAGCCGCCAGTCATGCCATCCATAGAAAAAGAGGGAACAGCCGATCAGCCAGTGGACCCGCTGGGTGGCGGTGCGGGCAAGCATGACGAATCCGGCGACGACCACCGGCAAAAAGAAAATCAGGAACTCGGTCGAGTTGAAGATCACGCTACGCTCGCCCCGCCGCTCTCAGCCCGGACCGGTCCGCTCGGGCAAATAGGGGGTCTGCACCGACTGGTCGTCGTAGTGGTGGAACTCGACCATGGTGCCGTCGGGATCCTTGATCCAGACCTGCAAGGCCCCGTCCTTGCGCCCGCGCTTGATCTCCGTCTCGTAGCCCAGCGCCGCCAGATGGGCCTGGGTGGCCTCCATGTCATCGACCTGGAACGACAGGTGGCGGAACAGCCCGCCCTCGCCCATGTCGCGATCCTCGTTGAACAGCTCGATGAAACTGCCGCCGCCGGTGGCAATGAAGACGCCGTAGAGAAAGCCGTCGTCCCGGCGGTACTCGAAGATCACCTCGCAGCCCAGCACCTCCTTGTAGAAGGCAATGGAGCGAGGCAGGTCCCGCGCGCCCAGGCAGGCATGGGACAGGCGGCGGACGATCATAGCGGCAAGGGCATGGCGAAGACGCCGCCCTTCTCCGTGAAGGCGCGATGCTTGGCCATGATCGGCTCGGCATAGCGCCAGGCCAGGATCACCACCAGGGCCGGGTTCTGGTCGTACAGCGCCGGGGAGGCGACGATGGGAATACGGTAGGTGGGGCCGGCCAGGGCCTCGCCCAGCGGCTTGTCGTCGGCGATGAAGGCCAGCCGCCGCGACAGGTCGAACTGGTGGATCAGGGTGACGCTGCCCACCGAGGCGCCATAGGCGGCGAGGGGACGGCCGGTCTTGGCCGCTTCGGCGATCTGGTCTTCCAGCTTGGCGCGGGCGACCTCGATACGATCGGAAAAGGCCTGGTAGATCGGGCGGCGATCCAGACCCAGCGCCGTCTCATGGGCGATCAACTCGGCCACGCCCGGCAGGATCGGGCGGCCGGCCTCCTTGTGCTGGACGAAGCCGCGGATGGAGCCGCCCTTGGTCCAGATGCGCTCGACGTCGAACATCTCCATGCCGTGACGGCGGAAGAACCGCTCCAGCGGCCGCACGGTGAAATAGGACAGATGCTCGTGATAGATGGTGTCCAGCAGCCCCTTCTCGATGACGTCGGCGCCGTAGGAGGTTTCGAACACGAACAGCCCGTCGGCGGCCAGCAGGGCGACGATGCCCTGGGTGACGTCGTCGCAATCGTCGAGATTGGCGAAGGTGTTGTTGCTGATGATCACCTTGGCGGCGCCGCGCGTCTCGCGCAACTGGCGGCCCAGCGCCCCGGTGAAGAAGTCGCCGATGGTCTCGATCCCGGCCTCGGTGGCGCGCCGCGCCGTCTCCCGCGCCGGATCGATGCCCAGCACGACCATGCCGGCATCCTTGAAGAAGCGCAGCAGGGTACCGTCATTGCTGCCGACCTCGACCACCAGATCGCCGGCTTTAAGGCCGGCGCGCTCGATCACCTCGCGGGCCAGCGCGCCGAAATGCTCGGCCAGGCCCAGCGAGATGGAGGTCGTGTACAGGAAGTTGTTGTACTGGATCGCCGAATCGATCACGTCCAGCAGTTGGATGTGGCCGCAATCGTGGCAGACCCACACATCCACCGGCACCATCACCTCGGTGTCGCCCCGGCTGCGCAATTCGTCGGTCATCCCGATATTGGGGCTGGTCAACGGAATCGGATTCAGCGGCACGAAGATCTCCACCTGGGAGGAGCCGCAGAGCCGGCAGGTGGTGCGATGGTGGAACAACGAGGTCATGGATTTTCCTTACAATCCCAGGGCGAGGCGCCACAGGCGCTCGGCGAGGCGCAAATCTTCGACGGAATCGGAACCGCTGGCAAGGGGAGTGCGGGTTTGGCGGATGTCGGCGACGAACGCCTCGGCCTGACGCTTGAACGACCAGCTCCAGCCCAGGTCGAACCGGGTGACCTCGGTGCCACGGGTCAGGGTGACCCGCGCCGGCTGATTGCGCACCAGCGGCGAGACGAAGTCCAAGGTCAGGCGGCCGCGCTCGAACACGATCTCGACCCCTTCGGTCCAGGCGGTGCCCTGCTGCTCGCCGAACTCCATCACCACCGGGAAGCCGCCGCCGTCGAACGCCGCCACGCGGCCGTTGCGACGCGTGAAGTCGGCGTAGCGCGGCTCGGGGGTGCGGCCCAGCAGATGGCGCAGCAGGTTAAGGTCGTGACAGAACACGTTGAGGAACCAGGCATAGTCCTCGGCCCGCTCGGCGGGCAGCCAATCGGGGGCGGTGGGCCACAGTTCCAGCCCGTCCGGGCGCGGCTCCGGGGTCATGACGAAGCCGCCGGTGCCACAGGCGAACTCGCCGCACCACGATGCCAGCCGCAGGGTCAGCACCGCGCCCAATTCGCCGCTGGCCACATAGTGGTCGAACAGCGCCTTGGCCTTATGGGTGCCGGCGTCGTGGCGCTTCATGTAGCCGACGGAATAGATCCGCCCCGCCGCCTCGGCCGCTTGCGCCAGCCGCTCGGCCTGCTCCACCGTGTGGGCCATGGGCTTTTCCGACAAGACGTGGCGGCCCGCCGCGAGGCAGTCCAGCACCACCGGCCCGGTGGCCGGGCGCTTGGTCACCACCACCACCGCCTCGACCTCGGGGTCTTGCAGCAGGGTGCGATGGGAGTCGTAGAGCCGGGGCACGCCGAACCGGGTCGCGGCCGACTGGCCCAGATCCGGGCGCAGTTCGGCCAGGGCGACCACGCGGCAGCCGGGGATCTCGGCGAAATTGGCGAGATGGGCCAGTTGACCCACCATTCCGGCTCCCACCATGCCGATGCCCAGGAGCTTGGTCATTCACGTGCACCCTTCATTTGCAAACCCGGCGTTGGAGACCATGGGCAGGATGCCCGGCCGAACGGGTGCCGCCAAGGGTAAAGAGTTCGGTCATGGAGGAGTCTCTCGGCCCCGGCATTCGGCCGGCAGCGGCGGCAGGTTGCCGGGCCACCCCAATGCCGGATCGATGCGGCCGGCCTCCTCCCGCGTCACCAGGTAGCGCTCGCTGCGCAGGGCGCAGATGGCGCGGCGCGCCCCCATGGTGTTGAGATGGTGGGCGTCGGAGAAGTTGGCGGGGTCCTCGCTGATCCCCTCGATCCGGCTTAGGTCATGATAGCCCGGCAACACCTTCAGAAACCGCCGCTTTTCCGCCGCCAAGGTGGCGTGATCGAGACCGGCGACGGCCGCGTCGGGCAAGGTCGGAACATAGTAATGGATGGTCCAGCCCCGGCGATGGGCCAAGGCGTCGATTTCGCCCAAAAGCGCCAGGGTACCGTCCTCGAACGGCTTGGGCGGAAAAGGCGGAATCGGCCGCTTGGTCCAACTGCCATCGAAGGCGGCGGGATCACGGCTGAGCAACGCCCCGTTCTCGCCTCCCACCAGATCCGCCCGGCCCATGGCGATCTTGATGTTGCGGATCAGATCAAGGGGAAGCCGATTGGCCGTCTCGGGAAAATGCGCCAGTTTGTAGAGCAGAACGGACCAGAACGAGGTGTAGTCGACCTCCTCGATCCCGCAGCCCTGACAGAAGGTGTGACGGTCCAGCAGGTAGAAAATTTCCCGCACATGCCCCGAACGCGGACCATCAAGCCGATTGAGGAAATCGAGCACCGCCCGGGGGTTGCCGTAGATGGAGTAGAGGTTCAGGGTCGGCTCGCCGGTGGCGGCCGCCGACACCATGGCCGAGCGGCTGGTTCCGAACACCAGGGCGTAGGACTCCCGATCCAGGCGGTGCAGCATCGCTCCCGCCGTCAAGACCCGGCTGGCGTAGCGGACCGGCGACGGCCAGGGCTGCCAGCTGTTCTCGCCGAAGGGGTCGAAGGCCTCGGTCACGGCGAACACGGCCAGCGCCATGGCGGTCAGGGCCAGGACGAAACTGCGCAGGAAGACCGGGGCGGAAGGAGTCTGCATGGCCGGGGCTAAAAGTTGAAGTACAGGAAATGCGACGGCTGGTTCATGGCGAAGATCGACGCCAGGCTGAAGCCGGCCGCCAGTATCGCCCATCCCGTGCTGGGAACCCAGCGCAGCCGGCCCGTCGCCGTGCCATGGACGATCTCCTGGGAATTGGGCAGCGTCCACGCCACCAGACACTCCACCACCGTCAGGCCCGCCTGCGTCAGGCCGGGCCGGGTGCCGACGCCGTCCAGGCCCGCCATGCCGTGCAGCACTCGGCCGGCGGTGGCCACGTCGGGAGCCCGGAAGAACACCCAGGCGACCACCACCGCCAGAAAAGTGGCCAGCCACGCCGCCCCGCGTCCGAAAAGGCCCGCGCCGCTCCAGCCCAGGCGGGTGGCGAAGCTCCGCCAGAAATGAGCCAGCGTCAGATACATCCCGTGCAGCAATCCCCAGATGATAAAGGTCCAGCCGGCTCCGTGCCACAATCCCCCCAGCAACATGGTCAGCAGCAGGTTGGCGTAGCGTCGCCCTGCCCCCAGGCGATTGCCGCCCAACGGAATGTAAAGGTAGTCGCGCAGAAAGGCGGACAGCGTCATGTGCCAGCGCCGCCAGAAGTCGATGATGTCGGCGGCGCGGTACGGCGAATTGAAGTTGTAGGGTAGGCGGATGCCGAACATCTGCGACAACCCGACCGCCATGTCGCAATAGCCGGAAAAATCGAAATAGATTTGCAGTGTGTAGGCCAAGGCCCCACCCCAGGCCTGCCACACCCCAAGCGAACCTCCGGGTCCGAACGCCGCGTCGGCGAAGGGGGCGATCTGGTCGGCCAGGATGGTCTTCTTGAACAGGCCGATGGCAAGCAGCATCAGCCCCTGCGCCATGTTGTCCGCATTGATCCGGAACACCTGCGGCCTGGAGAACTGGGGCATGATGTCGGCGTGGTGGATGATCGGACCGGCGATCAGATGCGGGAAATAGGTGACGAACAGGAGATAGCGGACCGGCTCGTATTCACTGGCCTTGCGGCGCCAGGTATCGACGAGGAAGGCGACCTGGGTGAAGGTGAAGAACGAAATTCCAAGCGGCAGGTGGGTGTCGCCGCCATCCATCGCGATGCCGAGCAATCCGTTCAGGGTCGCCACCGCGAACGCCAGATACTTGAAGAATCCGAGAACCGAAAGGTCTCCGACCAGACCGGCGATCAGCAGCGGCTTCTTCCAACGGGACGGCGCGCGTCCGATCCCATAGGCGATCCCCCAGTTGAAGCCGGCCGAGGCCAGCAGCAACGGCACGTCGGACAGCCGCCACCAGCCATAGAAGGCCAGCGACGCCAGGGTCAGCCAGGCAACGGACCAGCGCGGCGACCAGCGCCCCAGCGTGAAGAACCCGGCAAGGACGACGGGCAGGTAGAGAAATAGAAAGACGTACGAATTAAACAGCATCTTTCTTCCAAACCGCGCCTATTCGAAATAGATGAAGCCGTAATCACCGGTATAGCCGGCCCGCTCGTACAGCCAGCGCCACCCTTCGGGACGGTGGAATCCTTCGCAGGTCAGCTGCCAATACAGCATGTTGGCCTTCTCGCTCTCGGTACGGTAGCTCTCGACGCAGAGATAGCCCTTTCCCTTGCCCACCCGCTGCATCTCGCGCAAGGCCTGATCCAGTTCGAAAACCTGGAGGTTGTGGAAGGTGTTGAGGGAGATCACCAGATCGAAGGTCCCGTCGGCCCAGGGCAGCGAGGTACAGTTGCCCTGCTTGAGGAAAGGCCGCACCTCCTCCTTGGCGTTGGCGATGCCGTATTCGGAAATGTCCAGCCCCGCCACTTGGAGGCCGGGGCAGGCGCGGGTGAACTCGTAGAGCAGGAACGCCTTGCCGCAACCGATGTCGAGCACCTTGTCGCCGGCTTTCAGGCCGTAATGCTTGACCATATCCTCGGCCAGCGGCAGCCAGCGGCCGTCATAGCGCATGCCGCCGAAACCGTACTGGCGTTCGCCGTCCCAGTAATCGGCCCCCCAGCGCTTGGCCGTGGTGGCGCATTCGGCCTTGTCGTAGTCAACCACCCGCTGGACATAGTCCCGCTTGGTGGCGTTGTGAAAACGTCCGATGAAGTCGATCTCAACCATTGCCCCCTGCCCCTCTTTACACCAAAATCTCCGACAATTCGGCCATGCGGCGGAAGTCCGCGTTTTCATCGGCCAGATCCTGATGGCGGCCCTGGCCGGCGATTTTCCCGTCCTTCAGCAGGACGATGGTGTCGCAGTTCCGCAAGGTGCTGAGCCGGTGAGCGATCAGGATCATGGTCTTCTGGCCCGCCAGCCCCTCGATGGCGCGGGTCACCTCGCGCTCGGTCTCGGCGTCAAGCGCCGACGTCGCCTCGTCGAAGATCAGCAACTCGGGCTGATGGTACAGGGCACGGGCAATGCCGATCCGCTGGCGCTGCCCCCCCGACAGATTGAGGCCGCGCTCGCCGACCCGAGTGTCGAGACCCCGGGACAGGCCATCGACGAACTCCGTCAATTGAGCCATGTCCACCGCCTGACGTAGTTGCGTCTCGTCGATCTCGGAATCCGGCAGCCCGAAGGCGATGTTGCGGCGAAGCGTGTCGTCGGTCAGGAAGATGACCTGCGGGACATAGCCGATCCTGCGCTGCCATGCCCGAGAGTCGGCGGCGATGTCAGCGCCATCGACCAGCACCCGGCCGCCCGTGGGCGTGAGCAATCCCAGAATCACGTCGATCAGCGTACTCTTGCCGGAGCCCGTGGCTCCGACGATCCCCACCGACAGGCCGCGCTCGATGGTGAGCGATATGCCGTTCAGAATCTGGCGGTCGCCGCCGGGGTAGGTATAGCAGATGTCGTCGAGGGTCAGGCGCTCGGTGAAGGGCAGCGGGGCGGGATGCGACAGCGGCCGGGCGGCGGCGGCGGAGATAGCCGGCCAATCGTGCATCAGGGTATCGACCGAGGCCCCGGTCTTGACGATGCTGTTGAGGTAAAGCACCAACCGGTTCAGCGAGGGCTGAAGCCGGAAGCCGGCATAGCCGAACAGCCCCAGCGTCGGCAGAACCGCCGCCCGGTCTCCATCCCCCAGCACCACCAGCGCGACAATCAGCACCATCCCGACCACCATCAGGGTCTCGGTGGCCAGACGCGGCGCTTGGCCCAGCACGGCGGCAACCCGCTGGTTGCGACTGCGTTCGTGCCGCAGGGCGGTGAAAATATCGGAGAAATAGTCCTCCCGCCCCAGGACCTTGACCTCCTTGACCGCCCCCAGCCCCTGTTGCACCGCCTGCACCACCTGGACCCCCGACGCCTGGATCGTCTTGCCGACCTCGGCGAAGGTCCGGTGACTGGTCCGATAGACGACCAGCATCAGTCCTCCCAGAAACACGGTGGTCACCAGGGAGATCAGCGGCTCGCTGACCAGCAGGACCGTGATCAGACCGAGGGCAATGAGGGCCTCCGAAATCACGGTCGCCGCCGATTGCAGGCCGCCGCGGATGGCGTCGTCGGCCGAAAACTCCAAGGCTCGGATCATCTGGGCCGAATTGCGGTGAAAGTAGAAGGAATAGGGGACATGCATGTAGCCCCGCATCAGCTTCGTCACCACATGGTCGGCCGCGTCGAAGGCGGTCTTTTCCTGGTTGTAGAGCTGAAACAGCAGAAACCCGCTCTTGGCGACGAAGAACACCACCACGCCGAGCCCGAAGGCGAGGACGGTGGCGGTCTGGTTGGCCCGGGCCATCTCGGCCAGCGCGGACCCGACCAGCGGCAGCCGGGCGAGCGAGCCGGGATCGGCGACCACCCCGATCAGGCCGAACACCGCGCCGGTGCCCACCGTCTCCAGCACCGCCGCGATTGCGGCCAAAACCACCAGCCAGGCCCACCGCCGCCGCAGGGGCGCGTCGAGCATGGACAAGCAGGCCCGAACGATCGCAACCGGCGAGGTCATACGAACTGGCCGTGTTCGGGATCGATGGCGAGGTACTGCATGATCGCCAGATTCTTGGAATGCGACACGCAGTGGTGCCGACACAGGGTCGAGGGGTCGAACTCCGCCATGGCGCGACGGTTCTCCTCGGAAAACCAGTAGTCCTTGAACGACCGCTGCTTGATCGAACCCAAGGTCCCTTCCTTGGTGTAGGCCTTGTCCTGGCAGGTGTAGACGGTCTGGTCGGCGCCGATCACCGTCAGGAATTGCAGGAACGGACAGCGGTGGTAGTCTTTCTCGAACCGGCTTTCCATCTCGTGGAAATGGTCGATGACGGTAAAGCCGTCACCGGTCAGGCCCAGGCAGCGGTCAATTTCGGCCCGCGCGCCCTCGGCGAATTCCCGGTGATAGCGATTGTTGGCCTCCGCCGAATTGCCGACCACGGCGGCCGACAGCTTGACGTGGTTGACGCCGATCGCCTTGAACCGGGCGCACACCTCGTGCAGACGGTGGTAATTGTCCTTGCCGGTGATGAAGCTGACCCCCAGCACGCATTTGGTGCCGGTCTGGACGAAGGCCTTCATGTTCTCGAGCAGCTTGGTGAACTCGCCGTCCTTGGCGCCCCGGCTCTTGACATAGGACTCGTCGTCCCAGGCGTCCACCGAGACCCGCACCCAGGTGGCGTGACGGGCCAGGGATTCGGCGACGCGGCCCTTGAGGTTGGCGCCGTTGGTCAGGGTCGCCACCCGCACCCCGCCGGCCGCCAGACGATCGATCACTTCGGGCAACGGCTTGTAGAGCAGCGGCTCGCCGCCGCCGGAAAAGGTCACCGCCTTGACCCCCATGGCGACCACGTCGTCGACGATCTCGAACATCTTGGCCTCGGGGATCTGGTCGCCCAGATCCATGTCCTCGCCCAGCTTGAGGTCGTCGGTGCGATAGGCGCAGTACCAGCAATGATGATTGCAGCGGTTGGTCGGCTTGATGCGGATGTGCACCGGCGCGGCAACCGTGCCGGCGGCCAAGGCGTCCAGTTGATCGCGGAACCGCAGGAATTTGAGGTTGCTGTAGAGTACGCTGCTCATGACCTCATGCTCTTCCCCGCAGGCGCGGCGCGGCTCTTGGGTTGCTGTCGAAGGCGCAAGCTATAACTTGTTCACGTTGTGAACGTCAACCGGCATTGCCGACGAAGCAAGGCTTCGCGGGCATCGCGGCAGGGCTTGGCGAACCAGGGCGATGTCCTCCCAGCGCCGCAGGTCGTCCTCGTCGGCCAGCCGCAAATCCTCCAGCGCGGCGTAGAGCACCGCGCCGCTGGCCAGCGCCCGCCGCAGCAGGCCGAGGCGGCGGGCGCGCCCCTCGGGCAGTTGCACCATGGAATAGAGGATGGCTCCGGCGATGGCCGGCAGTTCGTCCACCACCTGCTCCAGCATCAGGTACGAGCCGGGCATGACGTATTCGGTGGCCGACAGCAGGAAGTCCAGCCCCCGCCGGCGGGCGAAGTCGCGCACCACCAGATTCTGCACCGCCTGCGGCACCCGGTCGCCGCCCACGGGGCGCGATGAGATGTAGCCGCGATAGCCCCGGCGCCCGGTCATGTCTCGAAGCCCTCGGGCAGGGCGTAGGTCAGGCCGACGCGGCTGGCCGGGCGCAGGGTGATCGGCTCGAAGAACTCGCCAATGCGCTTGTCGGCATAGGGGGTGAACACCCCCTTGAAGCGACAATTCATCGACCAGCGGGTCGCCGCTTCCTCGTTGACCCGATTGCCGTGCATCAGGGTCTGGTTGAACACCAGGACCTCGCCATAGCGGATGGAAACGAAGGTCAGGTCGGCCGCCGCGGCCTGATACAGCTCCTCGGTGGAGCGGAATTGAGCCAATTTCGGCGCCCAGCGGGCATTGGCCTCGGGCGAGGCGATGAACATGGACTTGGTGGCGTGGCAATCCACCAGCGGCAGCCACACCACCAGCTCGAACGCCGAATCGCCCGACCACACGTCGGAATGCAGCGGCAGCAGCGACGATGCGTCCCGAGGCAGTTGAATGGACAGGTTGACCCGGCGCTGCATGGCCAGCTCGTTGCCCACCAGCTCGAACAGCGCCCGGCGGGCGAGACGGAAATAGACCGGCCGCAGCCACGCCTCGGCGTTGACGCCGTCGATCACCGCCAGCCGCAGCCCGTTCAGCGCGGCGGCGTCCACATGGTGGTGGATGGTTTCGAGAAACCCGGCGACGTCCTCGGGCGGCGTCAGCCCGAGATGGGACGCGGTCAGGTCGGCCACCCGCCGCCGCAACCGCTCCAGCCCGGCGGCATCCTCCACCGGCAGCACCACCCGGCCATCGCTCAGGAAGCGACCGGCCAGGATCCCTTCGTCGTCATCGAAAAAATCGCTCACCTGCATGGTCTCCATGACGGCGGCACGAGTTATACCAAAATGCGTTGATCGAACCCGATCAACGCCGCCCTCAAGCGGCGGGCGGGCCACCTCCGTGGCCCTTGCCTCCCGCGCCATGAGGCGCGCGGCCCCTTGGGCCTAACCAAGCCGCCATGAGTCCCGCTCATCACGGCTTGGTGTCACGCGCCCAACGTGGTCCGCACCTTGGCGGCGATCTGCTCGGCCTTGAGGCCGAAGGTCTCGAACATGGTCTCCTGCAACCCGTATTCCTTGGGGAAGACGTCGGGAATCCCCAGGCGCAGCACCTTGGGCAGGGCGACGCCCGCGTCCACCAGGCATTCCAGCACCGCCGAGCCCAACCCACCGGCCAGCAGATGCTCTTCCACCGTCACCAGCAGGTCGCGGCCAGGCACCAGCGCCCGCAGCGCCTCGGCGTCCAGCGGCTTGACCGTATGCATGTGCAGCACCCCGGCCTCGATCCCGGCGGCGGCCAGGATCTCGGCCGCCTTCAAGCAGCGCTCGGTGGTGGCGCCGGTGGACACCATCAGCACCCGACCCGGCTCGCGCCGCAGGATGGCCTTGCCGATGCGGAAATCGTCGGTGGGCTGGCTGATCACCGGGTCGCCGCCCTTGGCCAGGCGGATATAGAGCGGACCCGGCCAGTCCAGCGACACGTCCATCAGCCGCTTCATCTCCTCGGCGTCCGACACCGCCACCACCGCCATGTTGGGCAGCGCCCGCATGATGGCGAAATCCTCGATGGCGAGATGGGTGGCGCCCAGCGGTGCATAGACCACGCCGCCGCCATTGCCGATCAGGCGCACCGGCAGGTTATGGACGCACAGGTCCACCGCCACCTGCTCGTAGCAGCGCCGGGTGATGAAGGTGGCGATGGTGTTGACGTAGGGAATCATCCCGTCCAGCGCCATGCCGGCGGCGATGCCGACAATGTTCTGCTCGGCGATGCCTTCCATGATGAAGCGGTCGGGCATCTCGGCCTTCATGGCCTTCAAGGTGCCGACACCGAGATCGGAGCCGATGAACACCACCCGCGGGTCCGTCTTGGCCAGGTCGTGGACCTTGTTCAGGCAGGTATTGCGCATCACGCATCCTCCAGCGCGGCTTTGATGGCGCGCACTTCGTCTTCGGTGAACTTGTTCTTGTGGTGCCAGGACGGCTGATGCTCGGCGAACGGCACGCCGCGCCCCTTGACGGTATGGGCGATGATGGCGGTGGGCTTGTCGCCGCCGAAGTCGAGGCTCTTGAACAGCGCCGACAGGGCGTCCACGTCGTGGCCGTCCACCTCCACCGCGTTGAAGCCGAAGGCGGCCCACTTCTCCGGCAGCGGGTCCAGCGGCTGGACCTCGTCGGTGAAGCTGTAGGACTGGATCTTGTTGTAATCGACGATGGCGACCAGGTTGGACAGCTTGTGCTTGCCGGCGCTCATGGCCGCCTCCCACACGGCTCCCTCGTTGATCTCGCCGTCGCCCATCACCACGAACACGCGCGAGGCGCGCTTTTGCAGCCGGGCCGCCAGGGCCATGCCGATGCCGATGGACAGGCCGTGGCCCAAGGCGCCGGTGGAGGCCTCGACGCCGGGAATCTTGCCGGCCTCGGGATGGCCGCCCAGGATGGAGTCGCGCTTGCAGAAGGTCCCCAGAATTTCCCTGGGGAAGAAGCCTTTGTCGGCCAACAGGGCGTATTGGGCCAGACAGCCATGGCCCTTGGACAGGATGAAGCGGTCGCGCTCGGGCTGGTGGGGATCGGCCGGGTCATAACGCATAACCTCGTCATACAGCACCCGCAAGATCTCGATGGGCGACATGGAGGAGCCGATATGGCCGCGCCTTCCCCCCAGCAAGCCTTCCATCACCAGCCGGCGCAGATGCTTGGAGCGGTTGTCGAGGGGACGCGCCTCGGCCTGACGCGCGGCCTGGCGGATAGCGGAGGGTTGACTCATCACGTGGTCACCTTTGAAAGCAAGAAACGGGCCTTGTCCAACTGGCGTGCCCGCGCGGCGACGGCGTCGTCTTGCCCCGCCGCCTGGCGCCGCGCCCACCGCTCGGGCAGGAACTCGTTGAGCACGATCAGCGCCCAGCGCGCCACGAACAGCGGCCGGAACGCCGCCAGCCGCGCGGCATAACCGGGCATGTCCTCATACACCCGGTCGCACCCCCGACGCCAGTGGTCGGCATGGTCGGGGGGCAGGCTCATGCCCGGATGCAGGAGGAATTCCGCCGCCAGCTTGACCGGGTCGTCCCAGCCGAAATACTCGAAATCGATGAAGACCAGCCCGCCATCGGCCCGGCGGATGGCGTTGTGAAAGCCGAAATCGGCCGGCGACAGGGTGCGGCCTGCCGGCTCCAGCGCGCCGAACGCCGCCGCCCCGGCAGATTGATTCACCAGCGGAACGATGCCGTCTTCCAGAATCCCGCTCAAGGCCGGATGATCCGGCGCCACCTGGCGCAGCCGTTCCAACCGGCTTTCGACCTGCCGCGCCAGTTCAGCCCCGGACACGCAGGCCTCCGACGCCCAGGCCAGCGCCGCCGCGCCCTCGGCATGGCGCAGACCATGCAGCCGGGCGGCGAATGCCAGCGCCGCGTCCATGTCGGCCAGACTGGGCGCGTCCACCGCCGCGCCCTCGATCCACTCGTAGAGGGCATGGCCGGATGCGTCGTCGCGGGCCAGCGCCGCCGGCACCTCGGCGATACCGTTGCGCTTCAGGAACGACAGCGCGGCGAACTCGGCCCCCAGCCGGTCGCGGCCGTCGCCCGTGGTGCGGGGATAGGATTTCAGGGCAAAGACCCGCCCATCTTCGGCCTCGACCCGATACAGACGGTTGTTGCCGCCGCGACCGCCGGCCACGACCGCCCGCACCGGCGCTCCCGCCAGCCGGGCCGCCAGCTCAGCCGAGGCGATGGAACAGGTGGCGACCAAGGGAATTCCAGTCGGAAAAGGCGAGGAAGGCACCGGACGGCAGCGGCTTGCCGGGATGATAGAGGTAGCGCTCGACCCCAGCCGGGAAATCGGGCTCGGCGAACACCTCTTCCAGGTCGTCAACGAAGGCGGCGCAGCGCAAGGCGCCGATGCGGGCGACCTTTTCCGTCCTCGTGGTGCAGAAATGCACGTTGGTCCGCTTCAGCCCGAAGCCGCTGTCGGCGAAAAAGCCCTGGACCTCCATCCAGGCCAAGGCGGCATGGCGCAGATTGATCCGGTCGGGATCGTAAGGCGCCGTCTCGGTCTTGTGGCTGATGATGGCGATGTCCCAGTCGCGCCGCTGGCACTCGGCCAGGAACTCGGCGACGCCCTCGATCAGGTCGGCCTCGGCCATCCGTCGGGCGTAGACCTCGGCCTGCAGGCGCTGCCAAGCGATATCGGCCTCCGGCGACAGACGCACCAAGTCGCGCACCTGCTTCTTGGTGGTGGCACGGGCGGCACCGGGAAACCCGGCCGCCACGGCGGCGTCGCGAAAGACGCGATCATAGCCGGCGATGGTGTTGTCGAAGTCGAGACCGATCAGCACGGGGCAGGGTTCCTATTGCAACATCAGCCGGATCTGGACGGATGCGAGGCCGGTCATGCCGCCCCCTATTTGAGCAGCGTGTTGACGAATTTGAGTAGCGCCACCTTGTCCACCGACGAGCGATGGCCGACGATGCCGACCTTGATGGCGCCGGCGGCGTTGCCGACGAAGGCCACCTGATGCATGGGGCAGCCGGCCGCCACCAGCGGTGCCGTCACCGCCAGGAAGGCGTCGCCGGCGCCGACCGTGTCGACCACCTGCTTGGTGAAGGCGGGAACCCGCTGGACCATCTTGTCGCGCTCGTAGGAGACGCTGCCGTGCAGGCCGGCGGTGACGATGATCTTGTCGCAGGCCACCAGGGCCGGCAGATGGCGGGCGGCCAGTTCCGCCACGTCGCAATACTTGTCGGCGGCGGCGAAGCGGGCCTCGCGATGGTCGATGCAGACATAGTCGGCGCTGGCGTATTTGGTGATGAAGTTGAAACCCAGATTGCCGGCATTGGTCTGGGTGTTGACGGTGAGGAACCTGGAGCGCTCGCGCAGCAGGCCGATGGTGCTGGGCGCCAGCATGCCATGGCCGAAATCGGTCACCACCACCACGTCCGAGGCCGGGCAACGATCAGCCAGCACCGCGTTCACCTGATCCACCACCTCGGCCGCATAGGGACTGTCGTCCATATGGTAGACCTCGAACAGCTTGCGCACGTAGTTCGGTTCGATGAAGCGGGTCTTGCGGGTGGTGGGAGCGCCGGGACGGCGAATGACGGTGAGCCGCACATTGGACTTCAGGCTGGCGCGGATCAGGTCCTCGCAGCTGTCGTCTTCGCCCAGCACGGTGACGATTTCCACCTCGCCCACCAAGTCGGCCACATGGTTGGCCGCCGCCACCACGCCGCCGGCAAAGACTTCGCGGCTGCGGAACAGGGTGGCGACCAGTTGCTCCTTGGAGGAGCGCTCCATGGTGTCGACGTAATTGTATTCGTCGATGATGGTGTCGCCGACCATCAGCACCTTATAGGCCTTGATCTTGTCCATATAGGCGGCGATGGAGGCGGTGGCGTCCTCCTGGCGCAGCTCTTCCAGGAAGTCGCGCAGCGGCGGATCGTAGACGTCGAGATAGCGGTTGATCAGGGTGGAGGAGCTGAAGGTGATGTCCTTGGTGAACACCAGCCGGCCGCCATGTTGCTCGACCGCGTCCTTCTCGGCGCGGATCTTGCCGGTGATGTCGTCTTCCGGGTTTTCGTAGTCCGAGCCCTTGACGTAGACCGACGGGCGCACCGTATCGAGTACGTTCTCGGCGGTGGGGGCATGGTTGACCGCCACCCAGTCCACATACTGGCAGGCGGCCAGCATCTCGGCCCGCAGACCTTCCGGGAAAATGGGCCGGCCCGGCCCCTTGTTGACGAAGCGGTCGCCGGTCAAGGTCACGCACAGCCTGGTGCCTTCGCGGCGCGCCGCCTCCAGATGGCGGACATGGCCCATATGGAGGAGGTCGAACACGCCGTGACACAGCACCACCTGCTCGCCGGCCTCCCGCTCCCGACGCACGACCTCGGCCATGGCCTCGAGAGTGAGGATCTTGTCGCGGGCGGTCGGCATGCCGTTGGCGGGAGCCGGAGGGAGGGAATTGTCTGCGGACATGCGTGCTTCCAAACCTTAAACAGCCGTGGGCGAGGCTATAGCCCGTTTTTCCGATCGCGGTCAATGCCAGCGTTCAATTCGTGAACAGCCAGTTCGGGGATTTCAGCGCAGACCACCTCGTGGTAGGGGCGCTTGTTCAGGTTGACCAGCCCGGCGAAGCGCTCGCGCTCGAAGGTGTCGACGCCGTCGCTCCAGCGCTTCAACTGGGCGACCACCGCTTCGGCGCTGGTGGCGCACAGGCCGGGAAATTCGCGGAAGATGGACTTCTTCTGACCGGGGATGACGTCGATCATCAGGGTCGGCGTGCCCAACTGAATAGCTTCGGCAATGATGGTCGAGGGGTCCGAAACCACATAATCGGCGCGCGACACCAGTTCGTAGACCGGGTCGGCCACATGAACCACGTTGGCCAGGCCCCGGCGGCAGTCCTCGATGAAGTCCGGAATCAGGCTGTCATGGGGATAGCCGCTCTTGACCTGCAACAGGATGCGGCGATCAGGGAAGCTCTCGGCCGCCAGCCGCACGGCGCGGACGAATTCCGGGTTGCCGATGGCAAAGCGGGCCATGAACAGAATGTCGTGGCTGGTCCGGTGGGGCTGGTCGAGAAACTCTTGGGTGAAGGCGAAGGAACCGATGGAATGCAGCCCGCCCACCTCCCAGCTGTCCTTGAAATGGCGATGGAAGGCGCTGCCGATGGTGAAGTAGCGGTCCATGCTCACCCAGCGCAGCTGCGGCATCAGGATGGTGATGCCCTGGACGGCGTGGTTGAGGCCCCATTGCTGGGCGCCGACATGGTGCAGTTCCTGCCGCCGCAGCACATGCTCCACGTTGTAATCGTCGCGGGCCCAGAAATATTGAGGCCGGAAGCGGTTGAGCAGCGCCCGGATCTTCAGGCGGCGAAACGGCAGCAACGCCATCTCGTAGAACAGGCCTGGGGCGAGGTCGCCCCAGCGGGCCCAGATGGAAAATCCGTCCAGCGCGGTTCCGACCGCCTCCACCGCCCCCTTGGGGTCGAACACGCCGTCGCCGGGCATGCATTGCCGCCATGCGGCGAACGGCTTGGCGGCCTCGTAAGCGGCGATCTCGGCATTGCGCATCACCATGACGGTCTCGCCGCCCCGGTTGAAGGCCCGGCACAGTTCCAGGTCGCGCCAGTCGGCGATCTGGTCCACCAGGGCGAAGACCGGCCGGCGCGGCGCCGACGGCCGCAGCTTGATCGCCACCCAGGCCAGGGCCGCCAGCAGACCGATCAGCAGGGCGGGAAGGTTGACCAGACGGTTGGGCAACCCCGTCGCCGTCACCCCCGGCAAGGCCGCCGCGCCGAACCAGGCCCGCGCCAGCCCCAGGATCTCCGGCGACAGGCCCACCACCGTGGCTCCGGTCAGCCCCACATGCTTGTTGAGCAGGAACGCCGCCATGTAGCGGCGGAAGGTGAACATGGTGGCCAGCAGCTTGAGGGCGAAACCGTGGCGCGCGTCCCGCCCCGCCGTTTCAAAACCGTAATGCCGGCCCTGCCACGGCTCGATGGTTTCCAGCACGTTGTCGGCGAAGATCAAGGTGGGGTAGGCCCATTCCTGGGCATGCTCGGGATAGTCGTCGATCAGCCGCCGCGCGCCGCGCGCCAAGGCCCAGGCCTGCACCTTGTCCAGCAAACCCCGCAGGGGCGGCAGCAGCGGGTCCACCAGCAGGATTCGCGGCGCCTCGCCGCGGCGCACCCGGCGGATCAGGCCGAAGGCGGTGATTTCGTTGAGGAGGATGACGGTGTCGGTCATGACGTCCCCCCAAATCTCCCTCGCCACCCGCGAGAGCGGGGGGAGAGGGTCGGGGTGAGGGAGCTGTCGGCGACAGACGAGCCCTCACCCGGCTCGCTTCTGCTCGCCACCCTCTCCCGCAAGCGGGCGAGGGTTGCTTTAACCTCTGCCATAGGCCTTGGCGTTCCACAGGGGGTCGGTGGCCATGGTCTTGGTCACCCGCGCCAGATCCTCGGCGTTGTCGACGGTGTCGGACACGATGGGGGTCACCAGCACCTTCATGGTGCGGCCCATCTCGATCACCCGGTTATAGTCGATGCCCTCGACCTCCTCGTTGTAGGTCATGCCGAACTCCAGGAACTCTTTCAGGAAGTCCGGCTTGAAGGCGATGATGGCGGTGTGCTTGTAGACCCGCTCGGGCAGCACCCCATGCTTCTTGGGGCTGGGGATGGGCGCGCGCGACATGTAGATCAGGCCACCGTCGCTGTCGCGGAACAGCACCTTGACCCGGTTGAGGTCATGGAATTCCTCGATCAGGGTCAGCGGTTCGACCAGGGTGGAGGACTCCAGCGCCGGCTCGGCGGCATGCGCGGCGATGATCTGGTCCAGCATGGCGGGATGGACCAGCGGCTGGTCGCCCTGGACGTTGATCACCAGGTCGTACGGGCCGTCGGTCTCGGCGATCTTCTCATAGGCCCAGGCGATGCGGTCATTGCACATGTCGAATTCGGGGGTCACCACCACCTCGCCCCCCAAGGCGCGGATGTCGGCCGCCACCTCCTCGTTGGGGGTGGCGACCACCACCTTGGTCAGGGTCCGGCACAGGCGGGTGCGCAAGGCGCAGTGGCCGATCATGGACATGCCGTCGATTGCTTTAAGCGGCTTGCCGGGAAAGCGGCCGGAATTCATGCGGGCGGGGACGATGGCGATAGTCCGAAGGGTGGTCATGAGCGGTCTTCCACATCCAGAATGATCTTGAGCCGGGCGCCCGAGCGGGCCAGATCCCAGGCCTCGGCGAACGATTCCAGCGGCAACCGGCAGGCCAGCAGCGGCGACAGGTCGAGGCTGGGCATCAGGCGGATGGCCTCGGCGAAATCCTCCGCCGTGCTGCCGACCGAGCCCACCACCGTCTTGTCGAAGGCGGCGATGGCCTCGAACGAGAACTCCTTGCGGGCATAGGGCAGGCCCAGCAGCAGCAGGGTGGCGCCGGCCGGGGCCGAATGCAGCGCCTTGTCCAGCACCTCGGGATGGCCGGTGGCTTCCACCACCACGTTGAACGCCCCCAGGCGGTCGAGATCCTGCGACGTCTCGATGCCGGCCCGGCCCTTGAACACCTCCAGCCGGGCGGCGTTGCGGTCGAAGATGGTGACGGGATAGCCCCGCCGCGCCAGCTCCACCGCGCAGATATGACCGATGCAGCCGGCCCCGATCACGGCGCAGCGCCGCTCGGCATCGGGAGCCGCCGCCAGCGCCGGCATCAGCCGGCGCATGCCCTTCAGCACCACCGCCAAGGGCTCGCACAGCGCCGCCTGGCGCAGGTCGGCGCTGGCATCCAGCTTGTGAACGAACCGCGCCGGGACCGTAACGAAATCGGCATAGGCGCCGTTGCGGCGAAACACCCCCAGCTCGGTGCGCTCGGCACAGCCGATGAAATTGCCGGCGCGGCATTCGGTGCAAGTGCCGCAGCTCTGGATACACTCCACCACCACCGGGTCGCCTTCCTTGACGGCGGTGACGTTCTGGCCGACCGCGACGATACGGCCGGAGAATTCGTGGCCGGGCACGATGGGATACTTGGCCATGCCGGTCTTGTAATAGCCCAGGCTGCCGGACAACAGTTCCAGGTCGGTGGCGCAGACCCCCACATGGGCGGTGCGGATGACCACGTCGCCGGGCTTGAGCTCGGGCAGCTCCATCTCTTCCAGCGCCACCTTGCCGGGGCCGTGGATGACCACGGCGCGGGTGGAGCGGTCGAACAGCGCGTCTTCGCGTTCCTCGGCAGTCTCCAACGGATGCGCCTCCAACAGCCCCCGGAAGGTGCCGTAATTGCGGTTGAGCCGGAAATAGACCACTTCGCGCAAACGCTGGCCCAGACTGAGCCGTTGCGCTACCGGATTGACCCCGGGAGCGACGGCGCGGCCCAGGTCGGCGACGGTGTTGCCCAGCTCGACCGCCAATTCGCGCAGCACCAGTTTCGGCCCCTTGATCCCCATGCGCCGCGCCGCCACCGCTTCGCGGTAATAGCGCCGGCGGATCTGGCGCCAGCTTTCCTCGTGCAGGTGATAGAGCGCCGCGTCCGGCTGGTAGACCACCCGATAGCCCTCGCCCATCCAGCGCCGGGCCCAGTCGATGTCTTCCAGCCCGGTCAACTCCTCGTCGAACGGGTAGGTTTCCCACAGGTCGCGGCGGATGGCGGAATTGGCGTTGTTGACGGCGAAGCGTTCCGGGCTCTCGTCGCGGCCGCGATGACCGAAGCTGCGCTCGAAATCCTCGGCCTCGCTGAATTTGGAACAGGCCTTGCCCAGCTGACGGCCATAGGTCATGGCCACCTTGGCGTCGCGCAACGGAGCGATCAGGTTCTCCAGCCAGTGCGCGTCGCAGGGCTCGGTATGGGCCGAGGCGATGGCGATGAAGCGGCCCTCGGCGGCGCGGATACCGGTGTTGAGGGAATAGCCGAAGGTGAAGTCGTGGCTGGAGATGCGCAGCACCTTGTGGGCGCGCGCCTCGGCGATGTCGCGGGTGCGGTCGAACGACCCCGAATCGACGATGATGACCTCGAAGTCGCGATAGACCTGACGGTCCAGCGCGTCGAACAGGCCGGGCAGGTATTTCTGCTCGTTGAAGCAGCGGATGACGACCGATGTCTCGACCCGCCGGGACTCAGGCACGCAGGCCGTCCAGCAGATTCTTGAGGGTGGAGTGGTGGATCCGCTCCCAGGCCTTGGGGCTGGAATTGCTGTTGTGGGGCGCCAGCATCACGTTATCCATGGCTTTCAACGGGTTGTCGGCGGCCAGCGGCTCGTGCTCGAACACGTCCAGGGCGCAGCCGGCGATCTCGCCCGATGTCAGGGCGGCGACCAGGGCGGCCTCCTGCACCACCGGGCCGCGGCCGGTATTGATGATCACCGCACTCTTCTTCATGCGCTTGAACTGGGCATGGCTGAACAGGTGATGGGAGGTGGGGTTGAGGTCGCAGCAGACGCTGACATAGTCCGACTGCTCCAGCAGGGCGTCGAGGCCCATCATCTCCACCCCCACCTCCGCGATGAAGGCGGGATCGATCTCGCGGATGTCGTTGCCCAGCAGCCGCGCGCCGAACGGCTTGGCCCGGCGCAGCACCGCCGACCCCATGCAGCCCACCCCCACCACCCCGATGGTGGATTCGTTGAGCGCCCGGCCGGGGATCTTGTCCCAGATGCCGGCCTTCATCATGCGGTCCATCCACGGCAGGTTGCGGGCGAATGAGAGGATGTAGCCCAAGGCGGTATCGGCCACCGGCTGGGTGAAGGCATCCAGCGTGCGGCCGGTGGGAATGCCCTTGGTGGCGGCATAGGCCGAATCGATGGAATCGATGCCGGTGCCCCACTTGGAGATGACCTTCAGCTTGGGCGCGGCGTCGATCACCGCCTGGGTGATGCGGTCGTCGCCACAGACGATGCCGTGATACTGGCCGATGATCGGCAGCAGGTCGGCCTCTTCCAGACGCTCGTTGACCTCGGCCACGGTGATCGCGATGTCGTGCTCGGCGAACCACGGCCGGAAACGGTCGATGACCGGGATCATGTAGGGCGCGCTGATGAGGACGTTCCAGGTCATGGGAGCTCCGAGGCTTTCCGATGCAGGCCTCTTTCTCGCGCGTCAGGGCCGAGTCGTCAAGACTACCCGGCAAGGCGAGCCGTCGGCGCCGATCAATTTGAGCGGCAGGCAGGCAAGCTCATAGGCGCCGGAGGCGACGCCGCGCAGGTCCAGCCCCTCCACCGCGATCACCCCGGCGCCCAGCAGGATGCGATGAGTAGTGGGCTCGGCATCGTGAAAGCGCTGCACCGACAGGTAGTCGATGCCCACCAGCCGGATGCCGCTGTCCACCAGCCATTGCGCTCCTTCCGGGGTGAAGGCGACGAAATCGCGCTCGAACGCGTGGGCGGGATGGTCCCACAGCGCCGAATTGCGGGTCCGCACCAGCAGGCGGGTGCAGCCGGGCGGGATCTCGAACGCCTCGGGGCCGATGGCATCGACCGCGTCGCCGACGCGGGCCACGTGGCACGGTCCCATCAGGATGCCCAGATCCAGGCCGGCCACGTCGCCGCCGCCGGGAATGAAATGGATGGGGGCGTCGAGATGGGTGCCGTAATGCACCGCGAAATCCATCCGGGTGACGTTGCACTCGTCGCCCTTGGCCATGTCGGACAGGCGCGTGACCACCGGGGCCGGCTCGCCCGGCCACGGCGGCACGCCGCTGCCGATGGCCAGGGTTACATCATAAATCACGGTTTTCCCACTCCAGCGCCGAGCGGATGATGAGGTCGAGGTCGTCGCGCTTCGGGATCCAGCCCAGAATCCGCTGCAACAGGGTCGAATCCGCCACCAGGGCCGGCGGGTCGCCGCGTCGGCGCGGGCCGATGTCGATGGCGAGCTTACGCCCCGCCACACGCTGCACCGCGTCCAGCACCTCGCGCACCGAGAAGCCCCTTCCATAGCCGCAATTGGCGACCAGCGATTCGCCGCCCCGCTCCAGATGCCCCAGCGCCAGCACATGGGCCTCGGCCAGATCGGAGACATGGATGTAGTCGCGGATGCAGGTGCCGTCGGGAGTGGGGTAGTCCTCGCCATAGATGCTGAGACCGGGGCGCTTGCCCACCGCCGCCTCCACCGCGATCTTGATCAGATGGCTGGCCACCGGCGAGACCTGACCGCTGCGGCCCATGGCGTCGGCGCCGGCGACGTTGAAATAACGCAGCGCCGCGAAGCGCGTGTCGCCCACCGAACAGGCGTCGGCCAAGGCCCATTCCAGCGCCAGCTTGGAGCGGCCATAGGGGCTGATCGGCCGCAACGCCGCATCCTCGGCGATGGGCAGGCGGTCGGGGCTGCCGTAGACGGCGGCGGTGGAGGAATAGACCAAATGCCGCACCCCCGCCCCGATGCAGGCGTCGAGGAAGGCGAAACCGGCGCCGACATTGTTGCGCCAATAGGGCAGCGGCGTTTGAAACGACTCCGAAACGATGATCGAGCCGGCGAACATCATGACGCTGTCGCAGGCCTGCTCGGCCAGGATGCGGCGCACCAGGGCGCCGTCGCCCATGTCGCCCGGGATGAAGACGGCATCCGCCGGAACCAAGTCCCGCCGTCCGGTGGACAGGTCGTCCAGCACCACCACCTTGCGGCCGCCGGCCACCAGCTCCAGCGCCACATGGCTGCCGATATAGCCGGCACCGCCGGCGACGAGAACAGCCCTGCCTTCCATGGTCACTCCTGCCGCTTATCCGTCTCGGGTATATCGTGGCCGCCGCTGTGGCGCTTCACAAATTTTTCCGGCTGGGCTAGTCTCCCCCCAATCTCGGAAGGATCAGAATAGGTTAGGATGCGTCATGACGTTCAATGCCAATCCCAAGCTTGAGTTCGCTCGGAAGCTGCTGGGAAAAAATTACACCAAACTGCTGACCATCCATAACTACTGCAAGATGCAGGAGGTCTTCTCCGACGTCAGCAAGGATGTTCTGTTCGTCGACAAGCTGCTCAAGGACGGCAATCGCGCCCGTTCCATCATCTTCAAGCACATCGCCGAGAGCGAGCTCAAGGGCGAGCCCATCGACTACCTGGAATTCGGCGTCCACAAGGGCGAGAGCTTCCGCGAATGGATGGGGCTGTCGTCCAATCCCCAGTCGCGCTTCTTCGGCTTCGATACCTTCGAGGGCCTGCCCGAGGATTGGGGTCCCACCCCCAAGGGCTGCTTCGACGTCAAGGGCAAGCTGCCGGAGATTCCCGACGGCCGTGGGCAGTTCTACGCCGGCCTGTTCCAAAAGACGCTGCCGTCCTTCCTCGCCACCTACGAGCCGAAGAACCGCATGGTCGTCCACCTGGACGCCGACCTCTACACCTCGACCCTGTTCACCCTGACCTCGCTCGACCGCTTCTTCAAGCCGGGCACGCTGATCATGTTCGACGAGTTCTCCGACTGCCTGCACGAGTTCTCGGCGTTCTACGACTATTGCCGCAGCTTCTACCGCGACTGGGAGCTGCTGGCGTCCCGCGTGGATCTGTGGAAGACGGTTTTCCGTCTGAAGTAACGCCCACCCTCTCCGACGGCCGAATGAAACCCTTCATTCGGCCGGAGGCAAGGCCAAGGGCCGCCGCCGCTCATGCGGCGAAAGCCAAGGGATGCGGAACGCATCCCGCCCGGCGATTGAGGGACACTCTGTTAAGCCAACGGCGAACCGGCCCCGAAGAACTCGTCGTAATCGCCGTTGGCCTTGGCGAAATCGTCGAGCCGGCCGATGTCGAGCCAGTATTCCCGGATGGGAAAGGCCACCACCTCCTCGCCGTCATCCATGACCTGTTGCAGCAAGGTGGTCATGTCGCACCGCTCGCCCGCCGTCAGGCGGCGCAGGGTGGCGGGCTCCAGCACATAGATGCCGGCGTTGATGAAATTGGTCAGCGACGGTTTTTCCTGCAGCCGGCTCACCCGCGAATGCTCGACCTCGACCACGCCATAGGGCACCTGGATGGTGTATTCGCGCACGCACATGGTGGCGGCGGCGCGATGCTCCTGATGGAAGTCGAGCAGGGCGCGGTAGTTGACCGAGGTCAGCACGTCGCCGTTCATCACCAGGACCGGATGCTCCGCCGGCTGCGGCAGAACCCCCAGGGCGCCGGCGGTGCCCAGCTTGCTGTCCTCGTGCAGGTAGGAAATCTCCAGGCCCAGGCGCGACCCGTCGCCGAAGGTCTCCTGGAACTTCTCCGCCATGTAGTTGACCGCCAGGAACACCCGCCGGAAGCCGAACCCCGCCAGTTGGACCAGGATGGTTTCCAGCAGCGGCCGCCCGCCCACCGGCAGCAGCGGCTTGGGGGTGGTGGCGGTCAGCGGCCGCAGCCGCTCGCCCAGTCCGCCCACCATGAGAACCACCGCGTTGGGCAGGTCGTCGGCGGCGACGAACTCGCTTTCGGTCTCCACCCCCACCACCACGCCGTCGTGGTTGACCAGCGGAATGTGGCGCAGCTTGCGCGACCGCATCAGCATCAGCCGCTCGTGGGCGGTGCTGGCGGTGGATGCGGTCAGCGGCTTGGGGTTCATGATCACCGTCACCGGGTCTTCCAGGCGCACGCCGCGCAGGATGCCGCGACGGATGTCGCCGTCGGTGATGGTCCCCAGCAGGCGGCGCCCGTCATCCACCACCAGACAGATCTGGGCCGCCGACCGGTCGAGACTCTTGATCGCCTCGATGATGGGCAGGTCGGCGGCGATGAGGATGTCGGGCCAGTTCTTCATGATGGGGCGTTCAGTGTTCCGCTGGAGGAGTCGGTGATTACCGCATGGGCCGCCGCCAGAGTCCATGGACACGGATCGGCCCCCGCCGATTTCGGCAGGTCGTTGGTGTCGAGGCGCGGCAGGACGAAGCGGGTCGCCGGACCGGGTTCGGCCAGGGCCGTCCGGGTGGTCACCGCCGCCTTGAAGTCCAGCCTGGCCAGGATGGCCACGGTGTCCTCGGTGAACTCGCCATAGGGATAGCACATGCTGCGATAGGCCGGCGCCGTCCCCACCGCCGCCAGCAGCCGCAGCGAGGCGGCGATGTCCTTTTCCTGCTCGGCGGGGGTCAGGCGGCTCAGCCAGTAATGGGAGGCGCCGTGCGACCCCACATGCATGCCGGCCGACACCATCAGCCGCAATTGCTCCACCGAGACATACAGCCCCTCGGCGAAGGCGGTCTCGTCGGCCGAGACGTGGCGGGCGAACAGCTCGGCGGTCACCTGGGCGCGCAGCGCCTCGGGCAGGGCCTGCTGCAACATGCGTTTGACGTAGCTGACCTCCACCGGATCGTAGCGGTTGGCGTGATAGTTGCCTTTACGAAACGAGTCCAGGCCGGGCAGGCCGAATTCGGCCGCCCGCTCGACGCAGGCGCGCTCGACGGCGGCGACCAGATCGTCGGGCGCGGCCCCCGAGGCCAGGATGAAGTGGATCTTGTTGACGTCCAGCATGGCGCGCTCCAGCACCACCTTGGAGGGCGGGAAGAAGGCGCCGGTCAGGCCGCGCGCCGCCAGCCGGGGAAAAACATAAGTGTAGTGGTCGAGATAGCCGTCGTCGAAGGTCAGCAGCACCGCCTGGGGCGGCAATTCGCCGCGCCCGTCCAGGGCGTCGATCACCGCTTCCATGGAGACCGGGTTGTAATGGCGCGCCAGATAATCCAGCTGCTGGTCGAACAGCGCCAGGTCCAGGCCCTTGATGGCGGGAAAGGCGCTGCGCCCCAGCGGCCGCACATAGTGGTACATGACGATCGTCAGCGGCGTCATGATCCCATCCCCTGGACGCGGCGGATAATGGGCAGCATGACGGAAACCGGCTTGGCCGCCGCCACTTTCACGAAGCTGCGGGTCTGGCGGGAATCGATGCGCGGCAACCGCTCCACCACCATGCGCAGGCGGGGAAACTTCCGCTCAAGGGCGGCGCACAGCCCCTCGCCAGCCTGCTTGGCCAGGGCGTATTCCAGCATGTCGGCCGGCGGCTTGGCCACCGCGACGCTGGAGGGATAGAACACCGTCAGCGGCGCGGCGGGCCGCAGCTTCGTCAGGCCGCGCATCAGCTCGTAGAAGCCATCGACATAGACCGCGGCGAAATCGGCGAAATCCTCTGCCTGATACGGCTCCAGCCGGCGGCGGAAGATGCGCGGACTGGCGAAGTAGTAGACCTGGCCGCCGCTCCAGCCCAGCCGGACCAGCTCGGCCAGTCCCGCCGCCGGATCGGTGACGTCGAGGCGCACCTGCCCGACCGACCGATGGCCGGTAACCACCGGCTCGGCCCCGCCAGCCGCCAGCAGCCGCGCCGTGGTCGCCCCCAGGCCGGAGCCGCCGCCCACCACCAGCGGCGTCTGACCGGCGAATTCCCCCGGCGCCACCAGACCGGCGACGTCCTCATCCTCTTCCGGGGCCTCGGGCGCGCCGGCCGAAGCCGCCACCGTGCCGGCAAGGCCGCCGCCCTCCACCGCCAGGGTCACCCGGCTGAAACGGCGGTCCAGCTGGGTCACCCGGTAACGCAAGGTCCCGTCGCTTTTCCCGGCGAACGTCACCGCCAGATCGGCGAAGACGCTGTGCAAGCCGGGGCATTCCATCCCCACCAGGGTGGACAGCCCCGCCAACCCGGCCAGCGCGGCTCCGCCCACCGCCCGGGCCAGCCTCGGGAAAGCCTCGGCCAGGGGTGCGGCGGCGGGCAGGGCCATCTCGCCGCCGCGGTCGGTCATTTCCGCCGGGGACAGAGCGCGGGGAGCGGATGGAAGCACGCCGGCCGGCGGCGGCTCCGCCTCGGCGGCAGGCGGCCCGAAGACGAGATCGAGCCGCGCCATCACTTCGTCGCGGGCCAGGACCATCACCACCAGACCGCCCTCGGTCGGCGTCACCTTGGTCTCCAGCCGGTCGCCCAGCAGCACCGGCCGCACGAAGGTGACCGCCAGCCGGGCCAGCCCGCGCCCGTCCACCACCTGATCCAGCAGTCCCAGCACCAGATGCATGCCGTGCACCACCACCCGACCGGGATAGACGGTGGCGGCCCAGTCCGGGTCCACATGCAGGGGGTTGCGATCCCCCGACAGGGCGGCGAAGCGGTGCTGATCCGCCAGGGTGAAGACCCGCTCGGGCGTCGTCATGCCCCCACCTCGTCCAGCATGTTGGGGCGATCCTGGTCGGCGTCGCCCTTGCAGATCACCCGCCGGCCGGCGGGGCCGCGCAGGCTGTAGAGCAGCGGCACGTTGCGGGGTTCGAACGGCTCGAAATGGCCGGGCAGGACCAGCCCCTCCACCGCAGCGCAATCCACCAGCCCTGCCGCCCGCAGCTCGTCGTCCAGGCCACAGCAATAGAAATCCAGGTATTCGGCGCCGGTGTCGCGCAACAACCCGGCCAAAGCCGGCCCCGCTCCCGCCAGGACCTCGGGGGCGCCGAGGAAATCCACCACCCGCAGGGCGACGGCCCCGTCATGGGCGCAGAGCCGGGTGACGACCAGACCGGCCAGACCGCCCCGGCGGGCGAGGAAAACCCGGTAATCGTAGAAGGGATGGGCGAGGTAGCGGCTCTCCACATAGGCCCGGGTCTTGAGCGGCACCTGCGGCGGCGCATCCAGACCCAGCCCCTCGGTGGCCGCCCGGAAATCGCCGCGCGACAGCGGGTGCAGCACCGTCTCGCCGGACGACGGCGGGGTGGCGAAGCCGGCCGGCAGACGTGCCAGGGCGTAATCCCCGATGGCGGGGTTGACCAGACAGAACCGGGTCAGCAGACCGGTGGCGTAGCCCAGCGCGTCGTAGAGGCCCCTCGTGGCTGGATTGAGGCCGGTGGTGCCGATCCAGGCCTCGGGATGGGCCTTCTGCAACCACCGCAGCAACGCCAGACCCAGGCCGTGGGCGCGATCCGGCCGCACCTTCCAGGTGGTCAGCCACAGCGTCTCGCGCCCGGCGCCGGTCAGGGTGGAATCGTAGCGGCTGAGCGGGATGTAGCCGAGCATGCCGACGATGCCCTCGGCCGCGTCGCGCGCCACCACGAAATTGCAGCGGCCGGCTGCGGGTTCGGCATGCTGCCAGTCGAACAGGGGACGGCTGCGGGCCAGGACATGACGGGCCGACCAGTGGTCGCGGATGAACCCCATCACCGCCTCGGCCTCGTCGGCCCGGCAGAAATCCAGCACCGTGGAGGCCTTGGCCGCGCTCATGGGCCGGACTGGATGGCGGCGGGTTTGGCGTAGGGCCGGGCCGCATCCCAGGTGAAGAGATTGGGCTCGGATTCGGCGAAGCCCGACTGGCGCCAGAACTCCAGGCAGGGATGGTTGCGCTCGGTGGGGATGGCGCGGGCCAGAACCCGCTTGGCTCCGGCGGCCCGCGCCGCCTCCACCGCCAGATGCAGCATGTACGGCTCCACCTGCCGGCCCATGGCGCGGCAACTGAGCAGGTAGTCGGCGATCTCCAGGTCGTCGCCCCGCCGCTCCCAACTGATCAGGCCGGTGAGGCCGAGATCGCCGAAGCGGTCGGCGACGCCGAGCGTCATCACCTGGCGGCCCTCGCCCTCCGCCACCCAGGCCAGCAGCTCGGTCTCGGTCAGGCGGCGGGTGCGCAGGTTCAACTGGTTGGTCTTGTTAAGCAGTTGGACCGCGCGCTTGAGGTTGACCTCGTCCAACGGCGCCGCTTCCACCCTGATCTCCAGCGAGGCCAGCCAGTCCTCCAGGGAGGTGAAGGCGGCGACGCTGTCTTTACGCTGGCGCTCCACCACATACATGCCGGTGCGGTTGCGGTCTTCGGCGGTGATGGCGGCCTGCTCGAAACAGTCCAGCCGGCGCAGGGCGTCGCCGTAGAGGGTCGGGTCCTTGGGCCAGTCGGGGACCAGCACCTCGGGCAGGGCTTCGGCGACCCGGCCGCGCTCGGCGGGGTTATCGTCGATGAACACCACCGACGACAGCCCCAGATTGAGCTCGGCCACCAGATCGGCCACGTTGCGGGCCTTGTCGGTCCAGTTGATGCGCCAGCCAGCCAGATCGCCGCGGCGCAGCACCATGGCGGGATGGTTGTCGATGGCGTCCAGCGCCACCGCCTCGTCGTTCTTGCTGACCAGCGCCACTTGGATGCCGCGCCGGGTCAGCGCCTTCAGCGCCTTCTGGAAATCGACGAAGGCCTCGCCCACATGGTCGTGGCCGCCCAGGCGCAGCTTCCGCCAGCCGACCTCGCCCACCACGCCCCCCCACATCGTGTCGTCCAGGTCCACCACCACCAGCTTGCGGCTTTGGCCCAGAGCGCCGCGCAGCGCCGCCTTGACATCGCGCGCCGCCGCCTGGCAGACCGGTTCGGTGAATGGGCATTTGAGGGCGAACCAATGCTTGGCCGAGCGGGGACTCCCGTGGCCCGCCTCCAGCCAGCGGCCGGCATCCAGCAGATGGACGCCCCTGGCCCCGGCCAGCGCCTCGGCCAGCCGCGCGTTCATGCGGGCCAGCACATAGGCGGGACCCATCGGACTCCAGTCCAGCATCCCCAGGCCGCGGTCGTTGCGCGACGGCACCAGGGTGGCGACCAGCACCAGCGTCTTGCTGTCGGCAAAGCGGCGGATCAGTTGGGCGAAGGCCTCGGTCTCGGCCAGGAGGGCGTCCAGGTCGGCCGCCTCGCCGTCCAGCAGGCCGGCATAGCGCGGCGACACCCCCTCGGGCCGCGCCCACACCACCCCGACCCCGGCGGATGAGGGCGATTGCAGCGCCTGGAACAACTGGCCGAACGGGGCCTTGGCGACGGTGCAGACCGGCGTGGTCTGGTCGGCGGCAAGATAACGGCCGAAAACGTCGGTGTTGAAATCCGAGACCAGCTGGATTTCCGTCATGCGGCAAGCCGCTCCAAAATCAGGTCGGCCAGGGCGGCGGGGCTGCGCAGCCCGCCGGCGTCCTCGCCGAAATCGCTGTCGTCCAGCAGGCCGATCTCGGCACCGGCCAGAGTGGAAACCCGGCTCTCCACCGCCAGGATCAGCGTCACCAGCGCCAGCGAATCCAGGGCGCCGCCCTCGCCCGCCAGCAGCAGGTCGGGGGTCTTGGCCAGTTGCTCGGTCTCGGAGCGCAGGCCGTTCACCACGTCGATCGCCTGATAAACGATGTCCAGCGCGGTCGCCCTATCCATAGACAGCCTCAAGCAGTCGAGAGTGAAATTTCCGGCCCGAATGGGGCGCTTATAGCCCGTTCACCGGATGAACGTCAAGCCGGGGCGCCGCTTTTGCCGGCGGGCGTCTTGACCGCCTCGGCGAAGACCGACCACTGGGGATGGCCGGTGTCGAAGCCGACGATGCGGCCCAGGGAGACCACATGCTCCAGGCCGAGGAAGTTGCCCTCGCCCCGCATTTCGGGCACCTGGCTGCCTTGCGGCCCGGTGCGGATCACCTGGGTGAAGCCGGCCGCCTTCAGCATGCGCTCCAGCTTGGGATAGTTGAACCAGTTGATGTGGTTGCCGCCATTGGCGATCTGGGTCTCGCGCGGCACCAGCCCGGTGTATTTGTCGGCGAAATCGTCCTTGGACAGGGACTGGAGGTCGGCGCGGACCTCCTCCAGCGGCGTCTGGCCGGCCATGCCGGTGGCGAAGGCGCGCAGGAAGGCCCATTCGATCTGGTCGAGCTTGTAGCGCTGATACTTGAACACCTCCATGTCGCGGCGGAAATAGGCGTCGTAGAGGATGTCGAAATCGGGCATGGACAGCCGCACCACCCCACCCGGCGCCAGACAGCGATACAGCTCGGCGAAGATATGGTCGCAATATTCCTGGGGAATATGCTCCAGGGTGTGGGCCGAGTAGAAATACCGCACCGAGCCGTCGGCGAACGGCAGGGGGTCGTGGGTCATCAGGTTGACGTTGAAATCGACGTAGTCGAGCTTGTAGGGGTAGGACCCGGTCTTGTAATCCAGGCAGGTCCAGCCGGGACGGCAGAAATAGCCGCCGCCGATGTTGACGCGAAGCCCATCCTTGGGCGTTCCCGCCAGCTTCTTGGCCAGCAGCAGGATGGGCAGCAGGATCTTGTGCTCGACCACCAGCCGCAGATACCGCAAGAAACCCGCCATTCGTTCTCTCCTGTCCAGGCGACCGGATATAACACAAGCCCTATTGGTTCAGCACCCGCCAAACCGCCGCCGAAGCGTTGGGAATGCGGCTGAAATCGCACATATGGTCGAGGATGGCGTCGCGGTCGGGCACCTCGCCCGCCGCCAGCGCCGCCGCCAGCGCCTCGGCGTCGGCGTAAAGCGGCACCGGTCCCATCACCGCCGGATCGACGCTGTTGGGCTGCGGCACCAGGGCGTAATAGGGCTTGCCCGCCGCCAGGGTCTCCACCAGCGAACCGGAATCCGCCGGCCCGATCACCAGATCGGCCCAGACCATCTGCTGCGGCACCGAGCCGCCGGTGACGATCTCCAGGCCCAGGTCGAATTCGCGGTCGAGGGCGGCCCAGGCCGCCGGCCCGAAGGCGGGATGGACCTTGAGGCGGATCTCCTGGTAGCCCAGCCGGCGCAGCATGCGGGTGACGTCGACGATGTTGGAATAGGTGGTGCCGCGCAGCATGCGGAAATTGTAGATGGAACTGGTGCCGGGCAGCAGCAGCACCCGCCCCCGGCCCACCGGCGGCAGGCTCAGCGCCGCCGATCCCCGCCGCACCGGGTCGAGGCCGGGATAGCCGACGCGGGCGGTGGGCAGCTTTGAGCCGATGCGGCGCAGCCAGTCCTCCTGCGACGGCCCCCAGGACAGCAGCCGCGACAGTTTGGGCGGGCCGCAACGGTCGCCGCAGCGGATGTCGTAGGCGCAGTCATGCACGAACATGCCGTTCAGCAGCTCGTCGGCGGGAATGCCGGCGGCATGGGCGGCCTCGACGATCAGCCGGCCCGAAGTGTTGGTGGCGTCGCCCACCACCACCCGGGCCACCCGATGGCGGGTCAGCAGGGCGCGGTAGGACTTGGCCTCGGCGGCGAAGTCCAGCAGCCGGCCGTTGGTGAGGATCTTCTCCTCCACATGGGCGCGCCGCGCGGCCTCCACCGGCGCGGCCGGCGGATGAGTCCGCCAATGCTCCCTTAAGTCTGCCGCCCCGGCCTCCAGCCGCCGCACCTCCTCCCTGGTGAGGGACAGACGCGGCAGGCTGGCCAGGGTGGCGCCGCGCCGCAGGCAATCCCGCAGGAAGGACAGGGACTTGGGCGAACGCTGGGCGATCAGCACGGTTCCCGCCGGCCCGCCCGGCCAGGACTCCAGCAACCCTTGCTCCATCAACGGGTTGAGGAAGAACAGCACGCCGCCGGTCTTGCGCCGGAACGGCCGCAGCAGGCGAAACGCCAGATCGGTGAGGTCGGCCAGCAGATTGCGCAGAACCGCCTTGGCCCCCTTGGGACGCAGCGGCGCGCCGATCCCCAGCACGTCGTGGAAATGGCGGATGTCGTCGGGCGGGTCGAGGCGATCCACCACCGTCAGCCCATGACTCGCCGCCAGGGCCTGGACCAGGATGCGCTTCTGGGTGTCGCCGACCTGGCCGTATTCGCCGCGCAGGTCGTAGAGCACCAGTTCCTTGGGGGCGTAAACGCGACAGAAGCCGTCCAGCGCATGCCACAGCCGCTGGAATCCCAGCACCGACAGCTCCACCTCGCGATTGAGCGCCTTGGCGGTGGACATGCCATCCAGCAGACCGACCTCGCCGCCGGCCTCGATCATCCATTCGCCGTGGCGCAGCAGCACGTCGGCGGGCGGGTCGTAATCGCCCAACATGGCGTCCACATGGCGGACGGCGACGCCCTCCCGCTCCAACTGGCGGCAGGTCAGCCAATCGGTACTCACCACCAGCGCGCCGGGGCCGGCATTACGGGCGGCGTCGAGATGGCGGGGATGGCTGATCAGCACCAGCCGGGTGACGGGCTCGGCCATCAGCCCCGATCCGCCAGCAGCAGCTCGGCCAGCCGGAAGTCCAGGACGCTGTCGATGTCCACCGAACGTTCGGCCGGCATGACATAGCCGACCGTGCCCTCGGCCATGAAGGTCAGCGACTGACGGAACCAGGGAATCTTGGCGACGAACACCGCCCCGTTGGCGGCGAAGGCGGTGGGCAGGTCCTGACGCCGGGTGACGCCGCCGGACTCCAGCAGCCGCGACAGCCGGCCCTGCTCGTCCATGCGGTACATCCAGTAGGGCGACTTGGCCGCCTCGGTCACCCCGACGCAGGCGGGAGCGTCGGCGGCGACGCAGGCGGCCAGCGCCGCTTCCAGGTCCTCGGCCAGCCGCAGCGGCGAGGTGGGCTGCAGCAGCACCAGCAGGTCGAACGCCTCGTCCAGGGCGTCCAGGGCATGGATCACCACCGGCGCCGAGGGGGTGTCGTCGCGGGCCAGCTCGGGCGGACGCACGAAGGGAGCCTCGCAGCCAGCCGCCACCGCCGCCGCGATGATGGCGGGGTCGTCGGACGAGATCACCACCCGGTCGATAGAGGGCGCCGCCAGGGCCTGCTCCACGCTCCAGGCCACCAGCGGCTTGCCACCCAGCGGCCGGATGTTCTTGCCCGGCAGCCCCTTGGAGCCGCCGCGCGCGGTGATCAGGGCGAGAACCTTGCGTCCGGCGATCATAATTCTCTCATTTCCGGCACGTGATCAGCCATTCGCGCACCTCCCTGGTGCGGTTGCGGTCGGTGCGGATGACGTAATCCAGGGCGATGTCGGGGAAGACGCCGTAGAGGCCGGGGATCTCCTCCTCGGCGGTCAGGCGGATCAGGCCATATCCCTTGTTGAACGGGCCGTCGGGGATTTCCAGGAAGGTGTTGGGCTCGCCCTCCATCCTGCGGCCGGTGGCCTCGCCGCTGGTGCCGGTCATGAAGGCCTTGGAGAACAGCAGCCCGCCGGGTTTGAGCACCCGGTGGGCCTCGGCGACGATGCGGCGCGAATCCGCCAGCGTGTTGGCGTAGATGCATTCGATGTCCAGCACGCAGTCGAAGCTGGCATCGGCGTAGGGCAGCTCCATGGCGTCGCCCTGGTCGAGGCGCGCCGCCAATCCCCGCTCGGCCAGCCGCTCGGCGGCGCGGTCCAGCCCGACCCGGCTGCCGTCCAACCCGGTGGCGTCGAAACCCTCGCCGGCCAGGAACACCATGTTGGCGCCGGCGCCGCAGCCGATTTCGAGGAATTTCACCGCCTTGCGATCAGGGGCACCGAAATAGGTGCGCCCGATGAACCGCACCAGCTCCTCCGGGGGATATTTCCCCCAGTCCTTGGCGCTGAATACGTCGTCCCAGCCAGGATTCCACATCATCGATACCTGTATTTGAGAAAGCGTCCGCCGAACCGTTCGACCAGATCGGGATGGTCTTGCGCCCAGCCGGCGCAGACCGAATCATAGGCGGCACGGTCGATCATCACCTTGCCGAAGCGGAAGGTGGTCCGCTCGGGCGAATAGCCCGCCTTGAAGCGCAGCAGGCTGTCGTCGGCAGCGGCGGTGCGGCCGCCGCCATAATGCAGCCGCTCACGCCCACCGCCCAGCAGGTCCATGGTGACGGCGTGGCGCAGCAGGTTGTTGGGGCCGAACGCCGTGTAGGCCTTCAGCGACGACGACAGATGGTAATGGGCCCAGCGCGCCGACAGCAGGATCAAGGCGCCGCCCAGCACTTCCCCCTCCCGCTCGGCCAGGTAAACCCGCCACGAATTCGCCCCCAGGCTGGGGATGGCGCGGAAATAGTCGTCGCCGAAGAAGTAATCCTCGTGGGCATCCAACTCGCGCATATGGGTCTCGTAGAGACGGGCGAAGACCTCCAGCGCCGCCTGATCGGCGCGCCCGGTCACCACCACCCCGGCCTGCTCGGCCTTACGCACCTTGCGCCGGGTCTCGGAGGCATAACCGGCCAGCACGGTGTCGCGGTCCTTGGACAGGGTCAGGGCCACGGTCTGGCGGTCGTCGATCACCGTCACCGCCCCATGCGCCGCCCAGCGGTGGTTGTCCAGCAGCGGGTGAAAGCGGATGAAGCCGCAGACGACGCCACGGGCGCGGCAATGCGCCACCAGTGCCTCCCACGCCGCCGCCAGAAACGCCGCGTCGTCGCTGGTGGACAGCGGCCCGCCATAGCCGTAGGCGGTCTCGAAGTCGAACAGCGGCCGGTCGGACTGGCTTTCGATCTCCCGCACCAGCCAGGGCAGCAGGAAGGTCTCGCCGCCCTGCTCGAACACGAACAGTTCGTTGACGTCGCCCGGCCGGGCGTAGAGGGCGGCGTAGGCGGGACGGAAATAGACGTCGGCGAGACCGCCCAATCCATCGAGCAGGCGGTTCCAGGACCCGTGATCTTGGATCAGGCGGACGCTCACCGCAGGTCGGCCCATTGCAGCGGCTCGTCCTCGGCCAGGGCACGGTTGACGGTGAAGCCGGCCAGCCGGTCCAGGTCTTCGGGCTCGATGCCGCCGCCGGGGCGCTTGCAGGTCAGCATCTCAGGCCGCAGCACGGTGCCGGCGGCGATGGGTACCAGGGCCACCACGCCGCGGCGGATGCCGTTCATGTTGGCGATCTCGGCCTTGGTCGGGCGCTTGACGCCGTCGCCCAGCATGGCCTCGATGCGGCGGATGGAGGCCACATAGGCAGCCAGCCCGGCCGGGTCCAGCGAGGCCTGATGGTCGGGACCGGGCAGCGAGCGGTCGAGGGTGAAGTGCTTTTCCACGATCGCCGCCCCCATGGCCACGGCGGCCAGCGAGGCTTCCGAGCCCAGGGAATGGTCGGACAGGCCCACCGGCAGGCCGAAGGCATGGCCCAGCGTCACCATGGCGCGCAGGTTGATCTGGTCGTCGGGGGCGGGATATTCCGAAGTGCAGTGCAGCAGGGCCAACGGCCCGACGCCGCCTTTGCGCAGCGCCGCCACCGCCTTTTCCACCTCGCCCAGGGTGGACAGGCCGGTGGACAGGATGGCGGGACGGCCGGTACGGCCGATAGCCTCCAGGTACTGAAGATGGGTGACCTCGGTGGAGCCGATCTTGACGATGGGCATGTCCAGCTCGCCCACCAGGAAGGCCAGGCTGTCGAAGCCGTCGGGGGTGGACAGGAACAGGATGTTCCGGCTCTCGGCATGGGCCTTCAGCTCGCGGAACGCCGGATAGGGCAGGGCCAGCCGGCAGGACAGCTCGTAGCGGCTTTCCGCCGCGTCGGTGGTGGTCTCCAGATAGTCCACCTTGTAGGCGAACTTGCCGGTGATCTCGCCCGGTCGCCAGGTCTGGAACTTGACCGCGTCGGCCTTGGCCTCGGCGGCCACGTCGATCAACCGCTTGGCGCGGGCGATGTCGCCGTCATGGTTGACGCCGGCTTCGGCGATGATGAAGGCACGGCCGGCAGTGGCATAGGGCAGGGTCATGGCGAGGGGGTATCCACGAAGCTCTTGCGGATCAGACCGTCGAGCGGATGGGTGGCGAGGATGTCGCGGATGCGCTCCGAGGCATGGCCGTCGCCGAAGGGGTTGACCAGCCCGGCCAGTCCGGCGCGAAACCCGGGCGACAGCAGCCGGCGCAGAGCGGCGGCGATGGCGGCGGCTTCGGTGGGGCAGTCGATGATGGAGGCGGCGCGCAACCGGCCTTTCTGGCGGTCGCCGATATTGACGGTGCCGATGCCGAAGCTGGGCACCTCGATCAGGCCGGAGGAGGAATTGCCGACCACGCCGGAGACCAGCGCCAGGGCCGACAGATAGCCCTGATGGCCCAGCGACTTGACCGCCACGGCACGGCCAGGGCGCGTCGCCACGAAAGCCTCCACGGCGGCGGCGATGGCGCGGCCGCCGGCATCGGCATTGACCCCGGTGAAGATCAGCCGGACGTCGTCCTCGATCCCGGCCAGGGCGGCCAGCAGCTCGGCCACCTGACGCTCGGGGGCCAGGGCCGACAGGGTCTCGGGATGGAAGGTGACCAGCAGCGAGCGCTGGCCCAGGTCCAGCCCCAGCCGCGCCTCCAGCTCGGCGCGCGGCAGACGCTGGCCGTCGCGGATGGCGTCCAGCCCGGTGGAGCCCACCACGAACACCCGCTCCGGCGCCTCGCCCATCTGGACGATGCGGCGGCCATAGGCCTCGATGGCGGTGAAATGGAGGTGGGCCAGCTTGGTGATGGCGTGGCGGATGGCATCGTCCACCGCGCCTTCGGTCAACTGTCCGCCGGCGATATGGGCCAACGGCAGGCGCAGCGCCATGGCGGCGCTGGCGGCACCCAGCATCTCGTAGCGGTCGCCGAACACCAGGACGAGATCGGGCGTGAGGCGGGCGAAGGCCTCGGCCAGGCCCATGGTGGCCAGGGCCAGCGACTTGGCCATGCCGAGGCCGCTGTCGGAGGCCAGCACGATCTCCACCCGCTCGGCGATGGCCACGCCCTCGGCCTCGATCTCGGTGACCGTCATGCCGAATTCGGGAGCAAGGTGAGTGCCGGTGACCACCACCAGCGGCTCGGTCCGCCCGTCCTCGGCCAGCAGCCGGATCAGCCGCGACAGCAGGCCGTATTCGGCCCGCGACCCGGTGACAATGGCGATCCGGCGCTTCATTCGAACGTCACGATACCGCGCAGGTCCATGCGCTGGTCCAGATAGCGGTGCTTGCCGATGCGGGTGCGCGGAATGTCGTCCACCAGCTGCACCTCGATGTGGAATCCGGCCAGGATGGCGCCGATGCGCCGTTCCAGCAGGGCCTTGACCACCGCCGGATCGTCAGCGGCCAGTTCGGCCTCGGGCTGGATCAGGATGGTCAGCGCGCCGGCCTGCTCCTGGATCACCCGGAACTCGCGGATGCCCTTCCAGTCCATGTCGTTGTAGTTGAACACCGCCGGGGCCAGCGGGGTGGGATGGCCGGCGGCGTCGATGACGAAGTCCTGGAAGCGGCCCTCGACCCCTTTCAGGATCTTGTAATGGCGACCGCAGGGGCAGTCCTGGCTGTCACCGAGATAGCCGATGTCGCCGGTGCGGTAGCGGATCAGCGGCATGGTGGGATTGTTGAAGCCGGTCACCACCATCTCGCCGCGCCCGCCCGGCTCGGTGACGTCGCGGCCCTGCTCGTCCAGCAGTTCCACGATCCCCACCTGGGGCAGGAAGTGCAGGGCGTCGGAGTGCTGGCAGGGAAAGCCGGCGGCGCAGGCCTCGGTGTGGCCGAAGATGTTGATCAGCCGGGCCTGGAAGGCGCGCTCGATCATGGTGCGCTGGCCGTCGGTCAGATATTCGCCGTCGCAGGCGATGGTGCGGATGGGCCGGATCTCCAGCCCGTCCTGCAGGATGTACTTGGCCAGCGGCAGGATGGAGGACGGCCGCGTGTGGATATAGCGCGGCGCGAAGGCGTTGATCTCGGCCACATAGGCCGGGGCGGTCTCGGCGGTGATGTGGTAGCACGACATCACCAGCTTGCGGCCGTCCTCCACCCGCCAGTAGCGGTTCTCGGCCAGGATCTCGGGGGCGAGCTTGTCGCCGTAGAGCCGCACCGAGCGCCAGTTGAAGACGTCGAGGCCAAACGTCTCCATGTAGTGGTTGGTGCAGGCCTTGTCGCGGGCCAGGAAGTCGTCGTCGTACCAGATGGTCAAGGGCGTGCCGGTGCTGCCGCCGGTGGTGCGGTGGCGCAAAGTGGCGCGGTCCGCGTTGTCGGCCAGGAAGGCGTCGGGATCGGCCTGGATCGCCCGCTTGTCGATGATGGGAAAGCGCTTGAGGTCGGCCAGGGTGACGATGTCGTCGGGTCCGAACCCGGCCGCCGCCATGGCGCGGCCATAGGCCGGCACCCTGGCATGGGCGTGGCGCACCAGCCGCCGCAGGGAATTCAGCTGGTACTCGTCCTGCTGCCGGCGCGACCAGAACTGGCTCTGCTCGAGGAAGATCCGGCGTTCGACGAAGATCGGATTGGAAAAAGGATCGGCGCTCACCGTTCGCCCTCCCCGGCAAGGCGTGGACTGGACGGAATGTTGATCAGCCGGGCGGCGACGCTGTCGGTCACCTTCAACTCCATGCGTGGGCAGTCGGCGTACATGGGCAGGTGGTGCATGGGAGTCCAGGCCGGCCGGCATTGCAGGCCGCGCTGGTTGGACAGGGTCAGCACCGGCTCCAGCAGGGCTTCGTTGCCCGGCTCCAGCAGCGCCACGTTGAGCCAGTAATTGCTGCGGCCGAAATCAGTCTCGACGAAGGCGCGGATGCCGGCCAGCGGCGCGAAGGCGGCATGATAGCGCCCGGCCAGCAACCGCTTGCGCTCGAGGAAACCGGGCAGCCGCTCCAACTGGGCGCAGCCGATGGCGGCGTTGACGTTGGGCAGGCGGTAGTTGTAGCCCACCATGTCGTGGCGGAATTCGAACGGATGGGGCTGCTTGGCGGTGGTGGTGAGGTGCTTGGCCCGCTTGGCCAGCTCGGCGTCGTTGGTGAGGATGGCGCCGCCGCCGCCGGTGGTGACGATCTTGTTGCCGTTGAAGCTGAGCGACGCCAGCTTGCCGTGATTACCGGTGTGGCGACCCTTGTAGGTGCTGCCCAGGCTTTCGGCGGCGTCCTCCACCAGCGGCAGGCCGAAGCGCTCGCACACCGCCACCAGCGGATCCAGATCCACCGGATGGCCGAAGGTGTGCATGCAGACCACGGCGCGGATCGGCCGCCCGGTCAGGCGGTTGACGACACAGCCGTCGCCGGGACGGGCGATGTCGGCCAGATAGTCCGCCAGCCGGGCCGGGTCGAGGCCCAGGGTCCGCTCCTCGATCTCGGCGAAATGGGGCGTGGCGCCGCAATAGGCCACGGCGTTGGCGGTGGCGACGAAGGTCAGCGACGGGATGATCACCTCGTCGCCGGAACGCACCCCGGTCAGCAGCAGGCCGGCATGCAGGGCGGCGGTGCCGTTGACCACCGCAACCGCGAAGCCGGCGCCGGTAAACTCGGCCAGCATCTTTTCGAAGCGGTCCACATAGGCGCCTACGGTGGAGACCCATTCGGTGTCGAGGCATTCCTTGACATAGGTCCACTCGTTGCCGGCGATCTCGGGGGCGTGCAGCAGCGCCTTGCCGCCGGTGACGCTTTCGATGGCGGCGACCACCTGTTCGGCGGTAAGCGTCATGCCCGCGCCTCCTTCTCCACCTGATAAAAGAACATGTCCGGCGAGGCGTATTCCGCCATCTTGCGCAGCGTCAGGTTGATGTTGTTCGAGCGGAACTGCTCGAACCGCGATCTGAGCGCGCTGCGCTGGGCATCCGCCAGCGTGAGGTGGTAGCTCACGGCGCCGGCATAATCGGCGATGGGATGGGTGTGGCCGTCCCGCTTCCACGCCAGCACGTCGTGGGACACCGCCAGCCGGCGTTCGTCGGCAAAGCCGCTCTCGTCGATGTCGATGCGGGCGGCGGCGGTGAAGCGCAGCACGTCGTCGAAACGGGCCAGCGCGTCGGGCCGGTCGGCCGCCAGTCCCCGGAACACCGTCCGCAGCATGGCCTCGAACGCGCCGGCGCAATGCAGCAGCAGCCGCGCGGTGTAGACGTAGTTGAGCTTGCCGTAGGAGCCGTCGCCCAGCTTGTCGAAATTCTCCGGCACCGACCAGAATTCGGCCAGTTCGTCGTAGGTGCCGAAGCGCTCGGTGTCCTGGTCGTGCTCGAAATCGGCCTTCAGCGCCGCCAACTCACCTTCGCCCTTGGGCCAGGCGGCGATGGCGGCCAGGGCGAAGTCCACCGGATGAACGCCCGCCTCCTGGCGGACCAGCTGCATCAGGTCATGGTAATAGCCGCGCCCCCACATCATCTGGAGCAGGAAGTGGATGTAGCGGAACGAACTCAGTTCCTCGAAGCTCATGGTCGAGGTGGCCAGCACGATCTCCTGGCCCTCGAACAGCTTGCGGCCGTCATAGATGCCGAAGGCGTTGTCATGCAGCCGCCAGCCGGTGCGCTTGAAATAGGCGGCGCGGGATTGGGCGCCCTCCATCTTGGTGCCGGGCAGGAGGTGGAGATTGTAGTTGAACACCTCGGCGCCGATATCCATCAGCGTCTTATTGGCATCGATATGGGTCTGCCAAGTCTCTTCCGGCAAGCCGACGATCAGCTCGGACACCATGCGGGTCTGGATGCCCTCGTCGGCGAGACGCCGGTTCAGCGTGATGACCTCGCCGATGGGCAGGTTCTTGCGCTCGATGGCCTTGAGGGTCGGCGGATGGAAACTCTGCATGGAAGCCCCCACCTGCGACAATCCGCGCATCTGGCGCACCGCCTCGAACACCCGGTCGGGGCGGGTCTTGTTCCACTGGGCGTTGACCCGAAGCGGAAAGCCCTTGTCCTGGCTGCGCTCGTACAGGCGGGCCGCGAACAGGGCGTCGCGCTCCAGGATGCCGAAATTGGCGTCGCCGACGAACAGGCTGGTGGACTGGGTGCAGTGATCGGCGATGTAGTCGATCTCGGCCATCACCCGGGCCTCGCTGAAGCGGGCCAGCTTCTCGTTGCCGATGCCCCAGGCGCAGAAGGTGCAGCGATAGGGGCACGAGCGGTTGGTCTCGATGATCGGCGAAATGGGTTCTTCGAAGAACTCGTCCATCATGCCGTTGAGATAGGGCGACGGAATGACGTCGAGATCGTCCAGCGCCTTCAGCGACTCGCCCACATGGATGCGGCCACCGGCTCCCAGGTCGTTGACCAGACAGCCGGCCACCGGATCGCGGCGCAGCCGGACGGGATCGCCGCCCAGGTCGAGGAAGCGCCCCAGCAGCTCGGCGAAGCCGCGCTCGCCCTGGTTCAGCACGAAGGCGTCAAAATCGGGCGAACCGGCGAAGAACGGGGTGGCGCCCTCGGATGAAGCGTTCATGGAGGTGAAGATGGGGCCGCCACCCACCAGCAGCACCGCCGGATTGGCTTCGCGGGCGATCTCGGCGATCAGGCGGTTGAGGTTGACGTTCCACACATAGTGGGACAGGGCGACCACGTCCGGGCGTTCGGCCCGAATCGCCTCGATCATCCGCTCGGGACGCTTGAACAGCCGGATATCGAGGGGCTCGGTCAGCTGGGTGCGGGCGTAACCGGACACGAAGCCGATATTGATCGGCATGGTCCAGATGCCGATCTTGCCCCAGGTGTGAACCAGGTCCCCGAGAAAAACCTTCATGGGCTATGCCTCTGCCGCCGGGTAATCGATGGCGTAGTTGCCGAAGAAGCTGGCCGGCTGCTCCACATTGCGGAACAGGCCCGAGCGCAGGGCGGCGATCAGCTCGGACACCCCGTCGTGGACGGTGTAGCGCGGCTGGAAGAACAGCCGCTCGCGGATCTTGGTGAAATCGACCCGGTAGTTGCGCGGGTCGCTGCCATGCTGCTGGTAGCCGACCTTGGCGTCGGGCAGCTGGGTCAGGATGGCGTCGACGATCATCTGCTTGGTGAAGTTGTTGACCTCGCCGCCGGCGTTGAACACCTCGAAGGCGACACGTTCGGGCTTGGCCTCCAGCACCCGGCGGATCACCTCGGAAAAGTCGCCCAGATGGCAATAGGGCCGCCAGGTATGGGCGTCGTAGACCACCAGTTCGTGCCCCAGATACATGGCGCGGGTGAACTCGGAGACGGTGAGGTCGAAGCGCATGCGGGGCGACAGGCCGAAGGCGGTGGCGAAGCGCAGCACCGTGGTCTGGTAGTCCACCCGGCCCTTGATGCCCAGCAACGCCGTCTCCATGGCCACCTTGGCCTTGGCGTAGAGCGACAGCGGCGACAGCTCGTAATTCTCGTCGGCCAGGGTGTCCTGGGGGATCAGGCCGTAATTGGAACAGGTGGAGACGAACACCACCCGGTTGAGGCCGCGGCCGTCGAGGCGGTCGATCAGGGCCAGCATGCCGTCGTGATTGATGCGCTGGGATTCGTTCGGGTACTTCTTGGTGATGGGGTCGCCCACCAACCCGGCCAGGATCACCACGTCGGTGACGCCCTCCAGGCAGGCTTCCATGTGGTCGCGGTCGGCGTAGTCGCCTTGGACGAATTCATAGCCGGGGCGGCCGAGGAAGGGCAGCACGGTTAGCTGGTTGTGATAAAGCAGCAGATCCTGGCTGCGGACCCGGTAGCCCTGGCGCAGCAGTTGCTCGGTCAGCACGCTGCCGATATAGCCGGCGCCGCCGACGATCAGGACCAGCCGCTCCTCCAGGCCGCGCGGCGCCAGCACCGACTCCGCCACCCGCAGCGATTCCTCGAACAGCTCGACCTGATAGGCTTCGGGCAGGTGGGCGTTGTTGACGAAGGCCACCGTTTTGGCGCGTTCGAACTGCTGGTGGGACAGGCCCTTGCGGATGGCGGTCATTCTCGTCTCCCTCTTTTTTCGAAAGCGCGGCCTTGTTAAGCCGTTTTTACGCCGATGGCGTCTTCGGATTGGCTGACAACGCACTGAACCTCGAGCAGGGGCAGCGGCAGCACCCGCTCGGGCGGCATCAGGCCGGCGAGGCGCTCCCAGGCGGCCTGCGGATTGGTCAGGTCGGCCAGGATCACCGCGTCGAGCCGGCCTTTGGCCGCCAGTTCGGCGGCGATGGCGGCGATGGGCCGCTCGGGGTTCACTTCCACCGGCCCTACCGTGTCGATGGGGAATTCGCGCGCCGCCAGGATGGCGATCTCGGCCAGGTCGCCGGTGCCGCACACCGCCACCCGCCGCCAGCCCTTGGCCTCGCAGATGCGGAAAACCCCCTCGCACTGGCCCTTGGCGTCGCGGAAGAACTGGAAGGAATAGGACAGGTAGCGGGCGACCAGGGCGCTTTTTTCCGCCAACCCGCTGGGCGTCAGGTAATAGGCGTAGCGGTTGGTCGGCACCGAGCTGACCTTGACGTAACCCTTGCGGATGCAGCGGCGCAGATAGGAATTGGCCAAGCCCAAGGCGATGCCAAGCTCGTTGGCCAGCCGCCGCTGGGTGACGTTGGCGTCGGTCTGGATCAGCTTCAGCATGTCCAGCGTAAGGCGACCTTCCTTTTCCATGCCGCTCCTAGGGAAAACCGTATGGGCTTCTACCGCGTTCATGCCATGAACGTCAAGCTGGGCCTAACGTCTGGTTCGTGACAGAGGGAAAAATCCGGGTTAAGAAGAACGCCATGAAACAGGTCATCCAAAGTGCCAAATCCGGCAAGCTGAGCTTGCGCGAAGTCCCGGAACCCCGCGTGCGGTCGGGCCATCTGCTGGTGGCGACGCGCGCCTCGCTGATCAGCGCCGGCACCGAGCGTCTGGTCATCGACTTCGCCCGCAAGAGCCTCGCCGCCAAGGCCTCGGCGCGGCCCGACCTGGTGCGCAAGGTGGTCGACAAGGCCCGGCGCGACGGCATCGTCTCCACCTTCAAGGCGGTGATGGCCCGGCTCGACGAGCCGCTGCCGCTGGGCTATTCCGCCGCCGGCCGGGTGGTGGCGGTGGGCAACGGCCTGGAGGGCGCCTTCGCCGTCGGCCAGCGGGTCGCCATGGCCGGGGCCGGCCTGGCCAACCATGCCGAACTCAACGTGGTGCCGCGCAACCTCGCCGTCGCCATTCCCGACGGAATCGCCGACGAGGAGGCCGCCTTCGGCACCGTCGGCTCCATCGCCCTGGCGGGAGTCCGCACCCTGGGCAGCCAGTTGGGCGACGTGGTGGCGGTGCTGGGCGTCGGCCTGATCGGCCAGATGGCGGTTCAACTGCTGAGTCTGGCCGGCGCGCGGGTCGTCGCCCTCGATATGAATCCGCAACGATTGGCCCTGGCCAAGGCCATGGGGGCCGAGCTGACCTGGAGCCTGGGCGAGCCCGGCCTGCCCGAGGCGGTTGCCGCCCTGACCGGCGGGGTGGGCTGCGATTCGGTGCTGATCGCGGCGGCCACCGATTCGTCGGAGCCGCTGGCCTTGGCCGCCGAGCTGGCCCGCGACCGGGCGCGGGTGGTGCTGGTGGGCAAGACCGGCACCGAATTCGACTACGCCGCCTATATGAAGAAGGAGCTGACCCTGACGGTGTCACGCTCCTACGGCCCCGGCCGCTATGACGAGGATTTCGAGGGGCGCGGCGTCAAGTATCCGGTCGGCTGGGTCCGCTGGACCGAGACCGAGAATCTGCGGGAAGTGGTCCGCCTGATGAGCCCCGGCCTGACCCGGCGCCTCGACGTGGGCGCCCTGATCACCCACCGCTTCGCCTTCGAGCAGGCCGAAAGCGCCTATGAGCTGGTCACCGGCGGCACCACCCCCCATCTCGGCGTGGTGCTGCGCTACGACGACACCGCCAAGGCCGCCCCGGTCACCGCCTTCCCCGCTCCCAAGACGGCGGCCGGCACCTGTGTGCTGGGGGTGATCGGCGCCGGCAACTTCGCCCGCACCGTGCTGCTGCCCGAACTGGCCCGCATCCCCAAGCTGGAGATGCGCACCATCTGCACCCAGCGCGGCGCCACCGCCGAGCATGGCCAGCAGACCTTCGGCTTCGCCCATGCCACCACCGACCTGGACGAGGTCCTGAACGACCCCGCCATCAACGCGGTGCTGGTGGCCACCCGCCACGGCAACCACGCCGAAATGACCGCCCGGGTGCTGGCGGCGGGCAAGTCGGTTCTGGTGGAAAAGCCGCTGGCCCTGGACCGCGCCCAGTTGGAACAGGTGCGGACCGCCCGCCAGGGCTCGGCCGGCTTCTTCCTGGTCGGCTTCAACCGCCGCTTCGCCCCTATGACCGTCAAGGCCAAGGCCCATCTCGCCCGCCATGCCGGCCCCAAGGTGCTGGTGCTACGGGTCAACGCCGGGGCGCTGCCGGCGGAAAGCTGGGTCAACGCGGCGGAGGAAGGCGGCGGCCGCATCCTGGGCGAGCTGTGCCATTTCGTCGATCTCGCCCGCGCCCTGATCGGCGCTCCCATCGCCACCGTCCAGGCCGACGCCGCCGCCGTCACCCATGGCGGCTGCGACGATCTGGCGGTGTCGCTGACCTTCACCGACGGCTCGCTGGCCACCATCGTCTACACCGCCCTGGGCGACACGTCGCACAGCAAGGAACGCTTCGAGTGTTTCGCTGGCGGAACGGTTGTCACCCTCGACAATTTCCTGACCCTCGCGGTCACCTCGGGCGGCCGCACCAAGGTCGAGAAGTCGCTCGGCCAGGACAAGGGCCACCGCGCCGAGCTGGAGGCCTTCGTCACCGCCGTGGCCCATGGCGGTCCCGCGCCGGCCGACGAGGCCGAGTTGATCGAAACCAGCCTTGCCACCATCGCCGTGCTGGAGAGTCTGCGCGACGGGCGGCGAGTCCATCTGACCGAGGCGCCATGATCGTTACGGCCGTCATCGCCCTGACCACCGTCATCATGAGCGCGGCGACGACCCGGCTGGTGCTGGGCTGGCTGCACCAGCGCCAGATCCTCGACCATCCCAACGAACGTTCCAGCCACAGCCTGCCAATTCCGCGCGGCGGCGGCTTGGGCGTCGTTCCGGTGGTGGCGGCCATGCTGATCCTCACCGCCTTCGTGGTGCCGGGCGGCTATGCCCCCGTTCTCGCCGCCGGGGCGCTGATCCTGATGGCGGTCTCCTGGCTGGACGACCGCAAGGGGCTGGCGCCGCTGCCGCGCTTCCTGCTTCAGGCCGCCATCATCGCCGCGACGCTGATCGGGGTGCCGACCAAAGAGCTGGTGTTCCAAGGCCTGCTGCCGCTGTGGGCCGACCGGCTGTTGGTCGCCCTGGGCTGGCTGTGGTTCGTCAACCTCTACAATTTCATGGACGGAATCGACGGCATCACCGGTATCGAGACCGCCACCATCGGCATCGGCATCGCCATAACCGGCGATCAATTCGCCCCCCAGGCGGCGGGGGTGGCCGCCGCCGGTCTCGGCTTCCTGGTGTGGAACTGGCACCCCGCCCGGATCTTCCTGGGCGATTCGGGCAGCATCCCGCTGGGCTTCGTGCTGGGCGGCCTGCTGATCCATCTCGCCGGCAGCGGGCATCTGGCCGCCGCCCTGATCCTGCCGGCCTATTACCTGGCCGACGCCACCATCACCCTGCTGTGGCGGCTGAAGGACGGCGAGACGGTGTGGCAGCCCCACCGCCGCCATTTCTATCAGCGCGCCGTACAGGGCGGCAAAAGCCATTCCCAGGTGTCGCTGGCCATCCTGGCCGGCAACGTGGCGCTGATCGGCTGTGCCTGGATCGCCACCACCGGCCCGGCCGCCCTCGGTGCCCTGTTGGCGGTGGCGGTGGTGGCGGCGCTGCTGACCCTGCTGACCCGCTGGGCCAAGGGATCGCCGGCATGACGACGATCCTGGTCACCGGCGCCAACGGCTTCGTCGGCCGGCCCTTATGCCAGCGGCTGGTGGAGCTGGGCCACGACGTGGCCGGCGCGACGCGGCCCAACGCTCCTCTGCCCGAGGGGGTGGCGGCGCGCAAGGTCGCCGGCCTATCCCCCACCACCGACTGGAGCGCCGCCCTGGCCGGCCGCGAGGCGGTAGTGCATCTGGCCGCCCGCGTCCACGTCATGCATGACCGCTCCCACGACCCGCTGGCCGAGTTCCGCGCCACCAACGTGGCCGGCACCCTGCATCTGGCGGAACAGGCCGCGAGCGCCGGCATCCGCCACCTGGTGTTCATGAGCAGCATCAAGGCCAATGGCGAGGAGACCTTCGGAACCCCGTTCGGTCCCGACACGGCGGCGCCGGTGGACCCTTACGGCATCTCCAAGCTGGAGGCCGAGCGCGGTCTGGCGGATATCGCCGCCCGCACCGGATTGGGCGTCACCGTGCTGCGGCCGCCGCTGGTCTATGGCCCCGGGGTGAAGGGCAATTTCCGCTCGCTGATCGGCTGGGTGGACCGGGGCATCCCGCTGCCGCTGGGCTGCGTCGCCAACCGCCGTTCGCTGATCGGCCTGGGCAACCTGGTGGACGCGGTGCGCGCCAGCCTCGACAGCCCGCCACCCGCCGGAACCCTGCGCACCTTCACTCTGTGCGATGCCGAAACGGTCTCTACCGCCCAGTTGATCCGCGAGCTTGCCGCCGCGCTGGGGCGTCCCGCCCGGCTGCTGCCGGTGCCGGTGGCGCTGTTGCGGCTGGCCGGGCGCCTGACCGGCACGGCGGCGACGGTGCAGCGTCTGACCGGATCGCTGGAGGTGGACCTCGGCGCCATCGCCGCCACCATCGGCTGGGTGCCCCCCGACAGCCTGGAGGACGGGCTCAAAGCCACCGCCCGCTGGTGGCGGAGCAGGGAGCTTTCGAGATGAACGAGCGGCGCGAACGCCCGGCGTCTGAGGAACCCATATGATGAGCAGCCTTGTTCCCGTCATCCTGTCCGGCGGTGCCGGGACCCGGTTGTGGCCGCTGTCGCGCGAACTGATGCCCAAGCAGCTGCTGAAGCTGACGGGCGAACGCACGCTTTTGCAAGACACCGCGTTGCGCCTGGGGACGCCGCCGGTGGTGGTGTGCAACCACGAACACCGCTTCATCGTCGCCGAGCAACTGCGCGAAGTGGGGATCGAGCCCAAGGCGGTGGTGATCGAGCCGGTGGGCCGCAACACCGCCCCGGCGGCGGCGGTGGCGGCGCTGATCCTGGCCGAGAGCGATCCCGACGCCCTGATGCTGTTGATGCCGTCCGACCACCTGATCGCCGACACCGCCGCCTTCCGCCGCGCCGTCGAGGTGGCGGTACCGCTGGCCCAAGGCGGCAGGCTGGTGACCTTCGGCATCCAGCCCACCGGCCCCAATACCGGTTACGGCTATATCAAGGCCGGTGCGCCGCTGCCCGGCGGCAACATGGTCGAGCGCTTCGTCGAGAAGCCCAACCTCGCCACCGCCGAACGCTATGTGGCGTCGGGCCAATATACCTGGAACAGCGGCATCTTCCTGCTGCCGGTGGGGCTGTTCCTGGCCGAGTTGGAGACCTTCGCACCGGGCATGGTGGCGGGCTGCCGCGCCGCGCGGGCTCTGGGCCGCAGCGACATGTTCTTCTTCCGCCTCGACGACGACAGCTTCGCCGGCCTCACCGGCCAGTCCATCGATTATGCGGTGATGGAGCATTCCCAGAAGGTGGCGGTGGTGCCGGTGGAGATGGGCTGGTCCGACATCGGCTCGTGGTCGGCGCTGTGGCAGGAATCGCCCAAGGATGCCGACGGCAACGCGGTCCAGGGCGACGTGCTGGTGCTGGACTCCGCCAATTGCTATCTGCGCAGCCAGGGCCGGCTGGTGGCCGCCATCGGTCTCAGGGACCTAGTGGTGGTGGCCACCGACGACGCCGTGCTGGTGGCCGACAAGGCCCACGACCAGGAGGTCAAGGCCGTCGTCGACGCCCTCAAGCGCGAAGGCCGCTCCGAGGCCACGCAAGGGACGCGGGGCTGGCGGCCCTGGGGCTGGTTCCAGACCGTCGAGCAGGGCGACCGCTTCAAGGTCAAGCACATCCACGTCGATCCGGGGGCGAAACTATCCCTGCAAAAGCACTGGCACCGCTCGGAGCATTGGGTGGTGGTCCGGGGCACCGCCCTGGTCACCTGCGCCGACACGTCGTTCGTGCTGCGGGAAAACGAATCCACCTTCATTCCCGCCGGCACCCCCCACCGCCTGGAGAATCCCGGCAAGGTGCCGCTGCGCCTGATCGAGGTGCAGTCGGGCGAATATGTGGGCGAGGACGACATCGTCCGCCTGGAAGACGCCTATGGCCGAGGGGCGGAGTAGCCCCCGACGTCACGACGGCGCCGGTTCGACGGCAAACGCCGTCGGCGGCTTTCCCGCACACCAGGTTTCCCACATACGGCCATAGGCCGTTTCCATGTGGCGCGTGAAGCGTTCGGTGTCGAACAGCGGCGCGGCGGACCGGTTGCGCGCCAGTTTGTCCTTGAGTGCGGCAAGCAGCGCAGGCTCGTGGGCCAATCTCAAGGCCAGCGCCTCGTAGTCCGCCAGGGACGTGGTGATGAGTTCGGGCAGTCCGATTGCTGTCAGCAAGCTGCCCGCGACCCGGCCGGCAAAAGTCCCGCCCGCGCAGGTCAGCACCGGTAATCCGGTCCACAGCGCGTCGCTGGCCGTGGTATGGGCGTTGTACGGCAAGGTGTCGAGGAACAGATCGGCCTGACGATGGCGCGCGAGGTGTTCGGCAAGCGGCTGTCGTGGGGCGAAGACCAATCTCTCCGGGGTGATTCCCCGAACCCCCGCCTCGCGCCTCAGGTTGCTCTGCACCAGGACATTCGCCTCCAACAGCCACAGCACACTTCCGGGGGTTGCCCGGAGCAGGCGCATCCAGATGTCGAACAGATCGGGCGTAATCTTGAAGCTGTTATTGAAACAGCAGAATACCAGGCCCTGTTCGGGGAGCCCGCAGGCTGCCCGCGACGGGACGGGATCCCCAATGACACGCTTGCTGTCGTTGGGCTGGTAGCACTCGGGCAGGTGAACGATTCGTTCACTGTAGAACGACTGACTCTCCATGGGGACCACGAGGGGGTCGGCCAGGATGTAGTCCATGAAATCGGTCCCCATGGTTCCGGGGTAGCCCAGATGGTTGACCTGGACCGGGGCCGGGCGGAAGGCCAGGATCTCGGCCCGGTCGGCACCGGTAGGACCCTTCAGGTCAACCAGGATGTCGATGCCGTCGTCGCGAATGCGCGCCGCCGCCTCGGCATTTCCCACTTCGCGCATGTCGACGAAATGGTCGAAGGCCGCGATCAGGCGCTGGCGCGCCTCACTGCCGTCATCGGGTCCGTAGGAATAGCCGAAGATCTCGAAGCGCGAACGGTCGTGACGCTCGAACAGCTCCGTCGTCAGGAACGTAATGGCATGGCGATGAAAATCGCCCGACAGGTAGCCGATGCGGATTCGCCCATGACGCGGGGCCGGTTGGATGGGAACCATGGGGGCGATCCCCGCCATCCTCTCGCCGAAATAGGCCCGCGCGCAGGCCTGCTGATCGGCCTCGGTGCTGGAGTGTATCAGCAGCAGGGATGGGGTGACCTTCGCAGGATGTTCCCTCGCTATCCGGGCCATCCTGTTCTCGTCTTCCTGAAACTCCCTCCAGTCGCAAATGTGCCGGCGCAGATGGACGAGTTGGCTCAGGGCCTCGGGTGAATCGGGATTGAAGCGCAGGAACTCGCCATATCGGGCGATGGCCTCGTCCGGCTTGCCCTGCGCCTGGAGCGCGCTGCCCAAATAATAGAGGGCCCGGTCATGGTCCGGCGCGATGGCGACGGCTTTGTGGTAGCAGGCGACCGCGTCGTCCAGCCTGCCTTGTCGCTGGAGCGCCGTCCCGAGACTGGTGTATGCCTGCGGGTAGTCGGGCTTGATGGCGATGGCCCTGCGATAGCTGGCGATGGCCTCGTCCAGCCTGCCTTGGGTCTGGAGCGCCATGCCGAGATTGTAGTGGGCAGGGTGGAATCCAGGATTGATCCGCAAGGCTTCGGCGTATTGAGCGATGGCGTCGTCCAGCTTGCCTTGCTCTTGAAGCGCATTGCCCAGATTGGAGCGAGCCTGCGCGTTACCGGGATTGATCCGCAGGACTTGGGTGTATTGGGCGACGGCGTCGCCCAGCTTGCCTTGTTTTTGGAGCACGACGCCGAGATAGGAGTGCGCCTCCACATAGTCCGGATTGATGGCGATGGCTTCGCGGTAACAGGCGACCGCCTCGTCCAGCTTGCCGCCCCGGTGAAGCGCGTTGCCCAGGTTGCAATGGTATGGAGCCGCCTTGGCGTTGATCGTGATCGCCTTGCGGAACAAATCGACGGCTTGGGGGTAACGTCCGGCCTGGGCCGCGATCACTCCCAGCAGGTGCAGGCTGTCGGCATGGCGGGAGTCGAGCGCCAGAACCCGCCGATAGAGCCCCTCGGCCTCGCTCAGGCGTCCGAGCTGATGATGGCGGAGGGCGTCGGCGAACACGGCTTGCGCGCCCGCCGCGCCGCCGCGCAAGCCGGGGTCGCCCGGCTTGCCTCCCGCTCGGCGTTGTTTGCGATTCATCTCACCCTCGCCCGATCCGACATACCCCGAAAGCGTGGAAAGATCGTCTCAACCGCTCGAATCCGCTAATCCAGCTCGAAGGCGTTCTTGTAGTCGAGCTTGAGAGCCTCGTCCTGGTCTTCCTTGCGCAGGACGCAGTTGCCCACCACCAGTAGCTCGATCTCGCTGCCCATGAAGCAGCGGAAGGCGTCTTCCGGGGTGCAGACGATGGGCTCGCCCCGCACGTTGAAGCTGGTGTTGACCACCACGCCGCAGCCCGTCAGGCCCTTGAACGCCGCGATCAGCGCGTGGTAGCGCGGATTGGTGTCGGCATGGACGGTCTGTACGCGAGCGGAATAATCCACATGGGTCACCGCCGGGATACCGGAGCGCGGCACGTTGAGCTTGTCGATGCCGAACAGCTTCTGCTCGTCCGCGGTCATGGCGCGGCGGTGCTTTTCCGCCACCGGCGCCACCAGCAGCATATAGGGCGAGTCGCCCTCCAGCTCGAACCACTCGGCCACGTCTTCTCCCAACACCGACGGCGCGAAGGGACGGAAGCTCTCGCGGTACTTCACCTTGAGATTCAAGGTCTTCTGCATGGAGGGCGAGCGCGGGTCGCCCAGGATGGAGCGGCCGCCCAGGGCGCGGGGACCGAATTCCATGCGGCCCTGCATCCATCCCACCGCCTTCTCGGCGGCCAGGGCTTCGGCGGTGGCCTTGATCATGGCATCGTCGTCCAGCACGGCGAATTTGGCGCCGGCCGCGCTCAGGCGGGCCTCGATATCGCTCTGCTCATAGACCGGGCCGAGATAGGAGCCCTTCATGGCGTCCTTGCCGCCGCCGGTGACGGTGCGGGGCTGGCCCTGGTACAGGTGATAACCGGCCAGGGCGGCGCCCAGGGCGCCGCCGGCGTCGCCGGCCGCCGGCTGAATCCAGATATTGTCGAAGATGCCTTCGCGCAGCACCTTGCCGTTGGAGACGCAATTGAGCGCCACGCCGCCGGCCAGGCACAGATTCTTGGCCCCGGTCTCCTTCTTGATACCGTGGCACAGCTTGGAAACAATGATCTCGGTGACCTCCTGGATGGAGGCAGCGATGTCCATGTGGAACTGGGTCAGCGGATCCTTGTCGGCCCGACGCACCTTGTGGCCGAACAGGGCGGCGAACCGGTCGTTGGTCATGTGGAGGCCGGTGCAATAGTCGAAATACGACTGATCCAGGCGGAAGCTGCCGTCCTCCTTGAGGTCGACCAGAGTGTCGAGGATCAGCTTGGTGTATTTCGGCTCGCCATAGGGCGCCAGGCCCATCAGCTTGTATTCGCCGGAATTAACCTTGAAGCCGGTGTAATAGGTGAAGGCGGAATAGAGCAGCCCCAACGAATGGGGGAAGTGCAGCTCCTTGTGGATCTCCAGCTTATGGCCCGAGCCCATGGCCACCGAGGTGGTGGTCCATTCGCCGACGCCATCCATGGTCAGCACCGCCGCGTCCTCGAACGGCGACGGATAGAACGCCGAGGCGGCATGGCTGAGATGGTGCTCGGCGAACAGCAGCTTGTTGACCCAGTCGAAATCCTTGGCGAAGCTTTTCAGCTCGCGCGCGAGCAGGTCCTTCTGGAACAGCTTTTCCTTCAGCCATACCGGCATGGCGGTCTTGAACGACTTGAAGCCGCGCGGCGCGAACGAGATGTAGGTCTCCAGCAGCCGCTCGAATTTCAGGAACGGCTTGTCGTAGAACACCACGAAATCCACGTCGGACAGGCCGATTCCGGCCTCGCCCAGGCAATAGCCGATGGCGTGCTCGGGAAAGCTGGCGTCGTGTTTCTTGCGGGTGAACCGTTCTTCCTGGGCGGCGGCAACGATGCGGCCGTCCTCGACCAGGGCCGCCGCGCTGTCGTGGTAGAGCGCCGAGATGCCGAGAATGCGCAATGGATCCGCCTAGAACAGGGTGTAGATGAACGGCGCCACGGCGGAGCCCTGGGACAGCACGATCAGGCCGCCGAACACCACCATCATGATCAGAATCGGCAACAGCCAGAATTTCTTGCGTTCCCGCAGGAACTGCCAAAGCTCGATAAGGAAGCCCACGGGTAATCTCCTAGAACTGACGGCGCATGCGCTCGGGGGCCGGCCCCGGCGGCTGGCGAAGAATCCAATAGCTGGCGGCGGCATCGTCGCGCTTGAGGCGCATGGGGTCCTTGCCCATGGCCCGCATGATCAGGGCAATGGGGGTGACGGTGAGGAAGAACAACAGCCCCATCACCACCGGGGTGACCACGTGATGCAGCGCCAAACCCACCAGGAACCACAGGCGGTTGAGCGGCTTGAGCAGCCTGGGGACGGTAAACGACACCATCAGGAAGGCCACGGCCACCGCGCCGGCCCACAGCCGGGGCTCGGCCCCGGATTTCAGCGGCAGCAGGCAGACCAGGGCGAAAAAGGCGGCGAACACCAGACCGAACGACCGGTCCGACCCCATTTCGACCTTGCGGCCGTGGGATTGACCCTCGAAGGTCCCTTCAGACTTGCTCATGCTGCGGATGCGTCCAGTGGATAAGAACGCGCGACTTCTAGCACAGTCGTCCCCGCGAGGCAAACGAGGTCAGATTTGCGGGGCCGCCTTGGCCTCCACCTGATCGCACAGGGCGTGACCGATCAGGATGTGCATTTCCTGGATGCGGGCGGTGACGGTGCTGGGAACGATCAACAAGGGATCGGCCAGCCCCACCATCTTGCCGCCGTCGCGGCCCGAGAACCCGGCCGCCACCAGCCCCATGTCGCGGGCCACCGCCAGGGCGGTCAGCACGTTCGGGCTGGTGCCGGAGGTGGTGAGGCCGATGGCCACGTCGCCGGGCCGTCCCAGCGCCTCGATCTGGCGCGAGAAGATTTCCTCGAACGAAAAGTCGTTGGCGCAGGCGGTCAGGGTCGAGGTGTCGGTGGTCAGGGCCAACGCCGCCAGCGCCTTGCGGTTGTAGCGATAGCGGATCACCAGTTCGGCGGCCAGATGCTGGGCGTCGGCGGCGCTGCCGCCATTGCCGAAGAACAGGATCTTGCCGCCGCCGGCCAGACTGGCGAGACAGGCCTCCACCAGCTTCTGGAACGGCTCGCGCACGGCGGCGCCGGTCCGGCCCAGGGTTTCGGCGTGCTCGGCGATCTGACCATCGAGAAAGGCGGCGAATTCCATGGCATCCCTACCTAAATTGTCCCTCAGGCGCCGGGCTTTGCCCGCAACTCCGAACGAACAAATTCGTTCGTCGCTCTATCGACGGCACCTCCCCATTCCTTAGCCGGTCTCGCCTCCTCCGGCAACGATTGTCTCGGTCAAGGTCCGAAGCTGGCGCCCCGCCACCATGATCATGGGCAGATCCACATGGGACGCCGCCTTGAGTTCGGCCAGCAGCGCCTCGGCCCGCTCCACCGCCGCCCGGTTGCCCTCGGCCCAGGCGCGGATGGCCTCGTCGGGGCTGCGTCCCGGCTGGGAGGCCGCCACCACATTGGTGATGTCGCGCTGATGGCCGTAAAGATCCTCGATGGCCGCCGCCGCCGCCAGTTTGAGCCAATGGCCGCGACCCGACAACTGCTCGGCCGAGGCCCGGAGCCAGCCCAGCGAGAACCGGGTGCCGACCGCGAAATACAGCCGGCCGGCATCGTCGATGGAGATGTCCTGGCGAGCGGCGATGCGCAGGATGTCGGCGGCCGAGGCCAGCACGATCAGGTTGCCCACACGCCGCGCCAGATCCTCGGGCACGCCCTGATCGACGAATTGCTGGATGCGGGCCGCCTGGGCAATGGCGGCGGTTGGCGACAGCACCGCCGGCACCGCCGCTTCCAACGCCTTGACACCCGGCGACAGCTCGGCGATGCCGGCGCCCAGGGCGAAGGGGGACGGCATGGAGCGCAGCACCCACAAGGTGGCGCGCTCCACCAGCCGGTTGGCCTCGGCCAGCATGGCGGTCTGGGCCGCCGCCGGCACCTTGCCGTCCAGCGCCTCGATCTCGTGCCACACCTCGCGCAGGCGGAAGGCGTCGCGCGCCATGATATAGGCCCGCGCCACCTGGGCGGGAGGATGGCCGGTGGTCTCCATCAGCTCGGCGACGAAGGCGCCGCCGACCCGGTTGACGATGGAATTGGTCACCACCGTGGCGACGATCTCGCGCCGCAGCCGATGCCGGCTGATGTCGGAACCGAAACGGTTGCGCAGGGCGGTGGGAAAATATTTGGTGAGATCCGTGGCCATGAACGGGTCATCGGGCAGATCGGAATGCAAGATATGCTCGTAGAGCCAGATCTTGCCATAGGCCAGCAGCACCGACAGTTCCGGACGGGTGAAGCCCTGCTTGCGGGCGGCGCGGTCGGTCAGCGTCTCGTCCGAGGGCAGGAACTCGATGCCGCGATCCAGCTTGCCGGCCTTTTCCAGCAGCCGCATGAAGCGGGCCTCGCCGTCCAGCAGGTCGGTCCCTTGCGCCTCCATCATGGACAGCGCCAGGGTCTGGAGATAATTGTCGCGCAGCACCAGGACGCCGACCTCGTCGGTCATCTCCACCAACTGCTTGTCGCGCTGCTTGGGAGTGAGGTCGCCGGCGCTCACCAGGTCGTTGAGCAGAATCTTGATGTTGACCTCGTGGTCGGAACAATCGACCCCGGCGGAATTGTCGATGGCGTCGGTGTCGATCCGGCCGCCGCCACCGCCGGCGCCGACTTGCGCGTATTCGATGCGGCCCAACTGGGTGAAGCCGAGATTGGCGCCCTCGCCCACCACCTTGGCGGCGATGTCGCGGCCGTCGATGCGCAAGCTGTCATTGGCGCGGTCGCCGGCCTCGGCATGGCTTTCGTCCGACGCCTTGACATAGGTGCCGATGCCGCCGAAGAACAGCAAATCCACCGGCGATTTCAACAGGGTGCGGATCAACTCGGCCGGGGTCATGCTGTCTGCTTCGATACCGAAACGGTCCTTGACCTGGGGACTGATGGCAATGGCCTTGGCGGTGCGGGGAAAGATGCCGCCGCCTTCGGAAATGGTCGTGGTGTCGTAATCGGGCCAGGCCTTGACCGCGTTGAACTGACGCTCGCGCTCGGCGAAGCTGCGTTCGGGATCGGGGTTGGGGTCAAGGAAGACATGGGCATGGTTAAAGGCGGCCACCAGCTTGGTGTGACGCGACCGCAGCAGGCCGTTGCCGAACACGTCGCCGGACATGTCGCCGACCCCGATGACGGTGAAATCCTGGCTTCGGGTATCGATGCCCATTTCGCGGAAATGGCGCTCCACCGCCACCCAGGCGCCGCGCGCGGTGATGCCCATCTTCTTGTGGTCGTAGCCCTGGCTGCCGCCCGAGGCGAAGGCGTCGCCCAGCCAGAAGCCGTAGCCCAGCGAAATGGAATTGGCGATATCGGAGAAAGTGGCGGTTCCCTTGTCGGCGGCCACCACCAGATAGGGATCGTCGCCGTCCTTGCGCAGCACGTCGGGCGGCGGCACCACCGCCTCACCGGCCAGGTTGTCGGTGATGTCCAGCAGGCCGCGCATCAGCGTCTTGTAGCACTCGATTCCCTCGGCCAGCAGCGCCTCGCGGCCGCCGGTGGCCGGTGGGCGCTTGACCACGAAGCCGCCCTTGGCCCCCACCGGCACGATCACCGCGTTCTTGACCATCTGGGCCTTCATCAGACCCAGGATCTCGGTGCGGAAATCCTCGCGCCGGTCGGACCAGCGGATGCCGCCGCGCGCCACCTTGCCGCCGCGCAGATGAATCGCCTCGACCCGAGGCGAATAGACGAACACCTCCACCAGCGGCCGCGGCGCCGGCAAGTCGTCAACCTGGCGCGAGTCGAGCTTGAACGAGAAATACGGCTTGGGTCCGCCCTCGGGCGTGGTCTGGAAATAATTCGTTCGCAAGGTGGAACGGATCAGGTTGAGGAAGCGGCGCAGAATCCGGTCGTCGTCGGCGCTGACCACGGCTCCGAGGCCGGCCTGGAGGGTGGCGTCGATCTCGCCCATGTCGCCGGAAGCGCCTTTGGGGTCGAAGCCAGCCAGGAACAGCCGCACCAGGGTATGGGCCATGGCCGGATTGCCGCACAAGGCCTGCTCGATATAGGCTTGGCTGTAGGTGGTACCAGTCTGACGCAGATATTTGGTGTAGGCGCGCAGCACCATCACTTCGCGCCAGGAGAGCCCGGCGGCCAGCACCAGACGGTTGAAGCCGTCGCTTTCCGCATCGCCTTGCCAGACCGCCGCCAGGGCGTCGTGGAAGGCATCCCGCCGCTCGGCCACGTCCAGCGCCGCCCCGTCGGCGCTTTCCACCTCGAAATCGTGAATCCAGACCGCCGCCGTGCCGGCCGTCGCCGGCTGAATTTCGTGGGGCACCTCGGCGATCACCACCAGCCCCATGGCCTCCAGCATGGGCAGGACCGAGGACAGCGCCACCGGATTGCCGGCGCGATACAGCTTGAGACGGCCCTGATGCGGCAATGCGCCCACCAGCCGGTAGAGGTTGAGGCCGATCCCGCCGCCACCCGAGGCGCAGGCCTCGATCCGACCCATCGCGGCGCAGGCCTCGACCCGGTCCACGTCGGACACCGCCGCCAGCACGCTGTAGCGTTCGCGGTAGGAGGTCGGGAAGGCCTGTCCCCAGCGCTGCACCAGCACCAGACCGTCGGCCTCGCCATGGGCCTGGATCAGGGCGGAGCGCAGATGCTCGGCCCAGGTGCGCGACGCATCGGCGATGCGTTGTTCCAGCGTGTGGAAATCAACCTTCGGAATGGCGCCGGGCGAGGTGCGGATGATGAAATGCAGCCGCGCCAGCGGCAGGTCCGCCACCTGGGTATAGAAGGTGTCCAGCGTGCCGGCGAAGCTTTCCTCCAAGATGGCGGTCACCGCCAGCCGCAGCGGCGTGTCGTAGCGGTCGCGGGGAACGAACACCAGACAGGAGATGAAGCGCTCGAACTCGTCCTTGCGCACGAACACCGCCACCCGCCGCCGTTCCTGAAGGTGGAGAATGCCTATGGCGATGTCGAACAACGCCTCTTCCGAGGTCTGGAACAGCTCGTCGCGGGGATAGGTTTCCAGGATGTTGGCCAGCGCCTTGGCATCGTGGCCGGCGCGGGAAAAGCCGGCCCGCGCCTCGACCTTGCCGATCTTGCGCCGCAGCAGCGGGATCTGGGCCGGACCGTCGGTATAGGCCGCCGAGGTGAACAGGCCGAGGAAGGCATGCAACCCCACCACCTGGCCGTCGGGGCCGAACCGCTTCAGCCCGATGATGTCCATGCGCACCGGCCGGTGCACCGACGAATGACGTGCCGACTTGGTAACCAGCACCGGGTCGGGCCGCTGGAGAAAGGCGCGCAGTTCCACCGGCATGGCGGCCAGGGCGACGGTGTCGTCGAAGACGTGGACCTCGGCGGCGGCCAGCAGCCCCAGCCCGGTTTCAGTGTCGTCGGTCACCGCCCCGTCGGTTCCCAGGCCGAACCAGCGATAGCCGAGGAAAGTGAAGTGGTTGTCGGCCAGCCAGTCCAGGAAGGCCAACGCCTCGGCACGCTCCTCGGCGGCGACCGTGACGCTGCCGGCCTCGAACTCGGCCACGGTCGCCCAGAGCCGGTCCAGCATGGGCCGCCAGTCGGCCACCGCCAGACGCACCTCGCCCAGCACCCGACCCAGATGCCGGGCCAGCTCGGCATGGCTGTCCGGCAGTTGCCGGTCGATCTCGATATGCATGACCGATTCGCGTGCGCCATCGCCATTGTCCACCACGTCGAGAAGCAGCCCGGCGGCATCGCGGCTGACCGAGATCACCGGATGAACCAGCAGATGGATGGCGATATTCTGGCGCGCCAATTCCATGGCGACCGAGTCCACCAGGAACGGCATGTCGTCGTTGACGATCTCGATCACGGTGTGGCTGGACACCCAGCCATGACGGTCGAGGTCGGGGTCGTAGACCCGCAGATGGGGAATTCCCGGCTGACGCTCGCGAGCGAAGGTGAACAGCCCCAGGGCGGCGCCGAACAGCAAGTCCGGATCGATCCGTTCGAGATCGGCGGTGGCCATACCGGCGACATAGCGGCGGATCATTCGTTCGGCGCCGCTGTGGATCAGCGGCTCGGACAGTTCGGCCAGACGGTGGTCAAGAAAAGTCGCGAAGTCCATGGCGTCCATCCCCCTTCGCCGGCGTCTTTGGTCGCGCCGTTTTTCAAAGGTGGGACTGAAGTCATGATTCGACAAGAGAAATGATGATTTAAGCCGCGTCCAGGCCCAGGGTCACATTTCAAGATCGGATGGAGCGGACGGGCGTTGACTCAGCGCCGCGCCGCCGCGCGGGCGATCATCATCAGGGCGCGCGACGAGATCTCGGCGGCCGGCATGCCGGTGGTCTTGCAGTCCGCCTCGGCCTCGGTCAGCACCTCCAGCGCCTTGCCCAAACGATCGGCCGGCCAGCGCGACAATTGGCGCCGAAAGCGGTCGGCGGCCTTGAAGATGACCGGCGGCTTCAGCGCCGCCAGGGCCTGGTCCACCGACTTTCCCTGGGCCAGGTGCCCCGCCGCCAGATGCAGCCGCAGGAAATGCCGCGCCACCGCGCGGAGCATGCCCACCGGATGCATCCCTTCGCGCAGCAACCGATCCAGAACCCGCTGCGCTCCGGCATGATCGCCATCGGCGGTGGTCAGGGCGAGGTCGTCGAGACCAAGGGCGGCGGTGTCGCCAACGCAGGCGGTGGCGTCCTCCAGGCTGACCCGGCCGGGCTTGCCCATGTAGAGCGCCAGCTTGCCCAGTTCGGCGCGGGTGAGGCGACGGTCGCCACCGAGATGTTCGATCAGATAGGCCATGGCGTCGGGCTCGGCCATCAGCCCGGCCGCCTTCAGCTCTTCCTGGATCACCGCCGCCAGCGATCCGCCCTCGTCGCCGTAGCAGGCCAGGGCGGCGGCGTTGTCGGCACCCTCGAACAGTTTGCGGAGCGACGAGCGGGGGCCAAGCTCGCCCCCTTCGACCACCACCAGGGCGTCACCCATGGGATGGGCCAGAAACGACGAAACCGCCGCGGTCTGGCCGTCACCGGCGTCACGCAGAACCACCACGCGGCGACCGCCGCCGAGCGCCATGGCCGCCGCCTCGTCGGCGAGGCAGGAGGGCTCGGCCTTAAGCGAAGCCGGGCTCAGTTCGGCGACCCGAAAGGGGTCGGAGGTGTCCTTGACCACGCCCTGCATCAGGCGCTGAACCCGTTCGCGCACCAGACCGAGATCGGGACCGAACACCAGAACGGCGCGGACCGACGGATCGGGCGCCCGGAGAAAGGGCTCGATCCGCGCTCCGGCGAGCTTCACCGCTGCTCCATCCGGGTTCCTGACTCCGGCCGGGTTACCGGCCCCGCCTTCTCCGGTTGGAGCGGGCGGCCGAGCAGATCCACCTCGGTGAGCTTGTGATAGCGGATGTCGTTGGGATTGTCTTTGTAGCGGGTGATGGCCGCCGCCACCTGGCTGCGGATGTCGTCGGCCAGTTGGCTGATCGCCCGGTCCTCGGCGTCGCGCTCCGTGGCCACGCTGGCGTAACGCGGGCCGAGATAGTCGAAGCTGACCACCGTGTTGGCGCTGTTCGCCAGAATGCCGACGCCGTTGCCTTGCAAGGTGATGGTCGCCGTCATGGTCAGGTTGCCCAGGGTGGCGAAGGAATCGCGGCGATACCCCAGGTCCGCGGTGGTTTCCATCAAGGTGATCAGCAAGGTGTAGCGGTAATCCCCCGGCTCGCCCTGCGGCGTGATCCGCTGCACCAGGGCATTGCGCAACTGCTGCCCCAACCGATCTTTGATCGGCATGACGCGGACCGCCGCCAGATCGGTGTTGATGCCGGCTTTGTCGCCGCCACTCTTGGCATACATGGGGGCGAAGCCGCAGCCTGCCGGCCCCAGCACCACAAGACCAACGAGGAGAAGAGCTCTAGACCACCACATTGACGATCCGGTTCGGCACGACCACGACCTTGCGCGCGGGTTTCCCCGACATTGCCGAAATTACCTGGGGTTGCGCAAGCGCCGTCTGCTCCGCCAGGGCGGAATCGGCATCGACGGGCAATTCGATGGTGGCGCGCAGCTTGCCGTTGACCTGAACCGCCACCGTGACCGAATCCTCCACCAGCAGGGAGGGATCGGAGTCCGGCCAGGCGGCCTCGGCCAGCAGTCCGGCGCCGCCCAGCGCCGCCCACATCTCCTCGGCCAGATGGGGCATCATCGGCCCGATCAGGCGGGCGGCGACTTCCAGCCCCTCGCGCAGCACCCAGCCGGCGCCAACACCGGCGGCGGGCAGCTCGCCCAGCCCGTTGGTCATCTCGCGGATGCGCGCCACCGCCTTGTTGAAGTGGAAGCGCTCGAGGTCCTCGCCCACCAGGGCGACGGTCTTGTGGACCAGCCGCCGCGCCTTGACCGCTTCCGGCCCCAGCTCGGGCATGGGCGTCCCCACGGCGGGCAGCTCGGCCGAGGCCACCATGCGCCACAACCGGTTGACATAGCGCCAGGCGCCGTCGATGCCGGATTCGGTCCAGTCGAGATCGCGCTCGGGCGGGCTGTCCGACAGCATGAACAGGCGCGCGGTGTCGGCGCCGTAGCCGTCGATGATGCCGGCCGGATCGACCACGTTCTTCTTGGACTTGCTCATCTTCTCGGAGCGGCCGCCGGTCACCGGGGCGCCGGTGTCCACATGGACCAGCGCGCCGTCCGGCCCGGCTGTCACCTCGGTGGGATAGAGCCACTGGCCCTCGGCCGACTTGTAGGTCTCGTGGCAGATCATGCCCTGGGTCAGCAGGCCGGCGAACGGCTCCTTAACCCCGAGATAGCCACAATCCTTCAGCGCCCGGGTGAAGAAACGCGAATACAGCAGATGCAGCACCGCATGCTCGATGCCGCCGATATACTGGTCCACCGGCATCCAGTAGTCGGCCGCCTCGCGGTCGAACGCCACATCGACGCTATTTGGCGCGGCAAGAGGGGCCGGCGAGGTGAAGCGGGCGAAATACCACGACGACTCGAAGAAGGTGTCGAAGGTGTCGGTCTCGCGCCGGGCCGGCTTGCCGCAAGCGGGGCAGGCCACATGCTTCCAGGTGGGGTGGTGGTCGAGGGGATTGCCCGGCTTGTCGAAGGTGACGTCCTCGGGCAGGCGCACCGGCAGTTCGGCCGCCGGCACCGGCACCACACCGCAAGACTCGCAGTGGATGATCGGGATCGGACAGCCCCAGTAGCGCTGGCGCGAGACGCCCCAGTCGCGCAGGCGGTAGTTGACGGTATGGCTGCCCCGGCCCATCGCCTCGATACGGCGGATGGCCTCGGCCTTGGCGGCGTCCACCGCCAGACCGTCGAGAAAGCGGGAATTGATGGCGACACCGTCGCCGGTATAGGCCTCGCCCCGGGCGATGGCGGCGGCGACCGCCTCGGCATCGGTGGCGGGTTGCACCACCTGGGTGTAGCCCAGGCCGTATTTGTTGGCGAAGTCGAGATCGCGCTGGTCATGGGCGGGGCAGCCGAAAATGGCGCCCGAGCCGTAGTCCATCAGCACGAAATTGGCCACATAGACCGGCAGCGTCCAACTGGGATCGAACGGATGGACGGCGCGGATGCCGGTGTCGATCCCCTTCTTCTCGGCGGTCTCGATGGCCGCCTCCGAGGTGCCCATGCGGTTGCACTCGGCGATGAAGTCGGCCAGGGCCGGATTGGCGGCTGCCAACTCGGCGGCCAGCGGATGATTGGCGGCGATGGCGACGAACTTGGCGCCGAACAGAGTGTCGGGCCGGGTGGTGAAGACCTCCAGCCCGTCCGAACGGCCTTCAAGATCGAAATTCAGCCGGGCACCGTCGGAGCGGCCGATCCAGTTCTCCTGCATCAGGCGAACCCGTTCCGGCCAGCGGTCCAGCGTCGCCAGACTGTCGAGCAGATCCTGGGCATAGGCGGTGATCTTGAGGAACCACTGCGACAGCAGCCGCTTTTCCACCAAGGCTCCGGAACGCCAGCCGCAGCCGTCGATCACCTGCTCGTTGGCCAGCACCGTGTTCTCGACCGGGTCCCAATTGACCCAGGATTCCTTGCGGTAGACCAAGCCGGCGGCGAGGAAATCCAGGAACATCTTCTGTTCGTGGCGATAGTATTCGGGCTCGCAGGTCGCCAGTTCGCGGCGCCAATCATAGGACAGCCCCATGCTTTTCAGCTGCACCCGCATGGCGGCGATGTTTTCCCGCGTCCATTTGGCCGGATGCACGTTGTTCTGGATGGCGGCGTTCTCGGCCGGCAGGCCGAAGGCGTCCCAACCCATGGGATGCAGCACGTTGAAGCCCTTGGCGCGCTTGTAGCGGGCGACCACGTCGCCCAGCGTGTAGTTGCGCACATGGCCCATGTGGATGCGCCCCGACGGATAGGGGAACATCTCCAGGACGTAGTATTTCGGCCGGGTCCTGTCCTCGCGCGCCTCGAAGCAGCCGCGCTGCTCCCAGACGCGCTGCCACTTGGCCTCGGTTTCCTTGACGTTATAGCGCTCGTCGGCCAGCGACATGTGGTCGTCCGTATCCTGATGGTGTGGAAATCGCGGTGGGCGGGAGAGCCCCGCCCTACTCGGTGGATACGACGCGCAGTTGGCGCGCCCGCGTCAGGATCGAGTTCTCCAGGTCGGCCGCCATGCGGGGATCGACCTTGACATCGGCCCAGCCACCGCTGGAATCGCGGGTCTGTTTGAACAGCGACACCTTGACCCCATCCGCCCGCAGGGTGCGGTCCAGGATGAAGACGTTGACCTTGTAACGCTCGTTGGGCGTCTCGGGCAGTTGGTACCAATCGGTGATGATGGTGCCACCGAACGCGTCCGCCGTGGTGATCGGCATGAACGAGATGGTGTCGAGCGAAGCGCGCCACAGGAAGGCGTTGACGCCAATGCCGGCGCCTTCCCCGTCGGGCTTGCTTTTGCCGAACATGCCTTCCGACCCGAAGATGGTCTCGCGCTTCTCATTGGACATGCGCGGCGCACTTTGGTTTTTCTCGATGGTCGGGTAGACGGCCTGGGTCTGATCGCAGGCCGACAGCACCAAGGCGGCGCCGAAAACGGCCAGAACGGCGAAGACGCCCGTGAAATTCTTCCTCATCATGTCACTTCTTCATCCCGCCGCGCCTGGTTGCGCGGCCTGTTGGCAGAGGATTGCCTCGCGAAACCGACCGAACCGACTCCGCCGGGCGAGAATGCAACGAGAGGCACCCCGGCGGCAAGCCTGAAAGCCAGGAGCGCGGTGAAGCACTCGGAAGCCTGTTCCCCACACCGAGTGTTGCGCTCTTGCCACAGTGCGCGCGTTTCGACACAGAGGCGCCCAGGTCTGCTTGATCTTTGCCGGTTGCTATGGCGTCATGACCGTCGTTCGTTCATTTGGATAGCGGGTCCGGCCATTGAGGGTCGAGATCTGGAAGCCAAAGAGAGGAGATACCATGAAGAAGATTCTGTTCGCCAGCACCGCCCTGGTCGCCGCCAGCATGATGCATGCCGGTGCCGCCGAAGCCGCTGACAAGATTAAGTTGGACGTTGGTGGCTTCAGCAAGTGGTGGGTCGTCGGCGCTTGGCAGTCCTCTGCCTTCTCGGGCGCCACTGCTTCCGGCACCCCTGCTGGCAACAACGTCGTGACCCCCACCAACGGTTCGGGCCAGCGCGCCAATGTCGATGTCAAGGGCGACAACGAGATTTGGTTCTCGGGCAACACCACCCTGGACAACGGCCTGAAGGTTGGCGTGTTCGTCAGCATGGAAGCCGGCGGCCACTCCGATCTGACCACCGACGTCATCGACGCCAGCTACGCCTGGATCGAAGGCGGCTTCGGTAAGGTCATCGGCGGCACCGCCCCGAACGGCACTGCCCTGATCCACGTGCAGGCTCCCGATGCCGCCAACGGCACCGTCGGCGCCTCGCAGATCGGCAACAACTTCACCATCATCAAGCCGACCTCGGTCATGGGCATGAACCAGATCGTCGGTTGGAGCACCTCCAGCAACACCACCGCCATCGTCACCGACGACAAGGCGGAGAAGCTGACCTACGTCGCGCCGAGCTTCTACGGCTTGACCCTGGGCGCCAGCTACATTCCGAACGTGACCCGTCAGGACGTCCGCACCACCCCGCTCGCCCGTGCCGAGGCCTTCGGCGGCGGCGCCCTGTATGCCAACACCTTCGGCCCGGTCGGCGTGAAGGCTTCGGCCGGTTACGTCTGGGTCGATCTGTCGGCCGCTGGCAACCTCGGTGTCACGAACTTCACCCAGGCGGCCTTCGGCACCCAGCTGTCCTATGCCGGTTTCACCCTGGGTGGTTCCTACCAGCGGGCCCGTCAGGACAACAGCCAGGGCGGTGTTAACGGCCTGTCCAACACCGTCATCGCCGCCACCAGCACCACCGTGCTGAGCGGCACCGTCAACCTGTCGGCCACCAAGGGCGGCGTTGCTCTCGACTTCGGCGGCGACGCCTACGACGTCGGCCTGCAGTATGCGACTGGCCCGTATGCCATCAGCGTCGGCTACTTCCATTCCGGCGTCAACGGCATCATGAACCCGACCCTGACCAATGGCGGCAAGCAGGACACCATCGACCTGTACCAGGCTTCGGGTAAGTACAACCTGGGCCCGGGCGTCGATGCTCTCGCCACCGTCGGCTACATCGACTACAAGGACCAGCGCAAGGGTCTGATGGGCGTGTCCGACTCCGCTTACGAGAACAGCGGTTGGGCTGCCATGACCGGTCTGTCGCTGACCTTCTAATCGGTCAAACGACTACGGTTCTGTTAAGGGAAAGGGTGGCTTCGGCCACCCTTTCTTTTTTGCGGCTTGGCCAAGGATTGATAGTCGGAAAATCGAGGAATACGTCCGGCCATGACGTAGGAGAGTGGAGCGAGAGTTGGACGGCGTGCAGGAGTTGATCGACAGGGGGCGGGCGTTTCACCGGGCAGGCGATCTGGCCCAGGCCGAAACCCTGTACCGCGACGTATTGCGGCAACACCCCGACCATGCCGACGCCCTGCATCTGATGGGGGTAATGGCTATCCAAACCGGCCGCTTCGCCGCCGCCATCGACTGGATCATCCGGGCCATCGCCGGTCGCCCCAATTTCCCCGAGGCCCTCAACAATCTCGGCAACGCCTACAAGGCCCTGAACCGCCCCGATCAGGCGGCCGAAGCCTTTGGCCAAGCCCTGGCATTGCGCCCCGACTTCCCGGAGGCCCTTAACAATCGCGGCGTCTGCCTCCAAGCGCTGAGCCGGAACGAGGAGGCGGCTGACGCCCTGGAGCGGGCGATTGCCCTGAGACCGGATTATCCCGAGGCCCGAATCAATCACGCCCTCGCCCTGGAGCGGCTGGGACGCCTCGCCGAAGCGGCCGAAAGCTATGGCGCCGCCATCGCCTTGCTGCCGGCCAACGCCGATCTTCGCAATACCCTGGGCAACACCTTTCGGACCCTGGGTCGTTTGGACGACGCCGCCGAAGCCTATGGTGAAGCAGTCCGGCTGCGGCCGGACTTCGCCGAATTCCACGTCAATCGCGGAGTCGCCCTGACCGAATGCCGGCGGCTGGACGAAGCCGTCACCAGCCTGCGCACCGCCCTTGACCTGACCTCCGACCATGTCCGGGCCAGAATCGCCTTGGGCGTCGCCCTCGGCCTGCAGGGCGCAATCGACGACGCGGTCCACACCTTGCGCGACGCCGTCCACCTCGCCCCAACCTTTCCGCCGGCCCACTGCACTCTCGGTCTGGCGCTGCTGCGGGTCAGGCGGCTGGAAGAGGCTGCGGATTGCCAACGCACCGCGCTGCGGCTCCAACCGGACAGCGCCGCCAGCCATACCAACCTCGCCATCGTCCTCGGCGAAATGGGACAGTACGATCAGTCCCTGGCCAGTACTGAGGCCGCGTTACGTCTGAGACCCGATTTCCCCGAAGCCCACATCACGCGGGGCAACACCCTGAAGGCACTGGGCCGATTGGAAGACGCGGCGGCATCACTGGAGATCGCGGTACGGCTGAAGCCCGGCTCGGCCGAGGGCCATACCGCGCTGGGCGTGGTCTATCAGGCATTGTGGCGACTCGACGACGCGCTGGCGGAACATCGCGAGGCCCTGCGCCTGTGGCCGGACTACCCTGCCGCCCTGATGAATCTGGGGATGGCCCTCCAGGCGCAGGGACTGCCGGCCGAGGCCGGGACCTGTTATGAACGGATCATCACGCAACGGCCCGGCCACGACACCGCCTTCGGCAATCTGCTCAACTGCGCCATGTACCGGGACGACCTGGACAATGACGCGGTAGCGGCGATTCACCGCCGCTTCGGTCGCGCCTTCGCCCAGCCGACCCTCCCACCGGCCAAGGTCGAACCGGCTGCGACGGAGCGGCGGCTCAAGATCGGCTACCTGTCGTCCGACCTGCGCAACCACCCGGTGGCCACCAACTTGCTGCCGGTGATCCGTGCCCGCGACCGCACTGCTTTTGCCGTCCATTTCTATGCCCATGTCGCCAGCCCGGACGACTATACGCAGGCGTTCCGCGCCCTAGCCGATGGCTGGAGCGACATCCACGGCCTCACCGACCGGCAGGCCGCCGAGCTGATCCGCGCCGACGGGATCGACATCCTGGTCAGCCTGGCCGGACGCTTCGACCTCAATCGCCCGACCATCTGCGCCTACCGGGCAGCTCCCATCCAGATCAGCATGCATGACGTCGCCACCAGCGGTCTGACGGAGATGGACTATATCATAGGCGACGGTCGCCTGCTGGCCCGGCCCAGCGGCGAGTATTTCACCGAGCGGCGGCTGCGGCTGCCCAGCTTCTATGTCGCCGATTTTCCGGCGGCGCTGCCGCCGCTGCCGCACGAACCGCGCCGAGGCCCGGTGGTGTTCGGCTGCTTCAACAATCCGGTCAAGATCACTCCCACCACGACCCGGATGTGGGGGGCGATTCTCGCCGCGCTCCCGGACTCCCGTCTAGCCCTGAAATTTCATCAGGCCTACGGCTCGCCTACCCTGCGAGACCGACTGCTGAACCAACTTGTCTCCGGCGGGGCCACGGCGGATCAAGTGGAATTCGCTTTCAACGCGGAGTCCTACGGTGAATTCCTCGCCCGTTACAACGACGTGGATATCGCCTTGGACACCACTCCGTTCAGCGGCTCGACCACCAGTTTCCAGGCCCTGACCATGGGCGTTCCCATTGTCACCCTGGCGGGAGAGCGCATGGCCAGCCGCTGGACCGCCTCCATGTTGCGGACCCTGAGGCTACCCCAGTTGATCGCCACCCGGCCGGGGGATTACGTCGCCGTCGCGCACCGCACCGCCGCGACCATCGCCGACTGGCGCGCCCGGCGTCAGGACATCCGCGACCACATCTCGGCATCCGCCTTGTGCGACGGCGCCACTTATGCCAAGCGGTTGGAGCTGCTGTAGCGAGCAGTCTGGCGGCGGTATTGCGCGGAGTAGCCCTCCTCCTACACCGCGAAGGCTTCCGGCGGACGGCCGTCGCACCAAGCCTGCCACATTCTGCTATAGGCGGTCTCGAGATCGCGGGTGAAGGCGGCGCTGTCGAACAGCGGCGCGGCATCGCGGTTGGTCCGCAGTCGCCGCCGCAACGCCTCCAGCCGAGCGGGGTCGCGCGCCAGGGCCAGGGCCAGCGCCTCGTATTCCGCCAATGACGCGGTAATCAGCTCCGGCAGCCCCACCGCGTTCAGCAGACTGGCGGCGACACGGCCGGCGAAGGTTTCGCCCCGGCAGGTCAGCACCGGCAGCCCCGCCCACAAGGAATCGCTGGCGGTGGTGTGGGCGTTGTACGGCAGGGTGTCGAGAAACAGGTCGGCGCGGTCGTGGCGGGCCAAATGGTCGGCCAGGTCGCGCCGTGGCGCGAAGACCAGACGAGCGGGATCAACGCCGCGCCGCGCCGCCTCGCTTCTCAGCCGGTCGGCCACGCCGTCATTGGCCCGCAGCAGCCACAGCACGCTGCCCGGCACCTGGTCCAGCAAGCGCATCCAGACATCGAACACCATCGGCGTGATCTTGAAGGTGTTGTTGAAGCAGCAGAACACGAAGCCGTGTTCGGGCAAGCCGCATTCGGACCGCGACGGCCGGCTTGGCGCGATGGGCCTCTTCGTGTCGTTGGCCTGGTAGGAATGGGGCAACCGCACCAGACGTTCGGCGAAGTTCAGCTGTTGATCCGCTGGCGTAACGATTTCGTCGCCGATGACGTAGTCGATGAAATCCGCTCCCATCGTGCCGGGAAAACCGAGATAATTCACCTGAACCGGCGCCGGCCGGGCCGCCAGGATGGCGGTCCTGGTGCCGGTGGTGTAACCGGTCAGATCCACCAGGATGTCGACCTCGTCGTCGTGAATCCGCCGGGCGGCGGTGGCGTCGTCCACCGGACATAGATCGACGAAGCGGTCGAAGGCGCCCTCCAGGCGCCGGCGCAACGCGCTGCCGTCATCCTCGCCGCAGGAATAGGCGGTGACGCGGAAACGGTCGCGATCGTGACGCTCGAACAGCTCCGCCGCCAGCAGCGCCACCGGGTGATTGCGGAGATCGACCGACAGGTAGCCCACATGGATCCGTCCCCCCGCCCGGCGCGGCCGGTGGGAGAGGGAGATCCCCGGCGGCGGCTTGACGCCCTCGGCCCATTGGCGGGCGCCGATCAGCTGGTCGGCGGCGGTGGCGCCGGTGGAGAGGATGATGAAGGGAGGAATGCGGAAGGTCTGGCGCCGCACCAGGTCCACCAGCTTGGCGTCGTTGGTGGCGAAATCGTCCCAATGGCACAGCTTGCGCCACAGATGCACCAAATTGGGCAACGGCTCCAGGAAGGCCGGGTCAAGCGTCAGGGCGCGCTGATGGGCGACCACCGCCGCCTCGATCTCGCCGATCTCCTCCAGGGCGAGGCCGAGATTGGCATGGGCGCGGGCATGGCCGGGATTGGCGGCGATGGCCTGACGAAAGACGGCGATGGCCTCGGTCATGGCGCCGCGATCCTTAAGGATCAGCCCCAGATTGGACAGCGCCTCGGCATGGTTGGGGCGCAAGCCGATGGCCCGGCGCAGCATGGCGGCCGCCTCGTCGGGCTTGTCCTGCTCCTTCAGCGCCAGACCGAGATTGGACAGCGCGTCCACATAGTCGGGACGAAGCTCCAAGGCCTTGCCATAGGCGGCGACCGCTTCGTCGAGACGACCCAGTTCGTGCAGCACGCTGCCGAGATTGAAGGAGGCCTCGGGGAAATCGGGCTTCACCGCCAGGGCGCGCCGGTAGGAGTCCATGGCCTCGGCGATCCGGCCCAGCTCCTTGAGCGCGTTGCCGAGATTGGAATGGGCCTCGGCGAAATCGGGCTTGACCGCGACGGCCCGGCCGATCCTTTCGGCCGCCAGGGCATGGCGGCCGGTCTGATAGGCGACGATCCCGGCCAGATGCAGCGCCACCGCATGGTCGGGCTCGGCCGCCAGGAACGCGAGATACATGCGCTCCGCATCGGCCAGTTTGCCGGCGCGATGCTGGGTGAGGATCTCATCGATGGTTGCGGCGGACAATCCGGCCCTCCCGACAGCAAAAGCCGGCGCAGCCTATCGCCTGGCGTCGGACGTGGCAATTGGGTTGATCGGAGGCCGGCGACGCCGGCCGCCCGGCAGTTCTTACCCCATTGCTTCGGATCGGACGCTAATTTGCCGGGTCTCGGCCTGAAATTCCCTGCGGAATCAACGATTCGCTCTTGGCACCAAGCTTGCAGAGGAGATGGTGTCCTTCATCGAGGTGAGTCATGTCCGTCTCAGCCGTCTCAGCCATACAGCCATCCGTCTTGCCGGATTCGCTCGTGCCGACGCTGGCGTCGGAGAACGCGACCACCGCGACGGCCGCATTCGGCCAAAGCCACCTCCACATGTTCGCGGCCGACGACGACTCGCCCTCGTTCGGCGATTTCCTCGACGTCATCAATCCGCTCCAGCACATCCCCGTCGTCAACGACATCTACCGCGAGCTCACCGGCGACAACAAGATCGGCGTCGCCGCCCGTCTGGCGGGAGGCGCGTTGTTTGGCGGCGTCTTCGGCCTGATCGGATCCGCGGTCAACGCCGTGGTGGAGGAAGCCACCGGCCACGATATCGGCGGTAATGTCCTCGCGCTGTTCAAGGACGACGCGCCGTCTTCCTCCGGCACCGCCCTCGCATCGGCGACGGCGCCCAATCCCACCGCCGAGACCGCGCCCGCCGCCGCCCCATCGGGAACCGGCAAGGACGATGGCGACAAGACCACCGCCAAGGCCATGCCGCTGCCCGATCTGACCGGTGCCCCGCCCTCCTTGACCCCTGCCGCCGTGGCTCCCGCCGCCGTGGCCGCTGCCGCCCCGACCCCCTTGACCCCCGCCGCCGTGGCCGCAGCCGCTCCCGACTCCCCCAAGGTGGCGGCCGACACGACCAGGACCGTCGCCGATGCCACGATCCCGCCGGCTCCCGCCGCCGCTCCCCAGGCGTCGGTCACCGCCGTCGAAGGCAAGCCCATGCCGGTCTGGGGCAGCCGCGAGCCCCGCATGATGCCGGTCCCGCCGCGCACGACCCCCCTGGCGACCAAATCGCCCCCCGCCCTGGGCATGGCCGTCTCCAGCAGCACCGCCCGCTCCAATAGCCCGGTGACCGGCGCCCGGATCCAGATGCCGCCGAGCCCGGCCCTGGTTCAGGAAGTGGCCGCCGCCCCGCCGAGCGTCCCCCAACCGGGAACCGCCGCCTCCGGCGAGTGGTTCAGCAGCGCCATGATCGACGGACTGGCCAAATACGAGCGCAACGCCAAGCTGAGCCAGGCTTCCCGCCAGTCCGTTTCTGAGTCGCAATGAAGCTGGTCGTCTCCGCCGACGGCCATCTGACCTGGAATGGGGGCAAGCTGGCCTGCGCCCTGGGGCGGTCGGGCCGGCGCCGCGACAAGGTCGAGGGCGACGGCGCCACCCCCGTCGGCTGCTTCGCCCTGAAGACGGTGTATTACCGAGCGGATCGCCTCGCCGTCCCGGCCACCCGCCTGCCGCTGATCGCCATCGAGCCCCAGATGGGCTGGTGCGACGATCCCAGCCATGCCGACTACAACCGTCCGGTCCGCCTGCCGCACCCGGCCAGTTGCGAGACGCTGTGGCGCGACGACGGCGTCTACGACGTGGTGGTGGTGCTGGGCCACAACGACGACCCGCCGGTGCCGGGATTGGGCAGCGCCATCTTCCTCCACGTGGCGCGTCCCGGCTTCGAGCCCACCGAGGGCTGCGTCGCCCTGCCCCTGGCCGATCTGCTGGCCGTCCTGGCCGAATGCGGCCCCGGCGATCAGCTGGTGGTCGCGGCGTAGTCCCTTGTCCCGAAAATGGCCGATCCCACCCGCACATGGGTGGCGCCATGGCCGATGGCGGTCTCGAAATCGCCGCTCATCCCCATGCTGACCACCGCCAGCCCGTTGCGGGCGGCGATCTCGGCCAGCAGCTTGAAATGCGGCGCCGGATCGCCCTCGGCCGGCGGAATGCACATCAGCCCCTCCACCCGCAGATGGTATTGCTCACGACAGACCGTCACCAGGGCGTCGGCCTGATCGGGATCGATTCCCGCCTTCTGCGGCTCGCGGCCGGTATTGACCTGGAGCAGGATTCTCGGATGGCGGCCGGCGCGGGCGATTTCGTCGGCCAGCGAGCGGGCCAGCTTGGGCCGGTCGATGCTTTCGATCACGTCGAACAGCGCCACCGCGTCGCGCACCTTGTTGCTTTGCAGCGGGCCGATCAGATGCAGCTCCAGCTCGGGAAACTCAGCCTTCAGCTCGGGAAACTTGGCTTTGGCCTCCTGCACCCGGTTCTCGCCGAACACAAGCTGGCCGGCGCCAAGGGCGGCGCGTACCGCCTCGGCCGGATGGGTCTTGCTGACCGCCACCAGGGTGATCGCGGCGGGATCGCGCCCGGCGGCGCGGGCGGCGTCATCCATGCGGGCTCGGACGGCGGCAAGGTCGGCGGCGATATGGGACACGGCGAGGGGGTCTCCTTTATAATTGGTCCCTCGCCGGGGGCGAGCTTCCGCTCGCTTGGCCGCCGCCTCAATGGCGGCTGGATACCGGCAAGCGGCAGCCGGTATTATACGCGACATCATGACCCTAGCAAACGCCGCCCGCCTGCTCAACGCGACCGCACGCCGCTCCTGGCGGGGGCCAAGCCTGCTGCTGGTCACCGACGAGGCCCGGCTGCCCGATCCGCTGCCGGCCATCGCCCGGCTGCCGGCGGGAGCCGGAGTGGTGTTGCGCCATTACGGCGATGACCATCGCCTGGCCCTGGCCACTGCCATCGCCGTCCTCGCCCGCCGCCGCCGGCTGGTGCTGCTGGTGGCGGGGGACTGGCGGCTGGCGGCCCGGCTCGGCGCCCAGGGCCTGCATCTGCCGGAAGGCCTCGCCCGGCACGGCGTGCTGGCACCGGCCCTGGGATGGCGGCGACAGCGCAGGGCCCTGCTGTCGATGGCCTGCCATTCGCCGGCGGCCCTGGGTCGCGCCGCCACGCTGGGCGCCGACGCGGCCCTGCTGTCGCCGGCCTTCGCCACCGCCAGCCATGTGGGAGCCAAGCCCATCGGACCGCTGCGCTTCGGTCTGTGGGCAAAACGAGCCCGACTACCGGTCCTCGCCCTGGGCGGACTCACCCGGCTGACGGCGCGGCGCCTGCCCAGGGGCGCGGCGGCCGGACTGGCTGCGATCGGGGGTCATATCGACGACCGAATGGAGAGATCCATTCGGTCGGAGTTGCGGCCAAGGGCCGGCGCCGCTTATGCGGCGAAAGCCAAGGGACGCTAAGGCGTCCCGCCCGGCGATTGAGGGGCTAAAACAGATGCCCGCCCCGCGTCGCCTTGGTCAGCAGATAGCCCTGATTGTGGTCGTTGGACGGGAAGACGTGCGGCACCCGCTCGGCCACCTCGATGTGGTGGCGGGCCAGGGCATCGACCTTGCCGGGATTGTTGGTCAGCAGCCTGACCCGGCCGATCCCCAGCAGCCGCAGCATCTGCGCCGCCGGCAGGTAGATGCGCTCGTCGTCGTCGAAGCCCAGTTGCAGATTGGCGTCGAGGGTGTCGAATCCCTCGTCCTGGAGCTGGTAGGCCCGCAGCTTGTTGACCAGGCCGATGCCGCGTCCCTCCTGGGCCAGATAGAGCAGCACGCCGCTGCCGACCCGGGCGATCTCGGCGATGGCGCCCCGCAGCTGGTCGCCGCAGTCACACCGCAACGACCCCAGCAGATCGCCGGTGAAGCATTCCGAATGCAGCCGGGTCAGAACCGCCTGATCCGGATCGGGCTCGCCGATGATGATGGCCAGATGCTCGATCCCGCCGTCGGAGGGACGGAAGGCGACGATGCGGGCGTTCTCGGCGTTTTCCAGCGGCACCCGGGCTTCGCTCACCTGACGCAGCGACCGGGCGGCGGTGGTCTGGTAGGCGGCGATGTCAGCGGCCTTGACCGCGACCACGTCGGCAGGCGCATGACCGCTGTCGGCCACCACCGCCGCCGGCAGCAGCCGGGCCAGCTTGGCCAGCGCCACACAGGCTTGGTCCAGCGCGGCGGCAGGGCTGACGTCGAGGCGCGACAAATCGGGCGGACCCAGCAAACGGGCGCAGGGATCGGCCAGGAAGGCTATCGTTTTTGTATCGAAACCATCCTTGGCGGCGACCCGAAACACCCCGGACTCGGACTCGGCGAGACCCAGCACCCCGGCACGCCGGCCGGTGAGCGCCAGCGCCGGCTCGGTGCCGGCCTGGGCCTTGAGACCGGCCAGGGTTTCGTCCGCCACCGCCTCGGCCGCCAGCATCAGCAACTGGGCGCCGTCGCCCCGCACCAGCACCTGGGCGCCACGGCGCAGTTCGGCGATGGCGCGGTCCACCGCGATCAGGGGCTTGGGCGCCGGCTTTTCCGGCTTGAGGCTGATATGGAGGTGCCGCGTCATCGGCTGGTCTTCGGTCCAAAAATCGAGGGGCGAACCATACTCGCTTTCCGGCAAGGGCAAAAGGTCCTTCCGCCCACTCTGTAAACCAAGTCACAGTCACTTAAGACTTTCGCCAGTATGGTGGGATCATTGCGGCCTATGTCACCATGACCGAAATTTATCGGATGATTTGATGCAACGCTTGGCAATGACGGTTCTGGTTTTTTCCGCGGCCTTGGCCGCCTCCGTGGCGAGTGCCGAGGAAATCGGCAGCGTCTCCACCGTCTTCAAGGCGCTGGGCGCCAACGACAAGATCGTGGTCGAGGCCTTCGACGACCCCAAGGTCGCCGGCGTCACCTGCTATCTGTCGCGGGCCAAGACCGGCGGCATCAAGGGCAGCCTGGGCGTGGCGGAAGACACCTCCGACGCCTCCATCGCCTGCCGGCAGGTGGGTCCCATCCGCATCGTCGAAGCCCTGAAGGACGGCGAGGTGGTGTTCAAGAAGGACACCTCCTTCCTGTTCAAGACCATGCAGGTGGTCCGCTTCCACGATCACAAGCGCGATGTGCTGGTCTATCTGGTCTATAGCGACAGAATCATCGAAGGCTCGCCCAAGAATTCGGTGTCGGCGGTGGCCATCGAAAAAAGTTGGGCTCCGTGATCATGGCAACCCTTCCCGACGACCAACGCCTGCTGCTCGACGGCCTCATGGTCAAGCTGGACGGCGTCGGCGATCCGGCCGCCCTGCTTCGCTTCATGGCCGAAGTGCTGCGGACCCTGCTCCGCCGCCAGGGCGACGCCGAATTCCTCGCCACCATCCAGGACGCCTTCACCACCGGCATCGCCGGCCTGAGCTGGGACGAGCAGAAGTCCCTGGCCCGCGAGGTCATCCGGGTGGTGATCGCCAAGCGCCCGGAAATCGCCCTCGCCTGGCAGGCCATGCACGCGGAGGCCAAGACGGGGACGCCGGTCCACCGCCGCGCCGCCGACGTGGAAGCCAAGCCAGTCGTCGCCGCCCCGGAGCCGGCACCGGCCGCGCCGGCCTACGAATTCGCCGCCGCCGAAGCCCGGCTGGGCGAGTATATCGCCGACATCTTGTTGCGGCGGCTGGCGCTGCTGCGGGTCAAGCCGCCGGGGCCGCCCTCCATCGCCTATTCCCATACCCAGCCGTTCTTTCTGTTCGCCGCCACCTTTCCCGAGATTCTGCGGGATTTCGTGGTCGGACCGTTGCTGCAACACTGCCGCCTGGGGTTTGAACGCCGGATCTACCGCCATGTGGAGCCGATCCTGCTGACCGACGCGGATGCCTGGAAGGCCTTCATGGCCGACAAGCGCGACGCGGTCTGGAAGATCCTGATCTCCAGCCTGACCAAGCTGGCCGCCGCCCACAAGACCGGCGAGGCCAAGGTGCTCGCCGCCTCGGTCGAAGGCCCCGGCGAGGCCGAATACAAGATGGTCGAGATCCCGGTGACCCGCCCCCGGCTCTACGCCATCCTGGGAGTCCAGTTCAGCCTGGGCGAAGTGACCAGCATGAAGCAGGTGCGGGTCAAGGTGCCATCGCCGCATCTGCTGGAGCCGTCGGAACATCAAGCACTGGACCTCGTCGCCCAGTTGCAGCACGCCGCCTCCCATGTGGGGCTGAACCTGCCGGCCAGCGTCGATTTCCAGTTCCTGCGCACCCTGCTGGACTTCAATGTGCGGCTGTTCATGCAATCGCGCGACGAACTGATGGGGCTGGCCGGGCATGCCGAGACCAGCGCCAAGTTCCTGACCGACCGCTTCAAGGCGGTGGACGAGACCCTCAGCCACGTCCTGGCCGACATCCTGGCCATGATGCTGTTCACCCAGCATGGCGACGACCGTTTCGGCCTAGCCGAATTCTACGGAATCTGTGTCGGCGCGTCCCGCGACAAGACTGCGCTGAACCATACCCGCCCCTTCGCCACCCACGAGCTGAAACGGCGGCCGCGCGAACTGGCGTTCCAGCTGCGCGAGGCCCTGCGGCGGCGGTTGCATGTGGACGTGGTGCTGGCGGCGGTGGACATGCTGATCGTCTGCTGGCAGGTCATGGGCAAGAACCGCTTCAACACCGAGCTGGACGCCGGATTGGCGGTGATCGGCGCCTTTCCCATGATTTTCGCCGGCGATCCGGAAGAGGCGAGCTTCGTCGCCATCGGCCAGATGGTGCGCGACGTCCTGACCAGCGAGATCCCCGAACGCTCCGCCTGTCTGATGCAGATCAGTCAGGCCTATGACCGCATCGGGCGCAAATCCACTGCTTTGGCCTGAGTTGTAAGTAAAAATATAGATAAAATTGTATCTATATTTTATACTATGCTATAGGTGCATGCCTCCAAAGCATCAATGCCGCATATCCAAAAGTTTAAGATACGCATATGATTGGGCCTTAGAAAGAGGAGGCCCTGATGTTCATCGTCGACTTAGGCCGCAATCAAAATCCAAGCTATTCACCTCTGACCGTCAACGGCCCGGAGTATCTGTTCGGGTTGGCCCGCTATATCGCCCGAACGATCTCCGACGTGGAGGTTCGCGCCTTCCTCGACCCCGGCATGGGAGCCGGCGTGGTGTTTCGGGGCGACGATCTCAAGGATGACGACATCGAGATGTTCTGATCCGGACAGGATCGCCGGCGAGTCACACGGGTGGCCCGCCGGTCTCATGCCTCGAACAGGCGACCCTCGTCCGAAGGCCGCCTGTTGGGTTTCCTACTTCTTCTTCGGCTTGGCGGCGATGGCGCGGTCGATGGATTCCTGGATGATGGCGGCGGCCTTGTCCGGCCCGCCCCAGCCCTTCAGCTGAACCCACTTGCCCACTTCCAGGTCCTTGTAATGGACGAAGAAGTGCTCGATCTGCTGCACCAGGATCTTGGGCAGATCCTCGTAGGAGTTCACGCCGTCGTAGAACGGATGCAGCTTGGAATGGGGCACGGCCAGGATCTTCTCGTCCATGCCGCCCTCGTCCTCCATCAGCAGGACGCCGATGGGGCGCGAGCGCATCACCGCGCCCACCGCCACCGGCACCCGGCCGACCACCATCACGTCCACCGGATCGCCGTCCTCGGACAGGGTGTGCGGCACGAAGCCGTAATTGACCGGGTAGTACATGGCGGTGTTGAGGAAGCGGTCGACGAACATGGCGCCCGATTCCTTACAGATTTCGTACTTCACCGGGTCGCCGCGCAACGGGATCTCGATGACCACGTTGACGTCGCGGGGCGGGTTCTTGCCGATTGGGATCTTCTTGAGGTCCATTGCTGCTTTGTATCCTAGTCAGAGAGGGCGGCCTCAGGCGCCGTGAAGGCGTAGCCGAGGTCGCGGGCCACCGCCGCGTGGGTAACGCGGCCGTGGTGAACATTGAGGCCCGCGCGGAAGTGCGGGTCCTCGGACAGCGCGCGGGCGAGGCCGTTATCGGCCAGCGCCAGCACGAACGGAAGCGTGGCGTTGTTGAGAGCGAAGGCCGAGGTGCGGGCCACCGCGCCGGGCATGTTGGTGACGCAGTAATGGACCACGCCCTCCTCCACATAGGTGGGATCGGCATGGGTGGTGGGCCGCGAGGTCTCGAAGCAGCCACCCTGGTCGATGGCCACGTCCACCAGCACCGAGCCCTTGCGCATGGCCCCCACCAGGGTGCGACTGACCAGCCGGGGCGCCGCCGCGCCCGGCACCAGCACCGCGCCGATCAGCAGGTCGGCCTCCAGCACGTGGTGCTCGATGTTGTCCATGGTGGCGAAGGCGGTCTCCACCGTGTTGAGCAGAAGCTCGTCGATCTGGGCCAGACGGGCCAGCGAGCGGTCCAACACCACCACCCGCGCCCCCAGTCCCACCGCCATGCGGGTGGCGTTGCCGCCGACCACGCCGCCGCCCAGCACCACCACCTTGGCCGGAGCCACCCCGGGCACCCCGCCCAGCAGCACCCCGGCGCCACCTTGCTCCTTTTCCAGGCAATGGGCGCCGACCTGGATCGACATGCGCCCGGCCACCTCGGACATGGGGGCCAGCAACGGCAACCGCCCCAGCGAATCCGTCACCGTCTCGTAGGCGATGGCGGTGACGCCCGAATTTACCAGGGCGAGGGTCTGGGCCGGATCGGGGGCCAGATGCAGATAGGTGAACAGGATCTGACCCGGACGCAGCAAACCGAACTCGGCGGGCTGCGGCTCCTTGACCTTGACCACCAGATCGGCGGTGGCGAAGACCTCGGCGGCGGAACCCACCACCTCGGCCCCGGCGGCGCGATAGGCGGCATCGGGGCAGCCGACGCCGTCACCGGCCCCGGTCTCGACCACCGCCTGATGGCCGTGATGGACCAGTTCCCGCACCGAGCCCGGCGTCAGACCAACCCGGTATTCGTGGCTCTTTATCTCTTTGGGGATTCCGACACGCATGCCGAAGCAACCTTTGGAATGATTCGAGGGGGTCAGCATGACCGCTCGGACGATTGGTTTCAACCGGGTTTGGATGACAACGAAGCGGAGCGACTATGCATCCACCGCGATTTGCCGCTGCCGTTTCATCAGCCAGGGCAGCAGCAGCAACGCCGGCACCGTCACCACCGTGGTCAGCAGGAAGAAATCGACCCAGCCCAGCCAATCGGCCAGCTTGCCGCTGGTGGAGGCGAACATGGTGCGGCCCACCGCGGTCAGCGACGACAGCAGGGCGTATTGGGTGGCGGTATAGGCGAGGTTGCACAGGCCGGAAATATAGGCGACCAGGGCGGAACCGGCCATGCCGGCGGTCAGGTTCTCGACGAAGACGCACAGCGCCAGCGCCCAGATATTATGACCGGCCAAGGCCTGGACCACATAGAACAGATTGCCCAGCGATTGCAGCACCCCGAACACCAGCAACGCCCGCAGCACCCCGAACCGTGCCACCAAGGCGCCACCGACAATGGTGCCGGCGATGGTGGCGCCGAAGCCGAAAATCTTGCTGACCCAGGCGATCTCGTCCAGGCCGAAGCCCATTTCGATATACAGGGTGTTGGCCATGGCGCCGGCCATGGCCTCGCCCATCTTGTAGCCGATGACGAACAGCAGCACCGCCACCCAGGCCGGCCGCGCCATCAGGTCGGCGAAGGGGCACACCACCGCGCCGTACAGCCAGGCCAGAACTTTCGCCCGCATCCCCTTCATATGCGGGCGGCGGTCGAGGAATTCGGCGGCGCGGCGCTCGCGCTCCAGGGTGGCGGCAGACACCTTGATCTCCGGTTCGTGCCCCAGCAGGAACACCGCCAGCCCCACCGACAGCAAGGCCGCCATGGTGGCATAGGCGGCGAACCAGCCATAGGCCGAGGCCACCAGCAGCGCCCCCGCCCCGGCGGCCAGCATGGCGAGGCGATAGCCGGCCTGCACCGCGCCCGCCCCGGGGCCTTGCTGGTCGTCGTCGAGGAGCTCGACGCGGTAGGCGTCGATGACGATGTCCTGGCTGGCCGACAGGAACGCCACCGTCACCGCCAGACCGGCGGTCAGCCAGATCTCCCTCACCGGATCGGTGGCGCCCAGGGCCAGGATGGCGGCGATCAACAGCAGCTGGATCACCACCCCCCACGACCGCCGCCGTCCCAGCAGGCGGGTCAGGACGGGCAGCGGCAGCCGGTCGATCAACGGCGACCACAGGAATTTCAGGGCATAGGGGGTGCCCACCAGGGCGAAGATACCGATGGCGGTGCGGCTGATCCCCTCGCTCTTCAGCCAGGCCGACAGAGTGGAAAAGGTCAGCAGCAGGGGCAGGCCGCTGGAAAACCCCAGCAGCAGCACCATCACCACCCGCCGGTCGAGATAGGCGGCGAACGAGGCGGACCAGCCCTTCATGGGCCGGTCCCTACGCCGTGGTATCGACGTTGACCCCGGCGCTCTTGGGGCCGCCCTTGGAGACGCCCACCAGGGCCGGACGCAGCAGGCGGTCGTGGATGGTGTAGCCGGCCTGCATCACCAGCACAACGGTGCCTTCCGGCTGGGTGACGTCTTCCATTTCCATCATGGCCTGATGCAGGTTGGGGTCGAAGCGCTCGCCCTGGGCCGCGATGAGGCGGATGCCGTAGCGCTCGAAGGTGGTCAGCAGGTCGCGCTCGGTCATCTCGACGCCGACGGTCAGGGAATTGACTCCCTCGAGCTCGCGCGCCCCCGGCGGCAGGGCGTCCAGCGCCCGGCGCAGGTTGTCGGCCACCGCCAGCACGTCCTTGGCGAAATTGCCGACCGCGTATTTGCCGCGATCCTCGGCCTGCTGCTCCAACCGGCGCCGCACATTCTCGGTGTCGGCCTTGGCGTAGAGCAGGTCGTTCTTCAGCTTGGCCAGTTCGGCCTCCAGCTCGGCCACCCGTTCGGGGGTGGGAGCGGGCGCGGCGGCGGGCTGTTCCGCCGGGGCCGGGGCCGCTTCGGCGACGGGAGCGGTGTCCACCGGTTCCACGCTGGTATGGTCCTGGGTCATGTCGTTACCTTCAGTCATCACGGTTGTCCAATAAGCCGGCCGACCACCTTGGCGGTATAGTCGACCATGGGAATGATGCGGGCGTAATTGATGCGTTGCGGCCCGATCACCCCGATGGCGCCGACGATGCGTTCGCGGGCATCGCGGTAGGGCGCCACGATCATCGAGCAGCCGGTCACCCCGAACAGCTCGTTCTCGGCACCGATGAAAATCTGCACCCCGTCGGCGGTCTGGGTCAGGTCCACCAGCCGCAGGAACTGCTCCGAGGTCTCCAGCGCCTCGAACAGGGCGCGGATGCGCTCCAGATCCTCGACGGCGGTGACGTCTTCCAGCAGATGGGACTGGCCACGCACGATCAGGGCGCCCTGGTCGTCGCCGCCGCCGGCCCAGGTGGCCAACCCGGCCTCGACCACTCGTTTCGTCAGCGAATCGAGCTGCGAGCGCTGCTGGTCCAACTCCAGGGCGATCTCGTCCTTGACCTCGTCCAGCGAGCGGCCGGTCAGGCGGGCGTTGAGGAAATTGCCGGCTTCCACCAGGGTCGACATCTCCACCCCGTCGGGCAGGTCGAGGATGCGGTTTTCCACCATGCCGTCCTCGGTGACCAGCACCACCAGGGCGCGGTGACGGCCCAGCCAGACGAATTCCACATGCTTGAGCATGCGTTGGATCTTGGGCGCCACCACCACGCCGGCACAGCGCGACAGCCCCGACAGCGCCGACAGCGCCTCGGTCAGCGCCTGTTCCATGCTCTTGCCGGCGGCGCGGCACTGGGCGTCGAGCTGGGAGCGCTCGTCCTCGGGCATGCGGCCCACTTCCAGCAGGCCGTTGACGAACAGCCGCATGCCGGCCTGGGTCGGCAGCCGCCCGGCCGAGGTGTGCGGCGCGTAGAGCAGCCCGAAATCCTCGAGGTCGGCCATGACGTTGCGGATGGTGGCCGGCGACAGCGCCACCTGGAGACGCTGGGACAGGGTGCGCGAGCCGATTGGCTCGCCGGTGGCCACATAGGCCTCGACGATATGGCGAAAGATCTCGCGCGAGCGTTCGTTCAGCTCGGTGATCACCGGAGTCTTGCCGCGTATCATCCCTGGCCCTTTCATTGCGGCCAAAATCTAGTGACCGCTTGACGGTCCGTCAATGAGAGGGGAGTCGATTGTGGCGATGGGATGCGATTACTCCCCCACAGATCATGAGGCTGAAAGTAGATTCACCACAGAGACACAGAGGCACAGAGATGCCGTGCCAACCGCAATATCTCGGGTTTCGTCCATACCTTAATAGATTAATTGTCCGCTGCGCGGACGGAAGAAACATCGGCACCATGCGCACAATATCTCTGTGTCTCTGTGGTTTTCTCACCTTATCCATGAAGTGATAGGTGATAAGGACCCGATGGTGGACGCGGCCGGCCCGAAGGTTTAGGGTTCCCGCCCGAATTATCCACAGGAACCCGCATCCCATGAGACCGTCCGGCCGCGCCCCCGACCAGCTTCGCACCATCATTCTCGAAACCGGCTTTTCCCGCCATGCCGAGGGTTCGTGCCTCGCCAAGTTCGGCGACACCCATGTTCTGTGCACCGCCTCCATCGAGGAACGGGTGCCGCCGTTCCTGCGCAACACCGGCAAGGGCTGGGTCACCGCCGAATACGGCATGCTGCCGCGCTCGACCCATACCCGCACCGACCGCGAGGCCGCCAAGGGCAAGCAGTCCGGCCGCACCCACGAGATTCAGCGCCTGATCGGCCGCTCGTTGCGCTCGGTCACCGACCTGGTCGCCATGGGCGAGCGTCAGATCAAGATCGACTGCGACGTGCTCCAGGCCGATGGCGGCACCCGCACCGCCTCCATCACCGGCGCCTTCGTGGCCTTGCACTTGGCCTTCCAGAAGCTGGTCGGCCTCGGCATCCTCAAGGCGGTGCCGCTGACCGACCACGTCGCCGCCGTCTCCTGCGGCATCTTCGAGGGTGTGGCGGTGCTGGACCTGGACTATCCCGAGGATTCCAACGCCCAGGCCGACGCCAATTTCGTCCTGACCGGTTCGGGCGGCATCGTCGAGATTCAAGGCACCGCCGAGGATCGGCCGTTCAGCCATGCCCAGTTCCTCGAACTGCTGGCCCTGGCCGACACGGGCGTCGGCCAGTTGGTGGCCGCCCAGAAGCAGGCGCTGGGGCTCTGATGAGCGAGGCGAAGCCGAAGCGCGGCGCCATTGAGGCGCCCGGAGCGCAGCGGAGGAGCCAAGGGGCCGTGAGGCCCCGCCCGGCGCCTGAGGGGCACAAACAATGACCGCCCGACATTTTCCGGGCGGTAAGCTGGTGATCGCCAGCCACAATGCCGGCAAGGTCCGCGAAATCGGCGAGCTGCTGGCCCCCTTCGGCGCCGAGGTGGTCTCGGCCGGCACGCTGGGCCTCATTGAGCCGGAGGAAACCGGCGACAGCTTCGTCGCCAATGCCGAGCTGAAGGCCCGCGCCGCCGCCCTGGCCTCCGGCCTACCCTCCCTGGCCGACGATTCCGGGCTGGCGGTGGAGGCCCTGTCGGGGGCGCCGGGCATCTACTCGGCGCGCTGGGCCGGGCCGGACAAGGATTTCGCCCGCGCCATGGCCAAAGTCCAATCGGCCCTGGGCGGAGAGAAAGACCGCCGCGCCCGCTTCGTCTGCGCCCTGTCGCTGGCCTGGCCCGACGGTCATTGCGAGACCTTCGAGGGCGTGGTTGAAGGCGAGATCGTCTGGCCGGCACGTGGAACCCAGGGTTTCGGCTACGACCCCATCTTCCTGCCCACCGGCGGGACGCTGACCTTCGGCGAGATGGCGCCCGAGGCCAAGCACGCCATCAGCCATCGCGCCGACGCCTTCCGCAAGCTGGTGGCGGCGTGCTTCGGGTAAAGGAAGATTCAAGGACACGAATGAACACGAATAAATCGAATGGGCCTGGAGTAGACGGAGGCCATGTGCGCCGTCCCGCCGCATTCGTGTTTGCTGCGCTGCCCCCTGCGGTGGTCATTCGTGTTCATTCGTGTCTCTTCATCCTTGCGCCGGCCGTGGCCCCATGACCGCTTCCCACTTCGGCGTCTACATCCACTGGCCGTTCTGTCTGGCCAAGTGTCCCTATTGCGATTTCAACAGCCATGCCGTCGCCGCCATCGACCAGAATCGCTGGCGGGCGGCGCTGCTGGCCGAGCTGGACCATTTCGCCGCCGAAACGCCCGCCCGGCGGCCAGGGAGTATCTTTTTCGGCGGCGGCACGCCGTCGCTGATGGAGCCGGAGACCACCGCCGCCCTGATCGACGCGGTGCGGCGGCATTGGGACTGCGTCCCCGACCTGGAGATTACCCTGGAAGCCAACCCCACCAGTGTCGAGGCCGGGCGCTTCCAGGCCTTCCGGGCGGCGGGGGTGAACCGGCTGTCGCTGGGGATTCAGGCGCTGGACGACGAATCCTTGCGCTTTCTCGGCCGGCGGCACTCGGCGCACGAGGCCTTGACCGCGCTGGAGCTGGCCCGATCCACCTTCGCGCGGGTGTCGTTCGACCTGATCTATGCCCGCCCCGGCCAGACCCTGGCCCAGTGGCGGGACGAGCTCGCCCACGCCCTGACCCTGGCCGGCGAGCATCTGTCGCTGTATCAGCTGACCATCGAGGACGGCACCGCCTTCGCCCATCAAACCATCGCCATCCCCGAGGACGAGGACGCCGTCGCCCTATTCGAACTGACCCAGGCCATGACCGCGGCCGCCGGCCTGCCCGCCTATGAAATCTCCAACCACGCCCGCCCCGGCGCCGAGTGCCGCCACAACCTGACCTATTGGCAAGGCGGCGACTGGCTGGGCATCGGCCCCGGCGCCCATGGACGGCTGAACGGCGAAGCGCTGGCTCAGGCCCGCTCGCCGGGAGAATGGCTGAACACGGTGGAACGCCTAGGCCACGCCACCGCGACGCGTGAGCGGCTTGATCCCGCCACCCGGCGGGAGGAAATGGTGATGATGGGGCTGCGCCTCACCGTCGGCCTGAATGCCGGATTGCTGGCCGAGGTGGAAGACTCGCTCGACCCGCGGGGGCTGGAGCGCATGATCGACGGCGGCTTCGTCATCCACGACAGCGCCGGCCTGCGGACCACGCCCCAGGGACGGCTGGTGCTCAACGCGGTGCTGGCGGAATTACTGGCTTAAAACCGACGAACGAACGAAATCATTCGTTCGTTCGGAGTTGCGGGCAAAGCCCGGCGCGCCACATGGCGCGGGAGCCAAGGGATGCGGGACGCATCCCGCCCGGTGATTGAGGGGCACCAATTTAACGCGCAAACGACGTCGGCGCCGACGACACCTCGCGCGCGCCTTCGGGCGAGATCTCCTTCACCGTCAGGCCGCGCTCGGCCAGGCCGGTGGCCAGCAGACGGAAGATGCCGTCCACCCCGGCGAAGCCATTGGGATTCTGCAAGGACGCGCTGCCATAGTCGCCGAAGCCGTTGCGGGCCAGGGCGGCGGCCAGGGCGGCGGCGTCGTAGGCGATGCCCGAGACCCCGCCGGTGCGGGGCGGCATGGGGCCGAACGCCTTGACATAGCGCTGTTCGAACTCGCCATGGCCGGTGACCGGCGGCGCCGGATACCAGCCGCCCGCCAGGGCCGGCTCGGCGGCGAGGCGGGGATCGTCCCACAGCAGGGTGCCGAGAAGCTTGGGCGGCTCCATCCCCCCTTCCGTAAGGAAATAGGTCAGCAGCGAGGCAATGTTGCGCAGCCGCACCCCGTCGTCGGGCAACAGGATGGCGTCGAAGGGACTCTTCTGCCCCGCCGGCACCCGCCGGTTGGTGAAGCGCCTGACCGTGGCGGTGAAGTCGGTGGCGGCGGGATCGTAATAATCCAGCGCCACCAGTTCCATGCCCAGGGCGGCGATGGCGTCCTTGGCGGCTTCGGCGACGGCGCGGCCGTAATCGTCGCCGCGAACCAGCACGCCGATACGGTTGCGGCCCTGCTCGTGGGCATAGGCCAGCACCCGGACCACCTGCGGTCCCGGCAGGAAGCCCATGGCGTAGACGCCGCCGCCGGCCACCGAGCGGTCGGTGGTGAAGGCCAGCATGGGGATGGACTGCTCATGCGCCAGCGGCGCCGCCGCCTTGACCTCGAAGCTGAACACCGGCCCCAGGATGATGTCGGCCCCCTGGGCCAGCGCCTGCTGGGTCGCCGCCACCGCGCCCTCGGCGGTACCCTTGGTGTCCAGCGGGATCAGGCTGAACTTGGCGTCGGCCACCTCGAACAGCGCCAGCTGGGCGGCGTTGGACATGACCTGACCGGTAGCGGCCTGAGGTCCCGACAACGGCAGCAGCAGGGCGGCCCGCACCTCGGCTTTCGGAAGCGCCGGCTTGGCGGCAACCGGCGGAACCGGTTGCGCAACATTCGGCGGCGGTGCGAAAATCGAGTCGCCCTCGCTCGGCAGCGGCACCCGGCCGGGCAGGGTGTCGGCGGTGACAGGCGGCGGCGGCGGCGGGCTTTCCGGCGGCAGCGGCGGGTTTTGCGGAGGCGGAACCGGCACGGCGATAATCGGCGGCTGGGATGCGGGCTTGGTTCCGCCGAGCCAAGGTGATACCTCTGGCTTTTGCTGACAGCCCGACACCACCAGGACGGCAATCAATGGCAAGGCAGCGACCAAGCGCCACCGGAACACGGACCGGCGCAAGCAAATCCTCCTCGGAAGAAGTGGGCGGCGTGGAAGACTCCGTCGCCGCCGACCTGCCAGAGGGTAGACCGTGGGGACGCGGAAGTAAACCGGCCGGCGGCCTCTATCTGGTGGCCACCCCCATCGGCAATCTGCGCGACATCACGCTGCGCGCCCTGGACGTCCTGGCCGAGGCCGACCTGGTGGCCTGCGAGGACACCAGGGTTACCGGCCGGCTGTTGCAGCTGTTGGGCCTCAAGGCCCGGCTGACGCCGTACCACGACCACAACGCCGACAAGGCGCGGCCCGCCCTGATCGCCAAGCTGCAACAGGGCGCCGTGGTGGCGCTGGTCTCCGACGCCGGCACCCCCCTGGTCTCCGATCCCGGCTTCCGGCTGGTCCAGGCCTGCGTCGAGCAGGCCATCCCGGTGACCGCCGTGCCGGGAGCCTCGGCGGCCCTGACCGGGCTGCAACTGTCGGGGCTGCCGGCCGATCGTTTCCTGTTCGCCGGCTTCCTGCCGTCGCGCGGGGCCGGCCGCCGCGCCGTGCTGAAGGAGCTGGAAGCCTCGCCCGCCACCCTGGTGTTCTTCGAATCGCCGCACCGGGTCGCCGAAGCCCTGGCCGACATGGCCACGGTGCTGGGCAACCGCGACGCGGCGGTGGCGCGCGAGCTGACCAAGATGCATGAGGAGGTCGGACGCGGTCCGCTGTTCGACCTGGCCAACCGCTATGCCCAGACGCCGCCGCGCGGCGAGGTGGTGATCGTCGTCGCCCCGCCCGGCACCGGCGAGGCCATCGGGGTCGAGGAGATCGAGGCGCGGTTGCGCGCCACCGTCGCCGAAGGTTCCTCCATCAAGGATGCCGCCGCCCTGGTCGCCGCCGAAACCGGTCATCCCCGCCGCGAGGTTTACGCCATGGCGCTGCGACTGTTCCGTGGCGACAACGAGGAATGAAGTCCTTGGATCGCCAGGCCGCCCGCCGACGGGGCAAGGCCGCCGAGACCTTGGCGGTGCTGTGGCTGCGCCTCAGGCTCTACCGCATCCTGGCGCGCGGCAGCGTGACCGGGCGCGGATCCGGCGCGGGCGAGGTGGACATCATCGCCAAGCGCGGCGCCGTGGTCGCCTTCGTCGAGGTCAAGGCACGGCCGAGTCTGGCGGAAGCGGCGGATTGCCTAAGCCCCGCCCAGCGTCGCCGCATCGAACGGGCCGCCGCCGCCTTCCTGGCCCGCCGGCCCGAGCTTGCCGGCTGCGGGGTGCGGTTCGACGCCATGCTGGTGGCGCCGGGACGGCTGCCGCGCCATATTCTGGACGCTTGGCGGCCAACCGCCTAAACTGACCTGCCCAATTACAAGAAGGAGCTGGCCCGTGACCCGTGTTCAACCGCTGCTGAGAGTGTTGCTGGTCGCCGTTCTGGGCGGGGCCGTCTCCGGCTGCGCCGCCACCGTGGTGGGAGCCGGCGCCACCGCCGGCGTCGCCGGTGCCCAGGAGCGCGGCATCGGCGGCGCCATCGACGACGCCAAGATCCAGGTGGAGATCAACCACCTATGGTTCGACCGCGACATCGAGATGTACCGCCAGGTCACCCTGAACATCAGCGAGGGCCGCGTCATGCTGACCGGCGTGGTCACCACCGACCAGGCCCGCGCCGACGCGGTGCGGCTGGCCTGGCAGGCCTCGGGCGTCAAGGAGGTCCTCAACGAGATCCAGGTCCGCCCGGTCAGCCAGCCTGGCCTCGACCAGACCCACGACCTCTGGATTCAAGAGAAGTTGAAGACCCGGCTGCTGACCGATTCCGAGGTCAAGAACATCAACTACACCATCGACGTCACCGATTCGGTGGTCTACCTGCTGGGCATCGCCCAGAGCGAGACCGAGCTTGCCCGCGTCATCGCCCATGCCCGCGACACCAGCGGCGTCAAGCGGGTGATCAACCATGTCATCCTCAAGACCGATCCCAAGCGGAACGGCGGCTGATGACCGAAGCCGCCGTCACGGCACGGGCGCGGCTGGCCGGGCTGGCCAGACTGGATGACGGCGCCGTCCGGCCGGTGGAAGCGGCGCTGCTGCTGGCGGCGCTGGCCCGGCCTGGCGCCGCCGTCGATGGGTATCTGACCTACATAGCGGAACTGGCCCAGGAGGTCAGCGCCGCCGCCGCCGGCCCCCATGCCGAGCAATTGGCGGAGTCGCTGTTCGAGGTGATCGGCCGCAAGCATCGCTTTCGCGGCGACGACCGCGACGACGACGAGGTCGACAATGCCAATCTGATGTGCGTGATCGACCGCCGCCGCGGCGTGCCCGCCGCCCTGGGGCTGCTGGTGCTGGATGTGGCGCGCGCCGCCGGGCTAACGGCGGAGGGACTGGCGTTTCCGGTCCATTTCCTGCTGCGCATCGAGGATCGCGGCGGCCGGCGGCTGATCCTGGACCCGGCGGCCGGCGGCCGGGTGATGGAGCCGCCGGACATGCGCGCCCTGCTGAAGGTCGCCACCGGCCTCGCCTCCGAGCTGGAACCATCCCATTACACCGCCATGGGCAACCGCGAGATGGTGGTCCGGCTGCAGAACGAGACCAAGCTGCGGCTGTTGCGCTGCGGCCGCATCGACCGGGCGCTGGAGGTGGTGGAGGCCACCTTGCTGCTGGCGCCCGACCTGGCGCTGCTGTGGCGGGAGGCGGGGCTGATGCACATGCGTCTCGACAATCCCGGCGGCGCGGTGGCGGCGCTGGAGCAGTTCGTCGCGCGCACCACCAACGCCCAGGCCCGCGCCCGCACTCAGGCCCTGCTGGCCGAGCTGAGGGGTCGATTGAATTGATAGACACGAAAATCCGAGGCCCGATCTCGTGCCGAGGCAAGGGCAAGGCCCGCCGCGCCTCGTGGCGCGAAAGCCAAGGGCCACGGAGGTGGCCCGCCCGGCGCCTGAGGGACAATACGAAAGGAACTTTCCCATGAGCCTTGCCGTCGCCATCCAGATGGACCCCCTGGAAAGCATCGACATCGATGCCGATTCCACCTTCGCGCTGGCGCTGGAGGCGCAGAAGCGCGGCCATGCCCTGTTCCACTACCTACCGCGCGACCTGGCCTTCCGCAACGGACGGGTGCTGGCGCGGCTGCGGCCCATGACGGTGCGGCGGGCCAAGGGCGACCATTTCGGCCTGGGCGAGGCCCAGCTGATCGACCTGGCCACCATGGACGTGGTGCTGATGCGCCAGGATCCGCCCTTCGACATGGCCTATATCACCGCCACCCATCTGCTGGACCACATCCACCCCCGCACCCTGGTGGTCAACGACCCCACCCAGGTGCGCAACGCCCCGGAAAAGCTGCTGGTGACCCATTTCGGTGGGCTGATGCCGCCGACCCTGATCACCTCGGATCGCGAGCAGATCATGGATTTCCGCAACGAATTCAAGGATATCATCGTCAAGCCGCTATTCGGTAACGGCGGCGCCGGCGTCTTCCACATCACGCCGGGCGACGAGAACCTCAACTCGCTGCTGGAGATGTTCACCCAGCTGTTCCGCGAGCCGGTGATGGTGCAGCGCTATCTGCCCGAGGTTCGCCTAGGCGACAAGCGCATCATCCTGGTGGATGGCGAGGCGGTCGGTGCGGTCAACCGGGTTCCCGCCGAGGGGGAGGCCCGCTCCAACCTGCATGTGGGCGGAACCGCGCGGAAATCCGAGCTGACGGCCCGCGAGCGCGACATTTGCGCCGCCATCGGCCCGACCCTGAAGGAGCGCGGTCTGGTCTTCGTCGGCATCGACGTCATCGGCGACTACCTCACCGAGATCAACGTCACCTCGCCCACCGGCATCCAACAGATCGATCGGTTCGATGGCGTATGCATCGAAGCCCTGATCTGGGACGCCATCGAGACCCGCCGCAGCGCCACGGCACCGGTGCCAACCGCTTGATAGGCAAGGCGGTTTGGCTTGTATGAACGGCGTTTACCGTTGATATGGGGCCGTGACTGCGAACGTGGTTGAGATTTCGGGCCTCCATGCCGCCGAAAAACTACGCTTGAAGTTGGCGGTTAACTGCGCCGGGGGTTGGGCGGAGTCGGTCTTTTCGATGACCAAAGCCACCAAGATGATAGTCCTATAGTCCTCGCTCCCCGCCACGCGTCATCATCGCTTGCCTGCCGCCCCCATCAATCAATCCGCGTCCTGCCTCTGGCGTGAATTGTATCCAGTCCCTATAGTCGCCCAGCAGCCGATGGGGGGGACATCGACCTTGAGCAATCATTTCAAGGGCGGCCGGTTCGAGGCGGGCTTATCCCGCATTACCAGCCATGACGCATTGCGTTATATGACGCATGGCGTTATAATCGGCCGATGATCGTCTCATTCCGGTGCGGGGAAACACGCCTCATCTGGACGGGTGAGCGCAGCCGCCGCCTTCCCTCCCATATTCAGGCGGTCGCGCTGCGCAAGCTGCGTCTGTTGGCGGCGGCCAAGGAGCTGGACGATCTTCGCGTGCCGCCGGGCAACCGGCTTGAGGCCTTGCTTGGTGATCGTGCCGGGCATCACAGCATTCGCGTCAATGACCAGTGGCGCATCTGCTTCCGCTGGTCCGCAGGAGGTCCGACCGATGTCGAAATCATCGACTATCACCGCTGATCCGCTGCCCAACCCGCATCCCGGCGCAATTCTTGCCCTGGATTTCATGGAGCCCATGGGGCTGTCGCAGAATGCCCTGGCCCGAGCGATCCATGTGCCGCCCCGCCGGATCAACGAAATCATCCATGGCCAACGGGCCATCACCGCCGACACCGACCTGCGCCTCGCGCGGTATTTCGGGGTGTCGGAAGGGATGTTCCTGGCCCTACAGGTCGAATACGATCTTCTGGAACGCAAACGGCAAATCGGCGCCATCCTCGCGGATATCCAGCCCCACGCCGCATAACGACGGGGTCAGAACAGCTCGCGCACCGGCACGCCGAAGGCGGCGGCGATCCGGTCGGCAGGACAGCGCCAGCTTCTCCTGCTTGCGGGACCTTTGCGAAACGCCCACGGGATCATTCGCGACGGCCCTCGTCCTTCGAGACGCTACGCTCCGGAAGGCATGAGGGCCTTTAACGATGATTTCGAGTAGCCTCATCCTGAGGAGCCGCCATGGCGGCGTCTCGAAGGACAAGGCGGGCCAAGACCGAATTTCGCAAAGGTCCCGCTTGCGCGCGAGGTCCATCAATCCGCGTCCCGCCTCTGGCGCCGCTTGCAGGCAACCCCTATAGTCTCCCGGCAGCCATTGAGGGAACGTCGGCCTTAAGCTGTCGTTTCAGGAGCGGCCGAGGATCGGATGCGGAAAAGAGGATTCACCACGGAGGCACGAAGACACGAAGAGGCCGTGCCGCCCGCAACGCCCGGGGTCCCTTCAAGGGTTTCATGAAATCATTCGCCGCGCCGACGGGACGCACGGCGTTACCACCCGGACGGCATCTCTGTGTCTCTGTGCCTCTGTGGTTTTCTCACTTTGGCAACCGCAACTCCGCCGGTTCCAAAGGCAGGGGTGAGTCCCGGACCCAGCGTCTCCTGACGGTCGCGCCGGGGAATGATCGAATGATCCGCCAAAGGACTCCGTGACATGACCACCCATGCCCCCACCGTCGCCTTTTCCGGCATCGACTGCCTCGACATCGATGTCCAGGTTCAGGTCGCCGCCGGCTTGCCCGCCTTCACCATCGTGGGGCTGCCCGACAAGGCGGTGGGGGAAAGCCGCGAACGGGTGCGGGCCGCCTTCAACGCCATCGGGCTGACGCTGCCGCCGAAACGAATCACCGTCAACCTGGCGCCGGCCGACCTGCTCAAGGAGGGCAGCCATTTCGACCTGCCCATCGCCCTCGGCTTGCTGGCCGCCATGGGGGTGGTGCCACCCGACGAGATCCAGGGCTACGTCGCCCTGGGCGAGCTGGGCCTCGACGGCTCCATCGCCGCCGTCGCCGGGGTGCTGCCCGCCGCCATCGCGGCGCGGAGCAACGACAGGGGGCTGATCTGCCCGGCGGCGCAAGGGGGCGAGGCCGCCTGGGCCGGCGGCATCGAGGTGCTGGCGCCGGCCTCGCTGCTGGCCCTGATCAATCATTTCAAGGGCACCCAGGTGCTGAGCCCGCCGGTCCCGGAGATCGCCGAGGAGGGCGACCATGCCCTCGACCTGCGTGACATCAAGGGCCAGGAATCGGCCAAGCGCGCCTTGGAAGTGGCGGCGGCGGGCGCCCACAACCTGTTGATGATCGGCCCGCCCGGCTCCGGCAAGTCCATGCTGGCGGCCCGCCTGCCCGGCCTGATGCCGCCGCTGGCGCCGGCCGAGGCGCTGGAGGTCAGCATGATCCATTCGGTGGCGGGACAGCTGGCCGGCGGCAAGCTGTTGCGCCAGCGCCCGTTCCGCGACCCCCACCACTCCGCCTCGACACCGTCGCTGGTGGGCGGCGGCCTGCGGGCGAAGCCGGGCGAGGTGTCGCTGGCCCATAACGGCGTGCTGTTCCTCGACGAGCTACCCGAGTTCCAGCGCGGCGCCCTGGAGGCTTTGCGCCAACCGCTGGAATCGGGGCGCGCCGTGGTGGCCCGCGCCAACGCCCATGTCACCTATCCCGCCCGTATCCAGTTGGTGGCGGCGATGAATCCCTGCCGCTGCGGCCATCTCGGCGACGCCGCCCTGGCCTGCAACAAGGCGCCCAAATGCGGCCAGGACTACCAGTCGCGCATTTCGGGACCGTTGTTCGACCGCATCGATCTCCATGTGGAGGTGCCGGCGGTCAGTCCCGCCGACCTGTCGCTGCCGCCACCGGCCGAGGGCTCGGCCGAGGTGGCCCGCCGGGTCGCCGCCGCCCGCGCCATCCAGTCCGACCGTTACCGCGAGCTGGGGCCGCGCACCAATGCCGAGGCCGATGGCGAGCTGCTGCAAAAGATTGCCTCTCCCGATGCCGGCGGCCGCCAGTTGCTGACCGAAGCGGCCGAACGCATGCGGCTGTCGGCGCGCGGCTGGCACCGGGTGCTGCGGGTCGCCCGCACCCTGGCCGACCTCGACTCCCAGGACGCGGTGCGCCGCATCCATGTGGCCGAGGCCCTGTCCTACCGCCGGTTGATGCCGGGGCGCAACGGCTGATCCGAATCGTCCTATACCCTTTAGTTCTACTGTGTCATAAAGCAAGCCATCGTGGTATCAATGGAGATTGGTCTGCTCAATAGGGGGGTGAGCATGGGGCTCCATGGAATGGCTGGCGATAGTGAATCGCGATTTGAGGCGTATGTCGAGGACCTTTGCCGC